>NZ_RPRY01000043.1 GCF_003949795.1 Streptomyces sp. WAC06614
CCGTGTCCCACGCCCGTACCACCGCGACGGGATCCTCCCCCGTGGCCCCGGCCGCCAGGGCGGCGGCGCCGAGGGCGACGTGTTCGGTGCGGGCGGGGACGACCAGGGGGCGGCCGGAGAGGCGGCGGACGGTGTCCCGCCAGGTGCGGCCGGCCGCGCCGCCACCCACGAGACGCAGGGGCAGTGCGGCCGTGCGCGGGTCGGCGGGGTCGAGGCCACAGGCCCGCAGGACGTCGTCCAGGGCCCGCAGCAGCGTGACGACCGCACCTTCGTAGGCGGCGCCCAGCAGTTGCTGCCGGGTCGTGGTGTGGCGCAGCCCGGTCAGCAGCCCCGAGGCCGCCGGCAGGTCGGGGGTGCGTTCCCCGTCGAGGTACGGCAGCAGCACGGCCTCCCCACCGGGAGCCGTGTCGTCGCGGTCCAGACCCAGCAGGGCGCTCATCTTGTCCACGGCGAGCGTGCAGTTGAGCGTGCAGGCCAGGGGGAGGAAGCCGCCGTCGGCCGAGGCGAAGCCCGCCACCTGCGGGAGCCCGCGGGTGCGCGGCCGGTCCGCCGTCACGGCGAAGGCCGTGCCGGAGGTGCCCAGGCTGAGCACCGGATGGTCGAGGAGCCCGGACCGCCCCAGCCCCAGACCCACCGCGGCAGCCATGTTGTCCCCGGTGCCGGCGGCGACCGCGATCCCCGCCGGCAGCCCGAGGACGGCGGCCGCGGCCGGGGTCAGCGAGCCCGCGCGGAATCCCGCGGTCGGGGCGACGGCGGGGAGCAGCGCGGGGGACAGGCCGAGGAGCTCCAGCAGTTCGGGGTCGTACGCGCCCCGGCCGGTGTCGTACCAGCCGGTCCCCGAGGCGTCGCCAGGGTCGGTGACCGCCTGCCCGCACAGCCGCTCGGTGAGGAAGTCGTGGGGGAGCCGCACGGCCGCGCACGCCGAGGCGGTGCCGGGATCGTTGCGCCGCAGCCACAGCCACTTCGCGGCGGTGAACGAGGCGACCGGGACCGATCCCGTCCGGTCGCTCCACGCCGCCGGGCCGCCGAGCGCGTCGACCAGCTCCACGGCCTGAGGGGCGGACCGGGTGTCGTTCCACAGCAGGGCAGGACGCAGCGCCCGCCCGTCACGGTCGAGGGTGACGAGCCCGTGCTGCTGTCCCGCGACCGCCAGGCCGGCCACCGCCCCCGGACCCGCGCCGCGCCCCGCGAGGGCGTCGAGCCCGGCGGTGACGGCCGTCCGCAGGGCCTCCCACCACACCTCGGGGTCGGTCTCACGGGCGCCGCCCACGCCCTGGACGACGTGCGGCGCCCGGCCGGTGGCCAGGACCTCGCCCGTGAACGCGTCGACGAACACGGCCTTCGTGGACTGCGTCGAGCTGTCCACGCCGAGGACCACGCACGTCGGTGTCGATGTCACAGCACGACCCATATCACGAACTCCTTCATGGCCGTGTCCCCTGTTCGGGGGACACGGAGGATGAATCGCATTCCGGCCTCGAATCACCTCTCCGTACCACGTGTCATATTAGAAATATCGAAACTCCCGGTATGTGAAACGGAGATAAGGAGACGAGATCATGAATGAATTCGTTCCCGCACCCGAGCACCGCTTCACCTTCGGCCTGTGGACCGTCGGCTGGCTGGGCCGTGACCCGTTCGGTGAGGCCACCCGAGCGCCGCTGGACCCGGTGGAGACCGTGCACCGCCTGGCGGAGCTCGGCGCCTACGGGGTGAGCTTCCACGATGACGACCTCCTGCCGCCGGACGCGGGGCCCGACGACCGGCAGGCCCGCATCGTGCGGTTCCGCAAGGCGCTGGACGAGACCGGCCTGACCGTCCCCATGGCCACCACCAACCTGTTCACCCACCCGGTGTTCAAGGACGGCGCCTTCACCGCGAACGACCGCGACGTACGCCGCTACGCCCTGCGCAAGACCATCCGCAACATCGACCTGGCGGCGGAACTCGGAGCCGGTGTCTACGTCGCCTGGGGCGGCCGGGAAGGCGCCGAGTCCGGCGCGGCGAAGGACGTCCGCGTCGCACTGGACCGCCTGAAGGAGGCCTTCGACCTCCTCGCCGAGTACGTCACGGAACAGGGCTACGGCCTCCGCTTCGCCATCGAGCCCAAGCCGAACGAGCCCCGCGGCGACATCCTCCTGCCCACGGTCGGCAACGCCCTCGCGTTCATCGAACGCCTCGAACGGCCCGAGATGTTCGGCGTCAACCCCGAGGTCGCCCACGAACAGATGGCCGGGCTCAACTTCCCGCACAGCATCGCCCAGGCCCTGTGGGCGGGCAAGCTGTTCCACATCGACCTCAACGGCCAGAGCGGCATCAAGTACGACCAGGACCTCCGCTTCGGCGCCGGCAACCTCAGACAGGACTTCTGGCTCGTCGACCTGCTCGAATCCGGCGGCTACACCGGCCCCCGCCACTTCGACTTCAAGCCGCCGCGCACCGAGGACATGGACGGCGTCTGGGCCTCGGCCGCCGGCTGCATGCGCAACTACCTCGTCCTCAAGGAGCGCGCCGCGGCCTTCCGCGCCGACCCGGAGGTCAAGGCCGCCCTGGCCGCGTCCCGCCTGGACCAACTCGCCCTCCCCACCGCCGAGGACGGGCTCCAGGCACTCCTCGCGGACCGGGCCGCCTACGAGGACTTCGACCGCGAAGCCGCCGCCGCCCGCGGCATGGCCTTCGAACGCCTCGACCAGCTGGCCGTCGACCACCTCCTCGGCACCCGCTGACGACGCACCGGACGCGCCCGCCGTGCCGAGCACGGCGGGCCCGCGTTGCCGTCGGGCCGGTCCGGGGTACGCAGTGCCGCGAACCCCTCCTTCCCGCAGCCCTCCGGCGGCTATCGTGGCGGTACGACCCGCTTGGAGGAGCCCGTGAGCGCGCAGCCCGAGGAAGCCCCCGCCCCGCCGGCCCCGGCCGCCGCCGCCCAGTTGCTGGCCCGTCTGCGCGCCGGCCGCCGTGCCGAGACCTGGGTGCCGGCCTTCCAGCAGGACTGGGCCAGGGCTCTCGACGCCTCCCGGCACACCTACACCCTCACCCCCCTGCACGACGTCGTCCGTACCTGGCAGCTGCGCGTCGCCGCCATCCCGGCCGTCGACGGCTTCCTGGCCTCCGGCCACGACGAGACCGGCTCCGTGGACCTGGACGAGGTCCTCGGCCCCCGCCGTTGAGGTGACGGCCCGGTAACCCGGTCGTCCGCCTCTGCGGGGACCTCGCGGCTGCCCCGAAGGACGCCCCATGGGCCCTCTCGTCCTTCTCCGGAGTTGGCACAATCATGTGCGCCATCCTCGGAAAAGGGGCCCGCGTGTACCAGTGTGCATTCTGCCAGGAATGCTTTCCCATGGAATCCTATCTCTCCGGAGAAATATTTGTCTGCCTGTCGCAGTGCCAACGTGCGGTGGTGTGCCGCAGATGCGCGCAGGAGCAGGGTTCCGGAGTCGCATGCCAAGCGTGCGCGAACCTGCCGAAGGATGTCAGGGGCCTCACGATCGGCGAGTTCCAGGCCATGAGCGAATTCCTGGACCTGGGCATGGAGCTCAGGCCGGAGAGTGAGGAGGAGACCGCGAGAGTCGCTGCCAACCTCTGCATAGCCTGTCTGGAGACCTGTACGGAAGTGCAGTACCGGGCGGACGACATATTTGTCTGCCCGGTCGAATGCGGCGGGACCGTGATGCTCTGCCGAGCATGTTTCGCCAGCTACGGGGACGGAGAATTCCGGTGCCCCGGCTGCAAGTTGCTCCTCAGGACGCGCCTGGGGACCAGAGCGGGCGCGACGCCGAAGGGCGAGTACACGGGAATGGCCGAGCTGCCCTCACCCGGCTGTGTCCAGGCCGGCTACCAGTGCTACGCGGCGGCCGTGGCCACGGCCTGCAACTGGGCGGTGGGGACGGACATGACCGCCGACGACGCGATGCACCTGTACCTGATGTCGGGAAAGGCGACCGGGCAGGCGTTCGAAGCCTACCGAAAGTCCTTCACCGCCGCGCAGGAGAAGATCGGGGCAACTGCCTCCATCGGTGAAGTCCACGAAGAAATGCAGAAGATCCCCCTCGGCTGGGCCGCCCTGGAATACGCCGTCGACGGCTGCGGGGTTCCGGAATTTCCTGAGGGCGTGCCCTTCTTCTATTTCCCCGAACTGACGGGCGAGATACTCGTCGAGGCGTGCGCGAAGGGTGTTCCGGTCATGTGGTCCACGGCCATGCACTGGCTCGTCGCCTACGGGTGCGAGACGGACCCGGAAGGGGATGTGATCGTGGTCCATTCGTTCGACCCGTCCACCGGAATACCGGACATTGCCCGATGGGACGAAGTGAGCCGTAAGGCGGGTGAAGGATATGTCGTAGGGATCAGCGGGATATAGGGATGCGGGCGTGCGTGCGGGCGCGCGGGCACGCGGGCACGCGGCGGTGGATCCGACGGACGACGGCGCCCTGCCGCGCGAGCAGGAGGTGACCGGTCCTCCGCATGCGCCCCGTGCTGCTCCAACGTGCAGACCGCCGCTGTCCGATGGGCTGCCCCATCGGACATGTGGGCGCCCGTTCGGTCATCTGTAGGTTGACCGAGGACTCCGACCGGAATGTCGAGCCCGCATCGACCGGGAATGACGAAGGAGATCTCGTTGACCGACCCCGCAGGATTCGAACACCCCACCTCCGAACTCCCCGACGAAATCGTTCAGCAGGTCATGGCGGAGCTTCCCCTGGAGGACCGCCGCCGCTGGTCCCAGGTCACCACGGGCATGCACGCGTTCGCCGCGTCCCAGCCCGAGGACCGGCCGACCGGACGGTTACGGGACGTGGCGCACCGGACGGACCTCCCCTACCGGACCATCTACACCCAGAGCGAGCTCAACGCCTCCCTGTCCGACCCGGAGCCGCTGTACTTCGCGCCCGGAGGCGGCCCCGAGGCGGAGCGTCTGACCCTCGACCGGGGACGCGGAGCGATCCAACTGTGCGGGGGGATCGACGGCGAACCCCTGGCCGTCATGAACGACGGCGCGGTCAACGCCGTCGACGGCGCCGTCATCAGCACCCTGCGCGGCGGCTACGTCGACATCAGACGCGGCGCCACGGTCACCGACCAGTACGGCGGGGTCTGCAGCATCTGGAGCGGTGGCGTGGTGGTCAACCTCCACGGAGGAGCCGGTCACTGCCACCCCAGCGGCACCATCGTCAACAAGTGGACCCACTACCACGTGGGCGTCCAGGACGGAACGATCGAGAACCTCTACAACGGGCCGGCCACCCTGCACGGGGACTCGTGGTGCTCCGTCGTGCACGGCGGAACCCTGTTGGTCATGGACAACAGCACCGTCGACGAAGTGATCGACGGCCTCGTCACCCTCAACGGCACCAGCCGTCTCACCTCGGTCAAGGGCGGAGACGTCGAATCCGCCAGCACCACCCCGATCAGCGAGGTGGCCGGTGGAATCGTCCAGCTCCACACGGGAAGCAGCGTCTACGCCGTCACCGGGGGAACCGTCCACGCCCACACGGGATCCACGATCCACACGGCCACGGGCGGCACGGTCCACGTCGAGGACCAGGCCGTCCTGCACCATGCGGAGGGAGAAGCCGTCGTCCACGCCTACGCCGGCTCCACCGTCACCGTCCACGACGGCGCCACGGTCCACGCCTACGACCAGGCCACCGTCATGGCCCACGGCGGCACCGTCCACCTCTACGGCACCGAGGTGGACCTGTCCGACTACGGCGCCACCGTCCACCACCACTGACCCGCTCCTCCGCGACCCGTCAGACCCGTCAGACCCGTCAGACCCGTCAGACCCGTCAGATCGCGTAGCGCCAGACGGTGAGCATGTAGGCGCCGTACCAGCAGCCGAAGAGGGCCGCCGCGCCGAGGGTGAGGGCGGCGGTCCGGCCGCTGGTCCTGCTGATCGCGCGGGCGAGCGGGACGAGGAACACCAGCGCGGGTATGAGCAGGCGGAGCTTGGAGTGGTAGAAGTTGCTCTGCCCGAGGGTGAGGGCCACCACCACGCACCCGTGGACGAGCAGCGGCGGCCAGGTGGTGCGGCGGCACGCGACGACCGTGGCGCAGAGCAGACCGAGGGTGAGGACGGCGGTGCTGACGGCGACCCAGCCGTCACTGCCGGCCAGGGTAGAACGCAGGAAGTCGACGTAGGCGCGGCCGAAGTCCCAGTGGGTTCCCCAGCCCGCTTCCTGGATGAGGAACCAGGCGTCGAGCCGGTGCAGACGGTTCCCCACCCACCACAGGTACGCAGGCGTGGCGACGCAGGCGAGGGCGACCGCGGCCGGGGGACGCCAGGACAGGCGCCGCTCGCGGTACAGGTGCAGGGCGGCGGCCACCGCGATCGCCGCGGCCACGGAGACCGCCGCGGGCCGGGTGAGACCGGCGAGCAGGCCGAGCGCGCCGGCCGTGAGCCAGGCCTTGCGGTGCACGGCCAGCAGGGCCCCTGCGCCCAGCGCGAGGAAGAGGGATTCGCTGTAGGCCATGAAGAAGGCGATCGACATGGGCTGCGCGGCGGCCAGCAGGACGATCACGACGAGGGCCGTCCGCCGTCCGTAGAGCCTGGTCATGAGCTGCTGGACGACGACCAGGGCGGCGATCATCGCCAGGTGCGCGGTCACGACGGCGGCCAGGCCGGTGTCCAGGCCGGTCAGGTGGTGGACGGCGCGGCTCAGGAGCGGGAACAGCGGGAAGAAGGCGAGGTCGTTCCCGGTCGGCTTGCCGTCGGCCCCGTAGGTGAACCCGTCCGGGTAGCCGTACGCGGCGATGTCCGTGAAATGGCGCCCGTCCCAGGCGAGCAGCCGGTCCAGCAGCCCGGGCCCGCCGGACCCCGCTCCGGCCATGAGCGCCAGCAGCACCAGGTGGACCGCCGCGCTCGCCCCGTACACCACGAGCGCCGGCGCGGCGGCGCGTGCGTACCGGCGCAGCTTCTCGGACGGGCTCTCGGGCGGGCTCTCGAGCGGGGTGCCGGGCGGGCGCAGGTCGCCCTCCGCCGCGGTGGGCTGCGGACGTGTCGCGGGGCCGCACACCGCTGAGGTCGCCGAGTGGCGCACGTTGAGCCTTCCCGCCCTGGACGACGATGACCCGTCCACTTTCGGCCGACCGTGGCCGGAGCACGCTCCCCCGACCGGCCCCCGCGCAGGGCGATCGGCTCCTCCCCCTCTCGGCGGAGGCGGCCCGGCGCGGTCGGCGCGCCGCCCCGGCGGATTCCCGGGACAACGGGCCGGGTGCGGCGTAGGGTCCCGGGCACAGGACCGTTCTCCGTACGGGGTGCAGACGCGAATGACGGCGCATGACGGCAACGACCGCAAGGACGGCCCGACCGCGGACGAGGACGGTGAACGGCGCGCGGAGACCGGCCCGTTCGCCTGGCTGCGCGCGCTCGGGCCGCGCGGTCGGCGCGCCTTCTACGGTGCGTTCGGCGGCTACGCCCTGGATTCCTACGACTTCTTCACGCTGCCCCTGAGCATGGTGGCCATCGCCGCATACTTCGGTCTGGACGGCGGCCAGACCGGCCTCCTCACCACCGTCACCCTGGTCGTCTCGGCGGTCGGAGGGATCCTCGCGGGCATCCTCGCCGACCGGATCGGCCGGGTGAAGGCACTGATGATCACGGTGATCACGTACGCCGTCTTCACCGTCCTGTGCGGCTTCGCACCCAGCTACGAGGCGCTGCTGGTCTTCCGCGCCCTGCAGGGCATCGGCTTCGGCGGCGAGTGGGCGGTCGGCGCGGTCCTCGTCGCCGAGTACGCCTCCGCCCGGCACCGCGGGCGCACCCTCGGCGGTGTCCAGAGCGCCTGGGCGGCCGGCTGGGCACTGGCGGTGGTCGTCTACACGCTGGTGTTCAACTTCCTCGACGACGACATCGCGTGGCGCGTGATGTTCTGGACCGGGGCCCTGCCCGCCCTGCTGGTCGTCTACATCCGGCGGCACGTCGACGACGCGCCGGCCCACGCGCACGCCCGGGCCATGAGCACCCGGCGGGGCTCGTTCACCGGGATCTTCCGGCCGGGGCTGCTGCGCACCACGCTGTTCGCCGTACTGCTCTCGACCGGTGTCCAGGGCGGGTACTACACGCTCGCCACCTGGGTGCCGACCTACCTCAAGACCGACCGCGGCCTGACCGTCGTCGGCACGGGAGGCTATCTGGCCTTCCTCATCTCCGGCGCGTTCATCGGCTACCTCACCGGGGGCTACCTCACCGACCGGCTGGGCCGCAAGCGCAATATCATCCTCTTCGCGTTCCTCTCCGCGCTGGCCGTCCTCGCCTACACCCACATCCCGCCCGGCAAGAACGACCTGCTGCTGGTCCTCGGCTTCCCGCTGGGCTTCTGCATGTCGGCCATCTTCAGCGGGTTCGGCTCGTTCCTCGCCGAGCTCTACCCGACCGCCCTCAGGGCCACGGGCCAGGGGTTCACCTACAACACCGGCCGTGCGGTGGGCGCGTTCTTCCCGACCCTGGTGGGGTTCCTCGCGGCGAGCTGGGGCGTGGGCGGGGCGCTGGTGTTCGGCGCGGTCGGCTACGCCATCGCCGTACTGGCCCTGCTCGGCCTGCCCGAGACCCGGGGCCGCGAGCTCATGTGAGGCGGTCCTCCTCCGCCCGGACACCACCGTCCCGGCGGAGGAGGGGGAGGGGGCTGTCGCGGGCCGTGGCCCTTGCCCTTGCCGCCGCCCTTGCCGTGGTCGAGGGTGACGCGGACGTGGTACCGCGGGCGCGTCGGGTCCTCCGAGTCGAGCAGGGTGTACGACGCCTGCCCCTTGGCACCCGCGTACTTGTCGGTCCCGCCGACCACGGCGTCCTCGAACGTCCGCAGCGGCGTGCCCTGCTCGCTGTAGGCGCCCTGGAGGGTGGTCTCGCCCTCACCCGGGCAGGTCAGCGGTGGTTCCTCACCAGCTTGCCGCAGGACGTCACGGAGGCGTCGCCACCGTGTTCGGTGTAGCAGTACTCCAGCACGTCACGGTGCACCAGCTCGAAGGTGTAGACGCCCTCGTCGTTCGAGCCGGCCATCACCGAACGATGAGGGGTGAAGGCGCCGACCACGGTCTTCTCGACGCGCACGCCCCCGGAGGTGACGTACCTCGTGAGTCCCTTGAAGGTGCGGTCCTGTTGCTCGGTCACCTGCAAGGAGACCGGCCCCTCGAAGAACCCGTTCGCGCTGCTGATGACCTGGCGTTCACCCGTCCACGTCCCCAGCAGGGAAACCGGCTTGTCGTCCCCGGGGCTGGCGCTCGCCGCCGGCGCGGACATCAGCGCCGCCACGGCCGCTGCGCCCGCCAGCATTCCCACGGCGGACATTCCCGCGATCTTCGCGGCCGACGAACGCCTTTTGCTCAATGTGGCAAACATTTCCTGTCCCTACCGGAGACCGAAGAACGGACGCAAATCAACCTAAACAGGACAAATCTGCAAGCCAATTCGACACTCCGACGGGCGGCCCCGGAACACCGGAGCCGCCCAGTCGGAGGTCAGTCGATCACCCGTGCGAGCAAGGCGGGACGGGCGGGTTGACGACCCTCAACCGCTCGGCCTGCACCCACCCGCGGGGGTCTTCCGCGAGCTTGTACCAGCCGTGGTCGCCGCCCGCGGCGCGGTCGCCGTGCCCGAGCTTGCACGCGAGGGCGACGGTACGGCCCGGCTTGAGGTGGCCGACCACGTCGGAGTGCCGATCGGGCTTGGCGTACACCGCGACGGGCTTGGCGGAGGAGACCGTCCCGCGGGGGCCGGGGGAGGGGACGCCCGGGACGGTGGCGATGGCCACGCTGATCGGTCCCGTGCCGACACCGACGGTGTCGGAGAGGGTGTCGGTGGCAATGTCGATCACCGACACGTCGTTGGAGCTGCTGTTGGCGACGTACGCCCGGCTGCTGTCAGGGGTGACGGCCACCGCGACGGGTGCCTCGCCGACGCCGACGGTGTCGACGAGGGTTCCGGTGGCGGTGTCGATCACGCCCACGGACTCCTGGCCCGCGCCGTTGCCGCTGAAGGTGACGTAGGCACGAGTGCCGTCCGGGGTCACCGCCACGCCGAAGGGCTGGGTGTCGGTGCCGGTGTCGATGGTGGTGATGGTGTTGCCGGTGGCCGTGTCGAGGACGGTCACTTGGTTGATCTGGTCGGTGAACTGGGCGACGTAGAGCTGGCCGCCGTCGGGGGTGACCGCCAGTCCGTAGGCGGGGGTCTGGGGGCCGATGACGTCGGTGAGGGTGTTGGTGGCGGTGGAGATCACCGCCACGTCCCCGTCGTTCCCGCCGGCCCGGAGGGAGACGTAGACCTGGCTGCCGTTCGTCGGGGCGACCGCCACCTGGAAGGGTGAGGTACCGCCAGGGACGGCGACGGTGGTGGGGATGGTGTCGGTGGCGGTGTCGATCACCGACACGGTGTCCGACAGGCTCTCGGCGACATAGGCCTTGGTGCCGTCGGGTGTGACGGCGACCCCGGACGGTCCGGAGCCTTCACCGGTGCTGATCGTGGTGGCGACGGTGTTGGTGGCGGTGTCGATCACCGACACCTGGTTCGCCGCGAAGTCGGTGACGTAGGCCTTGGTGCCGTCGGGTGTGACGGCGACCCCGGACGGTCCGGAGCCTTCACCGGTGCTGATCGTGGTGACGACGGTGTTGGTGGCGGTGTCGATCACCGACACGTCGTCCGAACTTTGATTCGCCACATAGGCCAGCTGGCGGGGGTCGCCGGGTGATGGCGAGGGCGGATTGGCGCTCGGCGCCGCTGCGCCGGCCGGCGGCGCCATCGCCAGACCCGCGGCCAGGACCGCTCCCAGCAGGGTCGTCCCGAACCGAAAACGCCGACGGGATCGCGCCGGCCCGTAGGGGTGCTCCGTCATCGAACCTCCGTGACAGGGGGTGGCAGCCCGCCGGAAGGCCGACGCTACGAGCCCAGTCTTCGGCCGGACCTGACATCCCGCCAGGCGGCTCGGCCGAACGGCCGACCGGGGGCTACAGGCGTCCGACGACGATCATCCGGCGCCGGCCGATCTTCGGAGGTCCCGGGCCGTCCTCACCGAAGAACGCGACGGAGCCGAACCCCGCCGACCTGAACCAGTCACCGAACTCCCCCTGGCTCAACAGACGCAGGGACCAGAGCAGTTCGCGGACGGCACCCGAACGGACGATGATGCGCCTGCCCTTGACCCGGTCCGCGAGCACGGTCATCTCGTCCACGAGGAAGTCCGTCCCGGCGCCCTGCATCATCCGATAACGGGGATTCTGCGCGAATGCCTGACTGTATTCGAAAGCCGGATTCACCGTGTCGACGACGAGCCGCCCGCCGGGCAGGAGCGCATGCCGCAGATTGGCGAGGATGCGCCGGCTCTCGTCGTCGGACGTGTAGCCGAACGAGTTGAACCACATGACCGCCAGGTCGAACTGCGGGGCCAGGTCGAGTGTCCGCAGATCGCCGATCCGGTAATCGACGGACACACCGCTCTCGGCCGCGTCCCTCCGGGCCGAACGGATGAACTGCTCACTACGGTCGATCCCCACGACCTCGAAGCCGGCCCGGGCCAGCCCCAGCGAGATCCGCCCGTAGCCGCAGGGAGCGTCCAGCACCTTCTCTCCCGGCTGCAGTCCCCCCAGGTGCGTCACGATGTCGAGCTCGCGAAGGTTGTATTCGGAATGATGCTGGATCCGCATGAAGTATTCGTAGTCCGCGTCGAACGCGGAATCCAGCTCCTTATTCGTCATTCCCGCATCTGCATCGCTCATGAGAAGACCTCGAAAGGGGAATCGGGGCATTGCCCCTTATCAGGATATCGCTGTCCCCGCATCTGCGCAGTCGAGGATTTCCGCTGCTCATCTGTGTCACTCGACGTCTGCCGGCCGGGCCGCAACTACAGTGACGCGGCATGGGCCACCTCCGAGAGCTGACGTCGCAACAGCGTGCGGCGCTGGTCGCGATGGTGACCGCGGCCTCCCTCCTGTTCTCCAGCCTGACGAGCATCATCGTGGCCCTGCCCGTCATCCAGCGGGAGCTCGGCCTCGACAGCTCCGAGCTGCACTGGGTCGTCGTGGCCGCCCTGCTGCCGGTCACCGCGTTCGCGGTGGTGACCGGCCGGCTGGGCGATGTGGTGGGGCGCCGGAAGGTGCTGCTCCTGGGCCTGGTGGTCTTCGGGATCGGCTCGGCACTGTGCGCGATCGCCCCCGACGGAACGTTCCTGGTGGTGTCCCGTGCCGTGCAGGGCCTGGGCGTGGCCCTGGCCGTGCCGCTCGCCGTGGCGAACCTGACGGCCGCGCTGCCGGAACACACCCACGGCTGGGCCGTCGGCGTGCAGACCGCCGGGATCACGCTCTTCGGCATCGTGGTGCCGCTCGGCATCGCCCTGCTGGTGCAGGTCCTCAGCTGGAGATGGGCGTTCGCCGCCGCCGTGCCGGCGTCCGTGCTGGTCGTGGCCCTCACCCGACGCGCGCTGGTGGAGAGCAGGGCGGCGGGACGGAGGTCGCTGGACGTGCGGGGCGCCGTCCTGATCGCCACGGGTCTCACCCTGGTGGTCCTGGCCTTCGAGCGTTCCTCGGAGTGGGGCTACGCCCACTACGGCACCCTGCTGGCGCTGGCCGCCGGCGTCGCCCTCCTCGGCGCGTTCGTCCGCGTCGAACTGCGCGCCGCCCAACCCCTGCTGGACCTCAGGTACCTCCGCCTGCCGACGGTGTCGACCCCCATGGCGGCGCTGGCCTTCGTCCAGTGCGCGGGGCTCACCCTCGCGGTCTACACCATGCTGTACTTCCAGCACGTGCTGGACTTCAGCGCCTTCCAGGCGAGCCTGCTGGTCACGGCCACGAGCCTGGGCGCCCTCGGCGTCTCGGCGTACGCGGGCCAGCTGACCGACCGCGGGCGTGGTGTCCACCTGATCGTCACCGGCCTGGCCCTCACGGGCTGCACCCTCCTCTGGCTGGCCTTCGGGGTCGAAGCGCGCCAGGGTCTCCTTCTCCTCCCGGCCCTCGTGATCTTCGGACTGGCGCCCCCCTTGGTCTACCCGTCCGCGACGGTGGTGGTCATGACCTCGCTGCCCGGCTCCGCCCGGGGCGTCGGGGCGAGCCTTGCCGTCCAGGCCCGCCAACTGGGAGCGACCCTGGGGCTGGCCCTCACCAACCTGCTGTTCACCTCGGTGGAATGGGGCCGGCGGAACGCGCTGGTCCACCCCTCGGCCACCGACCTCACCGTCGAGGAACAGGCCGCCCTCGACGACGTCCTCACCCAGGGCAAGGCGAGCAGCGAACTGCTGGGCCGGCTGCCCGACGACGTCGCGCAGGACCGTGTCCGCACCGCCGCCGACGACGCCTTCACCACCGCCTTCGAGGTCACGCTGCTGACCCTGGGCTGCCTGATCCTGTTCGGTGCGGCCCTGGTGGTCGCCCTCCTCGCCGTCCGACGACGCCGGGCGGGCGGGCCCCGGTCCTCCCGAGCCTGACGCCCTCCGGGTTGCATGCGGGCACGGCGGGTTTGGCCGATGGCCGAAAGTGTGATGATCACCGCTGTCGAACCGTCCGACCAGGACGGCCCTCGTCCCGAGCGAGAACAGCGAAGGAGAACATGCGTGTTCGCTGAGCGAGCAGTTCGCCGCGCCGTCGGCGTCGCCGTCGCCGCAGTCGGCGTGACGGCCCTGTGCGTACCCACGGTGTCGGCTTCCCCGAGCGACAACCACGACCAGCACGACGGCCGCAAGGAACGGGTCATCGAACTCACCCTGACCCGCACCGGGGGCCACGAGCCGCCGCCCGACCCGCCCGCCGGCACCGTCTACACCGAGTTCGGTACGTCCGCCCTCTCCGGCACGGGCGAGCCGTTCGGCACCTGGGGCTACCAGGGAGCGGTCCTGGCCGTCGACGGCGGTGAGATCCAGGAGCAGGCGGTCGGCACCTTCAACACGCCCGAGGGCCAGATCACGGTGCAGGGGCTCAACCCGCGGCGGACCCTGGAGAACGCGATCACCGGCGGCACGCAGCACTTCAAGCGGGCGAGCGGCTACGTCAAGATCAACGGCACGGGCGAAACGGTGGAGCTGCACATCTTCCAGCCGTGACGACCGGATGAACGAGATCAAGCGGGTCCTCGGCGGAGCCCTCTTCCACGTCCCCCACCCGCAGCCTCAGCCGCAGCCCGGCCCGCACCCGCCGCCCGGCCCGCACCAGGGCCGGGCGCCCGGGGACACCGGTGCCACCCCCCGCGGGCGGCTCGTCGCCGTGACCGCGGTGTCGGGCGCCGCCCTGTTCCTCCTCGGGGTGAACACCACCGGCATCAACACCGCGCTGCGCGCCATCGCCGCCGACCTCGGGGTGGGCACAACCGCGCTGGGCTGGGCCGTCGGCGCCTACATGCTGGCCGTCGCCGCGCTCGTCGTGCCCGGCGGCCGGCTCGGCGACACCCTCGGTCAGCGCACCACCCTGGTCGGGGGCGCGCTCGTCTTCGCGGCGGGCGCGGCCGTCGTCGCGGCCGGCGACACCGAGGCGGTGCTGATCACCGGCCGGGTCCTGCAAGGCGTCGGAGCGGCCGCGGTGATGCCCTCGACGATGGCGGTCCTGCGCCTGACCTGGCCCCGCGAGCGCCAGGGCGTGGCGCTGGGGCTGTGGGGCGCCGTCGCCGGACTGGCCTTCGCCCTGGGACCGTTGATCGGCGGCGCGTTCACCGACGGCCCGTCGTGGCGGTGGCTGTGGTGGACCGGCGCCGCCTGGGCGCTGGCCGTGGCCTGCGTGGCGGCGTTCGCCCTGCGGGGCCTGCCGCCGGGCTCCGGCGAGCGAGGGCTCGACGGGGCCGGACTCCTGCTGCTGTCCGTCGGCCTCACCGCCCTGCTGGTGGCGCTGCAACAGATCCCGTCATGGGGAGCGGAATCCCCCCGTACGCTCCTGTGCTTCCTGGTGGCCGTGGCCGCACTGACGCTGCTGGTCCAGGTGGAGACCCGTCGCCCGGCCCCGTTGCTGCACCTGGCCCTGCTGCGGCGGGCGCCCCTGGTGGCCGCGTGCCTGGGCACCGCGGTCAACACCCTGTTCCTGATCGGTTTCCTGTACTTCTTCAACCTCTACGCCCTCTCCCCCGAGACCCTGGGCTACTCCGCGGTGACCGCCAGCCTGGCCCTGCTGCCGTACGGAGCCTGCGCGTTCGCGGTGTCGATGGGGACCGGGCCGCTGTGCGACCGGATCGGCTACCGGTGGCCGGTGGCGGTGGGCATCGCCCTGAGCGGCGCGGGCGCCCTCTGGCTGTCGACGGTGGGACCCGCCACCGGGTACGGCGGCATCCTGCCGGGCTCGCTGGTCCTGGGCGTGGGCGTCGGCAGCACCCTGTCCGCGCCGTCCGCGGCCGGGCTGCGCGCCCTGGACAGCGCCCACTCCGGCGAGGCCTCCGGGATCATCAACGTCGTCCGCTACGTGACGGCGGCCCTGGTGGTCTCCGCCGGTACCCTGCTCTTCCTCGGCCGGGGCTCCGCCCACCTGGAGAGGGTCCTGCGGCGGACGGGGGCGCCCGCACCGACCGGGGCCACGGCGGACCGGCTGCTGTCGGGGGCCACGCTCCCGACCGGCCGCGCGGCGGACACGGCGACCCAGGAGGCCTTGCACCGGGCGACCGCGGCCGGACTCGCCGAGGGCTTCGGCTCGGTCATGTTCTGGCTGGGCGTCCTGGCCCTGGCCGCGGTCCCCCTGTGGCTCCTGCTCATCCCACCCGCGCCGCCCGGCACGCCCGACGACCGCACCTGACCCCGGGCGACCGGCCGCGAGCCGGTCGTCGTCAGAACGCGGAGTGGGCCGTCCACAGCGAGAACAGGTCCCGGTCGCCCTGGATGCGCAAGGCGCCGTGCGAGGCGGGCAGCCGGCCGTAGAGGAACAGCAGGAGCTCGGCGGCCGGGGCACTCACCGTGGTGCTCGCCCCGCCGAGGGCGTGGCCGTCCCCGGGAAGCGGTCCGAAGTCGTCGGGGCGCAACTGCACCGCCCACTGCGCGTCGTGGTCGGTGCAGCCGAACCGGATGACCTGGCCGTCACCGCGCAATGCGGAGGTCCCCGGGGCGAAGGGTGCGGCGAACGGCAGGTTGGTGAGGAACTCGTCGACGCCGTCCACCGCCGACGCGAGGTCGATCCGTGGGGCGAGCCCGCGCGCGAGTTCGGCGTCGGCCCGGTGGACGAGGGTCTCGTAGTGCATGCGGCGTACCCAGAAACGGGCGTGCTGGTCGCGGCCCCACGCCCACATGGGCGCGTCGAGGTCGGTGGCGGCGAAGACCTCGGCGGCCTGCGCCGCCCCGTCGGCCAGCCAGCCGGGAAGTCCCTGCGGGGAGGCCGGCAGGTCCAGGTCCACGTCCCGGCCGGTGGGCCGCTCCTGCACGCGCCGGCGCAGCAGTACGGTGAACCAGCGGTGCACGGAGCCGACGTGGCGCGTCAGGTCGGCGAGGGTCCAGCCGGGACAGGTGGGAACGGGCGCCGCGAAGTCCGCTCCGTCGAGCACGGCAGCGAGCCGAGCCGTCTCGTCCAGGACGGCCGCGCCGTGCGCTGCTGGCTCCATGACCGGTTCCTCGTTCCTTCTGCCGCATGCGGTCGCGTCGCGCCGGGACCCGGCGCTCACAGGGAAGGGTACGGGGCGGTACGGGCGGGCGAGCACTCAGCCGGGCAGCACCTCGTCGAGCCAGTCGAAGACCACCTCGCAGTGCAGCTGCGGGGCCATGGGGGAGCAGTGCAGCTGGGCGCCCTGGGCGGCGGTGAGCTTCAGGAAGTCCTTGGGCGAGGTGAGGGCGTCGTACATCCGGCGTGGCTGGCCCGGGTAGAACTGTTCGCCTTCGTAGTCCAGCACCAGGGTCGGTGCCTTGATCCGGCGGACGACATCGGTGATCGTCAAGGCCCGGATCCGGGTGGCGGGGGTGTAGAAGTCGGTGAACAGCTTGCCCTGGCGGGCTGCGAGCATCGCGGGGACGGAGAACGGCTCGAAGCGCTTCTTCATCACCGCGGCGTCCGCCGGGGCCAGTTGCGGGACGACCACCTTGTTCCAGATGTCGTTCGTCTTCTGCTTGTCGGGCGTGAGGATCTCGCGGATCTCGGGCGGGAAGCCCAGCCACGGCTCCACGCACCCCGGCATCGCCACCAGCGCGGCGATCCGGGGTTCGAACGCGGCGGCCCGCGGCGCGAGGTCACCCGCCATGCTCAGTCCCGTCAGGGCGATCCGGCGCGGGTCCACGTCCGGGCGGGCCGTCAGCCAGTCGACGAGGGGCGTGACGACCTTCTCCCACGTGGGGGTGAACACGACCCGGTCGACGAACAGCAGCTGGCCCTGACCGGGCCCGTCGTAGACGAGTGCGTTCCAGCCGCGCTCCAGGGCGGCGGGCACGCCGTAGGTCCACATGTCCACGTTCTGGCCGTCGCTGCCGTTGGTCAGGATGACCGTGGGCCGCGGAGTGTCCGAGGTGTCGGGCCGGAAGAACCACACCGGCAACGGCGTCGTGCCGTACGGGACGGTGGCCTTGACCGGAGCGGGATCGTGCAGGTCGCAGAACGTGTCCCAGGCGCCGCGGCCGGACCGGTACAGCTTCTCCTCGCTGCCCGGATCGTCGGAACCGAGGACGAAGAACAGGGCCTGGCCGTAGTACTGGGCGGCCCGCAACGCCCGGAAACGCCTGGTCCGGTCGTCGGCCGGGGCGCCCGGGGGCGCCTTGAGGAGCTCGTCGCCCAGCTTGCGGAAGGTCTCCACGTATGTCTGGGCGGACACCCCCGCGGCATTGATCGCGTTCACCGCGGTCAGGACCTCACCGACCTCCGCGGCACCCGCTCCGGCGCCGCCGAGGGCGAGGAGCGCGTTGAAGTTGTACGCCGGGTCCTTGAAGAGCGTCATCGCACCGGGGGTGAGCCCGCCCCCGGTGGTCCCCGAAGACGCGGAGGCGCCGGCGGTGACGGAGGCCGAGGCGGTGGCGGCGGCCGGCGCGCCGGGCGCACCCGGGCGGGCGCAACCGGCCATCAGCCCGACGCCGGCGCCCCCGGCGACGAGGAGGGCGCGACGGGTGGGGCCGGAGGGACGTTCGTCCGGACGGTGCTCCATACCCTCGGACCGTAGCCACGCCCCGCCCCGGCGGCATCCCGACCCGACCGACACTGGGCCGCCCGGAGGACCCGCGCGCACCTCACGTGAAGAACTCCACCTCGTGGGGGACCAGGTCGTGGAGGGCCAGTCGTATGCGGTGCTCCTGCTCGCCCGACAGGGTGACGTCGGGAACGACCTGCAGCTTCCAGCCCCCGCCGGTTCTGGCGCCGGGCGGGTACACGAGGAGGAGGCCCGTGATGCGTTCGTCGCCCTTCTTGGCATTCCTCGCATACTGCCGGTTCATCTCCCGGTGGTTGCCGAAGTCCTTCCGCGAGGAGAGGAAGAGGACGTTCCGCGTGAAGAGGAACTTGAGCTCGCGGGAATTCCCCTCCGGGTCATCGAGGCTCACGGGGTCGTGGGAGTCGGAGGCGGGCCGGGAGTTGCGCAGCGCGGAGCGGTTGTCCTCCTTGAGGGCGTCCGCGTTGTACAGCTCCCACCATGCACCGTCGCGCTGCGTGCTGACGAAGAACTCGGCGAATTCCGACCTCGGCAGCCGACCGGAGCCCGGCTGCTCGTCCGCGAACCTGACCTCGTGCCCGCAAAAGTCCCGCACCGCGGCGGTGATCGCCCGCTTCCGGTCGTCGGCGAGCCTGCCTTCGACCACGATGGTCCGGCTGGTCCGATGGATCACCAGGCAGCCCGACAGCACCTTCGGATCCTCCCTCACCAGGTCGAGATGGCCCCCGTGGTCGAGGAAATTCCTGTCCTCGGACATGAGGAACAGCCCGCCGCCGAGGCAGTAGTACGCGCGCCCCGCACCCACGACGGCCCGCACGACCGCGGCGTTGACGGCGGCGGCCCGTCCGGGGATTCCGGCGAGATCGCGGGCCGACCGCTCGGCCTTCGTCCGGGTTCCCGCCCCCGGCGTTCGGTAGAACTCGACTTCGTAGTCGTTCTCACAGTCTTGGAGCAGAGAGCGGACCGCCCGCTTCCATTGCGGTGCAAGATTGGCCACCTCGAACCGCCCCCGTACGTCCGGGAGGATGTTGCGGACCGTGAGGGTTCCTTCGACCGTGTCGGGCAGGTCCCGGATCCGCGTCAGGTAGTCGCCCCTGTGGCTGTGCCGGAAGAACCTGTCGCTGGAGAGGAGCAGCACGGTTTCCCCCGACAGGACCCCGAGGAGGAAATGGAGCTTCGCGCCGTCCCGGGCCTCGCTGACGACGGCCCTGTTGGCGTTGCAGATCTCCCTGGCCAGGGGGACCGGCCGCTCGGCCCCGCCCCCGGCCCCGCCCCCGGCCGCGGGGCCGGTCGGGGGACCGGCTACGGGGCCTCCCGTGGGGCCCTCCGCGGGGAGCGTCGGGGCTGTCGACGGCTGGTACTGGAACACACCGACATCGGTTCCGTTGGGTTCGGACGGACCGGCCTCAGGCTGGTGCACGATCGCCCCGGTGAGGATCAGCCAGGCCCTTCCCTCAAGTCCTTCGCGGTGGAGGATGCCCAGGACACCGTCGCAGGTGTGCGCTCCGCCGGCCTGGATCTGCTCCTGCGTGGTCGGGCAGGTCTGCGGGGTCCCGGAACACAGACGGAGTGGATCCGGCACATCCGCCCTCATGCCGGGCCCCATCACCGTCTGGCAGGAGAAGAGCGCGGGGAACCCCGGGTCGGCGAGGGCCGGGTCCGACCACACTTCCAGGTCGTTCCGGGCGAGGTGATCGCTGTTCAGTTCTGTACGGCAATCACCCAGCTGGTCCCACCAGATCCATTCGTCACTGCCGTAGGTCAACGACGCGGGGGTGTGGACGAGGATCCTCACCCCAGGAGGGATCGCGACGTACTCCATCTCCGCAGGCGGGTCGGACGGACCATCAGGATTGCCGATCCCTACCCAGAACGTGTCGGCCACAGCAGTGGATTCCTTTCGATACGACGGCTCGCACACGGGGTCGGAAAGCGGAACGCACCTCACGGCCGGCCACGGTGCCACTTTCCGCGGCGAGAGCATGTGCAGCCGTGATCATTGCTGATTCTGCTGTTCGGCACCATGCCCGATGGGGCGTCCCGAAAGGGCGCGTGTTCCCGACCGAATGTCCTGCATTGCGCGCACGGCCGCTTTTCCGTGACGGCGTCGTAGCATGGCAATTACCCCTACCGACCAGCCCGCTTGAGGAATGGTCAGGATCCCGCGCGGACCGGTTTTCGGACGGCCCTTCAGGGAGCGTGGGCCGTCCGGCACCAGCCGAGCTCATTCGAAGGAGAGGCGCACCATGAGTCACTACATCCTGCTCGGGCAGGGAAATCCCCATGCGGATCGGGCCGATGCCCTTGCACCACAGGGCTGGGAAACGGTCGCGATTCCCCGGGGAATGACGTTCCACATCTTCACCTCCGACGGACCCCTGTACTTCGGCTCGGAGGAAATGCCGGTCCTCGGCCAGGGAACGTCCCAGTACCCGCCCCTGGACAGCTGGAACACGGTGCCCAACATGGCCCTCCGCCACAGCCCACTCCTCGGTGACGAGGACCTCAAGCATCAGATGGAGGCCTACGAACACATACTGGTCCGGCCCGGAATCGACACCGAGGACCCGCTCCTCCTGTGCACGAACGACGGAGGTGGTGCCTGTCCGACCATGCCGGAACAGGTCGCGGACGGCGTGACCCACACGTGCTCGGGCGTCTTCGGCCGGCCGGAGTTCCAGAACGCGTACCTCTACTGGCGTCCGTACCCGGAATTCGTCAAGGTCGACCCCGCCTACCACCCGCAGGGCACGCCTACGCCCACGGCCGACGTGCCGGCCACCGGCACCGTGCAGAAGCCGGGCCCGCGCGGCGCGGAGGAGCCCGAGCGACGGCGCGTACCGCGGGAGAAGCAGAAGACCGTCGCAGGCGCGCGACTCGACCTGGCCGCCATCGACAAGGCCAACGCCGGTGCCGTGGCACGCGCCGGCAGCCGCTCGCTGAGAGGCGTGCTGGGCTCCGAGGTCCTGCTCATTTCCGGCCTCGGCGACGGCTTCAGCAACCACTCCCACCAGCATCGGCGCCTGGTGGAGGCGGACCAGGTGGTCGCGTGCACGATCGCCGTGGGGACGTCCCGGTCCGGCGGTCGCGGGTTCATGGTCGCCGGTCGCCTCAGTGCGGCGAAGAAGGCGCTGGTGACAGCCTCTCTCCAGCGGATCAGCCCCGGCTGTGGTGTCGAGTTCGTGAAGACCCGGGGGGCCGGTTGGTAGAGGCGCCCGATCCCCGGTCAGGGGGCGTCGCGCCAAGGCCGCGACCGCACCGAGGCGTCGCCGCAGACGCGGCAACAGACTTCAGGCATGGGCCGATGTCGTCATCGACCTGGCTTCCTGACGACGAGCGGGCGAAAGCCCCGGGGCGGACTCAGAGCTCCGTGATCACGTGGGCGCCGCGGTCGGCGAGCTGCACGCCGTCCCCGTGCAGGTGGACGGTGCCGCCGTGGGCGATCACGGTGGCTGCGCCGTAGGCGTGGACCCGCGCGTTCTCCGAGACGGTCACGTGGGAGCCGTCGTACGCCTCGACCTGCGCGTCACCGGCGGCGGTGACGGTGGAGCCGCCGTGCGCGTGGACGACGGTGTTGCCCGCCGCGTGGTGCAGGACGGAGCGGGCCTCGACGTGGACGGTGCCACCGGTGGCGGCGTGCACGGCGGAGCCGCCACGGGCGTCGACCCGTCCGCCGGTGACGGAGTCGACGGCGGCTCCCGCGTTGAGCTCGACGACGCCGCCGGACACCTCGGTGATCGGGACACTGCTGGAGTGCCGGACCTCTCCGCCCCTGACGGACACCAGGGCGGCGGATTCATGGAGGACGACCAGGCCGTCGGTCAACTCCTCGACGAGGGTGTCGCCCCAGGCGTGCACCTGCCCGCCGTGCACCGTGGCGAACCATGACCTCTCGTAGGCGTCGGCCGAACCGCTGTAGAAGTTGACGACCTTTCCGTTCCGGACGGCCAGGTAATTCGTCGCCAGGTGGTTCACGATGGTTCCGCCCTCGTAACAGTGGCCCGTCCCGCCGTGATAGTGGACGACGGTTCCGCCGCCCCAGATCTCGCAGTAGCCCGCGTACTTGTCGGTGACGGTGGCGTCGCACAGGCTGGCGCGGCCGCCCTTCATCACGGAGATGACGGCTCCGCCGAACGCGTCGACGACGCCACCGTTGAGCTCGGCCAGTGGCTTTCCGTCGATGCCCCCCACCAGTCGGATCGTGCCGCCCGCCGCGGGCCGGTAGAGGGTCAAGGGCTCTGCCCGGTCCCCGCCTCCCGGAGCGAAGTGGAGGGGGACCGGATCGTTGAGGGACTCGTCGAGCTCGTGCTGGGTGTAGATCGTACGGAAGTCCAGATCGCCCCGGGACCTGAGGCCCTGGGTCTGTCCGGCCGGCGTGGCCCAGGGCTGCGCAGCAGCGAATGCACGGGTGACGCTGTTGGTCAGGGACCACCGTCCGCGGTCCTCCAGCGGCAGGTGTCCCATGATCACCTGGGTGAGCTCGGACGGGAGCGCGGCGTCCCATGCCGGGCCCGCTTCGACGTCGACTTCGCCGTCGAGGGGGCGCTCGCATCCTGCGTGGTCGGTCAAGGCGATCTCCTTCTCGCGGCCCGGGCCATGACGTGAGGTTAGGAAGAGTGCCGCCGCGCCGGATCCGCCACCTGGAGGGCCAAACGGATGATCACGGAGTTGGGCCAGGAGCGGGGGAGCTCATGCCCACGACGTACGCCTCACGGCCCACCGAGCGCAGTGCCTCCCACTGCTGCTGCAGCCGCTCTCCCCCCAGGGGGTCATAGGTGTGGACGATCCTCACGTCGTCCGCGGCGTCGACCTCGCACCCGTAGATGACGATCCAGTGGTTCTCCGCCGCCAGCATGACCGTGCACTTGTTCACCATGGCCAGGCGCAGGTGATCGTCCGTCAGGCCGGTCAGGTAGAGGTGGGGGACGTCGCCCGGGAACTCGGGTTCCCCCGGGGCGCCGAGCGCGGCGCGATAGGCGGCTTCGCCCCGCGGCGTGCTCCGCATGTCCGCGAGGACCTCGGCTTCGGAGGCGTCCTCACCCACCCGTGCACGCGCCGCGGCGAACGCGGAGCGGTAGGCGAGTGCTGGTTCCGACGTCCCCTTGACCGGCGACATCATGAAGAGGTGCATCGCGTCGTCCGACGTCAGGCGCGTGCCCGTCGCCCAGTTGCACGCGGTGGCGGTAGCGGCGGCGTAGCACTGCATCTGCACTTGTGTGCAGCCTTCCGAGGGCGGAGTTTCCTGGCCCAGCAGTCTGCGGTCCGCGCGCCGCACGTGCCGCGCGGCGACTCCGTGGGTGTCCTGCAGGAACCTCGTGCAATGGGGGCATTGGAGGTCGGGTTCGTCGTAGCACCGGAAACAGTCCGTGCAGATCACCATGCCGCGGCAGGACCTGTCGGGGCAATGGAACACGTCCTGCTCCGGGCGGGGGTTGAGGCAGAAGTCGCACACGTACGCGGCCGCGCCGTCCGGGTCCGTCGGAGGCGATCGCCTGACGACGGTGCTGCTGTCCATGACGGCGTCGCAGCCCGGGCAGTGGAATTCGGTGAGACCGAAGTGGCTCGGCGTCAGCCGCAGGCAGGCCGGGCACACCAGCACCGCCGTATCGCCGTGGGGGCAGAACCGTAAGGTGTCGAAGTCGGTGCGGCGGATGTCGTCCTCGCTCAGCCATGTCAGGCAGGCGACGCACTGGTGCATGCGGATTCCTTCTCTTGCGGAGTGTTTTGGGGCGGGCGCCCACGAGAGGGTCGGCCGGCCGCGGCGGTGGCACGGATGGCACCGGTAGCACCGGTGACGGCGGTGGGACCGGTGACGGCGGTGACGGTGGCCGGACCGGCCACGGCGCGGCTCCCACGCCTTCCGCCGGCATCGCTGGTACGGCCCGCGCGGCTGCGGGGGCTGCGGCCGCGCAGTGCCGTGCAGTGCCGCGCAGTTCCGTGCCGAGGTGACAATGAGGACATTCTCGGATCCCCGCCCGCCCGCGTCGCCTGCCCGGGAGGCAGCGCATCGGGCAGCCGATCGTGCACACCGGGAGCGGAGCCGCGCCGTGGGCGAGACGAGGCGCGGGCCGGTGTCCGCCTGGAACCGCACCGTGGTTCCGTCCGGGCTCTCCGAGGAGTGCGCCGCGCAGTTCCGGCCCGGCCCGGGACTCGGAAGCCCTGACCGGGCGCGGGGGGTGGCAACCGCGCCCCTCGGCTGCCCTTCCGGGCACCAGCGATGCCCGGGCGGCCCTGTCTCATCGGCCCGGGACCGGCCGGGGCGGGGGTCGGGGTAGCGTGCGTCACCCCTGTCCCTCCGGAAGGATGCTCATGAAACGCAAGCTCGTGGCAGTGGTGACCAACCAAGCGACCTACGGCGAGGACCGTCGGCATGCGACCGGCCTGTGGCTGAGCGAACTGGTCCACTTCTACGACGGGGTCACGGCGGCGGGATGGGAGGTCGACGTGATCAGTCCGTCGGGCGGAGCCGTTCCCCTCGATCCGAGGAGCCTCGGCCGGTGGTCCCGGGACGGGGCGACACGGCGCTTCCAGGACGACCCCGCCCGGATGGCCAAGCTCAGGGACACCCCGACGGCCGCGGACGTGACGGCCGCGGAGTACGCGGGGATCTTCTACGCCGGTGGGCACGGTGTCATGTGGGACTTCCCCGACGACGTGCCCTTGCAACTGCTCGCACGCACCGTCTACGAACAGGGCGGGGTCGTGTCCTCGGTCTGCCACGGCGCCTGCGGCCTGCTCAACATCACCTTGTCGGACGGTACGCACCTGGTCGAGGGCCGCA
Source organism: Streptomyces sp. WAC06614 (assembly GCF_003949795.1). Taxonomy (GTDB): domain Bacteria; phylum Actinomycetota; class Actinomycetes; order Streptomycetales; family Streptomycetaceae; genus Streptomyces. The sequence goes on from NZ_RPRY01000043.1 coordinate 24,777, forward strand.
CCGTCACCGGTTTCGCCACGATCGAGGAGGACGTCGCCCGGGTGAAGGACCGCGTCCCCTTCCTCCTGGAGGACGAGCTGCGCAAGCGTGGAGCGCACTACGTGCGGTCCCGGGTGCCCATGACCCCGTACGCGGTGTCGGACGGCCGCCTCGTCACCGGGCAGAACCCGTACTCCGGCAAGGCCGTCACCCGTCGGATCCTCGACGCCCTGTCCCTCCCCGGAAGCACCACGGCCGGCTGAGGGCCCGCCCCGCAGGGGCCCCGGCCCGACGACCTGCTGACACATCCGGCGCACAGCGCCGGTGCGTCGTGCATGTGGTCGTCAGCGGGCCGTCCAAGCGGCCGCCGCGGCCTCGGCGACGTGCCAGACGACTGCCGTGCTCTGCTCCATCTCGGCGAGCATGGCGGTATAGGCCACGACGACGTCCTGTGTCACCTCACCGTCCGGAGGACATTCCGCTTCGACGACGGCACGGTCGAGTGTCGCCCGCGTGACGCCCCGGTGCGCGTACGCCTCCAGGACCTGTCGCTGGAACGAGTCGTAGCGCTGGGCGTACTCGGTCTCGAAGGCGACGCGGTGGCCGTGGACATCCGCCAGGAGGTCTTCGAGTGCACCGGCATACCAGAACGCCATCTCCTGGAGGACGCCGGAGAGTTCGGCCGGAGTCGCGGCCAAACTGACGTCCGGCTCGTTCGCCGCCGGACCAAGACCCAGTTTTCGGCTCAACTCGGCATCGAGTTGCTGCTGACTGCGGACCGCCGCCCGGCAGGCGGAGAGGAACCGCTGCCTCGCTGCCTTCACGGCGCTGAAACAAGCCTCTGCAGCGTTCCACAGCGGGACGAATTCCTCGCTGCGCAGCTGTGGCCTGTCCGAAAGCTCCTGGAGGATGCGTTGAACGAGGTCCTCCTCGGTCTTGCACTGCCGAAACGCTTCACGCACGGTCTCCAGGAAGTTGTTCCCGGAGCATTCATTCAACGGCATGTCATTCCTTCGATATGGGCCTGCAGTGCGCCTCAGGACTGCCCGGAAGCTCCCGGATCGACGTGTCCGTCGCGGTGAGCGTCGTCAGAACGGGACTGCGGCTGGTCGGACCGGAATCGACTCCGGCCGACGCAAACGATCATCTCCTGCCCCTTGATGTCCGGAACCCACAGGACCGGCACTCTGCCCGATCGGGCGGGGACCGGTGCCCGAAGACGCGGCACCACTCCGACGGTCCGGCGTGGGTGGCGGTGGTGCGGTCGGGCCAATCACGGACCGCCGGTGTGCTCGTCGCCGGAGAGTGCGGGACGGGGCCGGTCCCGTTGTCCCGTGCGGTCGACGAGGCGCGTCACCGCATCTGCGGACCGAGCGAAACGCGCCGTGATGCCCGTCGCGGCGGAAGGGTGCGGGCAGGTGCCCGCATACAGTCGCCCTCCGAACCACGAACCAGGGACCAAGGACCGCCGGCACGACGGCCGGACGGCCCGACGGCCCGACGGACAAGGAACGAGCCCGTAGATGAAGACGAAGATCCAGCCGGTACTGGGCACCTCACTGCTGCTCCTGGTCGCCATGACGGCCACCGGCGGCTCTGCCGCCGCCGCGCAGGTGACGGGAACAGCCGCCCCGGCCGCACACCAGGCCCGGCTGACAGGCCGGTGGACCGAGTCCGTCGACAAGGACCGCCCGGGAATCACCCACTACATCGAGAAGCTGACCTTCACCGCGGACGGCCGCTTCGAGCAGATCAACAATGTGATCTGCAACCTGGACGACTGCCCCATGTTCAAGATCGGCGTCAACACGGGCACCTACCGCACGGAGGGGAAGACCCTCCACCTCGACGGGAACCTCTCGGACCTCCACGGCACCGTCCGGAACAAGAACACGATCGTCCTCGACGGGCACGTCCTTCGCCGCATGCACCCCGGCACCTCGAAGTGACACGTCGATCCGCGCTCTCGGCGCCGCGCGTACTCTTCAAAGAACCTCGCGCAGCGCTCCGCCCGCCACGTCAAATATGAATCCGAGATCCCCGAAGGCTTCCGGTGACCACGATGGAGTGACTCCGAAAGAATCTCTCAGCTGGTTCCTGAAGTCGTCGTTCCTGAATGTCAGCATTCCGCAGTCGGTGTGGTGGATCAATATAATCTCTCTGGCCCCCCGGAGGGCGGCAGCGGTAGGGGGCCTTTATGTGATTCGACGTAGGAAGAATTATTGCCGAGGTATTCTTCTGTTGCAGTCATGTCCATCACCTTTTGTCAGTATCCGCGCCCCGTCGAGTGAACTCAAGATCCTTCGGCCGACAGCGCCTGGGAGGTTCCGTTCGACAGTGTGTTCGATGGCGGCGCCGTGCTGGTTCGACATGTCATCGGGGGCGCGTGACCATGAAGGGGACGGGGGAGAGCGCTCAGGCAGGGAGACGGCACATGAGAAGGCGTGCAGGTCGTATCGTCCTGGTTTCCTTGGCGGTGTCCCCTTTGGTGTTCGCGGCTGGAGGGGTGACTGGCGGCACGGCGGCTGCTGCCGTGCCGGGTGCGGTGTGCTCGGTGGTGCAGGGATCGGCGGCGGGGCAGTGGGTGGTCCAGGGTGAGGACTGGGCTCCTGGGACGACGGTGCGGGTGGTGCATTCCTCCGGTGGGGACCTGGGTACCCCGAAGACGAACAAGGACGGGGAGTTCCTCCTTCCGCAGAGCCCACTCGAGAGGGGCACGGTGACCGCGACCCCGCTCGACGCGCAGGGCAAGCCGGCGGGGGAGTCCGTCAAATGCGGGACGCTGGCCCAGGCCGAGCAGAAGCAGTCCGAGGACCAGTACCGTGCGGGATACCGGTACGGCTTCGCCGACCTGCGACGCGACTGCCAGAAGGAGCCACCGCGACCCCGAGCCACCGCCCCCGACCCGGACTGGCAGAAGGGCTACGACGCGGGCGCAGCGGACGCCGCCGACAAGTTCTGCGACGAGTAGGCAGGGGCAGCCCGCTCGATACCGCCGGGCGGACGCCTGAAGCCGTTCTCCGGCATTTTGCCCCAATGGATGCCCGAATCGTCGGTTTGCTTCCGGGAGATCTGGCATAGTTTCGTCTAGGCAATCGGCCGATTCGTCGGTCTGCCTCCCGAGGCGGTTCGTTTCCGGTGAGTTTTCCGGTGCCATGCCAGTAGACTGCAACTGACACCGTGAAATGAACCGCCTCGTATAAAAGGCGAACCTGCCTGTGTCTCCGCAGGCATTTCGGTGCGATGACCGAGGCCGGAGCGATGCCACGTAGGTGTGCGTGGGGTGGTGTCCGATGTGCTGCCTCTTAGGTCCTTCTTCTTCAGGCCGCGTGGGCTTACGGTGTTCCCAGGGTGAGGAGGTTGCGGTTCGACCGCTTCCGCCCGCCAGGGTCCGTGGTTGCGAGCCGTTTGAAGACGTCGGCAGCACCTTTGTTGCAGCAATGTCCGCGGGCCAGGGCGATGCCTCCGGTCTCCGCACCGTGCAGGGCCGTGAAGTTGTTTGGAGAATGAAGATGGCAAGCGACAGGTCTACCGGATCCGTCAAGTGGTTCAACGCGGAGAAGGGGTTCGGGTTCATCCAGCAGGACGCGGGTGGCCCGGATGTTTTCGTCCACTTTACGAGCATCCGCGCCGAGGGTTTCCGTTCGCTCGATGAGGGGCAGCGTGTGGAGTTCGACGTGGTCCAGGGGCAGAAGGGCCCGCAGGCCGAGGACGTCGCTGTCATCTGAGTGCCATCATCCCGAGTACGGCCCGCCGGTCCGGCGGGCCGTACTGGTCTTTCCGGCCCCGAGGCCGACGCAAGGGAAGCGGTTCAGAGGACAGGGGGGGGGGCTTCCGCAGCCCTACTCTTCGGCCCAGGAGTACAGGTAGTACATCTCCGCAAGCGTGTCCAGCGATACGGTCTCGTAAATTCCGCAGGATGTCAGTGTCCTGACGCAGTGCCCGGCCGTGTGGTCATAAAACTTGTCGACTATCGACACACGCTCCTTCTCGCCCGTGCCGGTGGCGACCGCTGACTCCCACATCTGGCCGGGGGAAGCGAGTACGTATATGTCGTGGAAAGCGTAGGCGGTGCATGCCACCGCGAGGGCTGCCTTGTCCGGGAGACAGTCCTGTGACTGGAGGCGCTGCTTGTACGCGTTGACCAGTTCCGCGGCACGGTACGGGCCGACGATCGCATCGATACTGTACACGTCAGGAACCGCCTGTCGGCACGATGAATGCCTCTCTCGGAAACATGGGAATGCCCTCCCTGGAGAACAGGAAGGACATTTCATGATCCGGCGCGGGCGCCTTGTTGAACAGGGCCGGTAAGGCAGTCGTTCGCTGAATGACGATGCCTTGTCGGCGGCCCAAAAGGACCGGGGCCGGCCCTCTCCCGGTATCGCAAGGAAATGCGTCGCCAGCCGTTTCCGACAGCACCGGTGCGACCGGACGAGGACGACGTGCCGGCTACCCGGCCTTGACCAAGCTGTCCGAAACCGACACCGCAGGCCTCACTGTCAGGGAAGTGCCGCTGCTGCGGCGATTGGCCCGCAGCACCGCCACGAGAGTGGCCACGCCGCAGACGCAGAACGCGGTTCCCAGCCACGCCAGCACACCGGGATACGGGCTACCCGGCGCGAGCGAGTCCTGCATGGTCGAAAGGGTCGGCACCACGTGCGTGCCCGTGACCAGCACCCACGCGACGAATGCCACCCGGGCGGAAAGAAGAGCCCGGTTCTTCGGTGCTGCCAGCCACATCAGAGCAGGAACGCACCACACCCAGTGGTGACTCCACGAGATCGGTACCAGCATCAACCCGGCGAGCTGGACGACCAGAAGGACCCCCAGACGGTCCCCACGCCGGGCAGCCCGCGATGCTGCGAGGCACGCCAGCCCGATGACCAGCACCGCACACACACCCCACCACAGACCCCTCCCGACATCATGGCCGGCGAAACGGGCGATAACCCCCTGCAGGGACTGGTTCCGGACCGACATCACCGAACCCACACGGCTGGAGTCCCACAACAGGGACGTCCAATACCGGATTGATTCCCTGGGCGCAATCGACCAGCCGACAGCCACGGTCACGAGAAAGGCCACAAGTGACCAGACGGCCGCTTTCCTGCGGCCGAGGGCGAGGAAATACAGGCCCGTGACTGCCGGAACGAGCTTCCAGCCCGCGATGAGCCCCACGCCGCTCCCGGCGAGCGCGCTTCTGGCGGCCGGAAGTGCCGCGGCCGAGATCGCGACGGCCGCCAGACCCAGGTTGACCTGCCCGAGGTCGAACGTGTGGTGCACCGGCTCGGTCCAGAACGCCAGCGCCACCCACAGCATCAGGCTGCGCCTGCCCATCCGCGCACCTTGCAGCAGCACGGCAGCCCGATCGATGATCACGGCCAGCGCGATCAAGTTGAGCAACTGCACCAGGACGACCGCCACCGCCCAGGGCAACCACGACAACGGGAGCATCACCAGGGCAGCAAAAGGCGGGTAGGTGAAGAGCAGCGAACCAGGACCCGAGCGAATGTCGTACAGATGTCCCGACAGGAGTCCCGGTGCGGCGTCGTAGTACACCCGGATGTCCATCGGGGACGGAGTGGAAAACCACATCAACAGCAGATGGGCAGTCAAAGAGGCTGCCAGCGCCCATGGGGCGTACCGCTGTATTCGGGAACTCGACACAACGGCCCGGATATTCACGAAATGACCCCGCGGCCGCAAGTGAAGGGCGGGATGTCTTCAGCTGCCGGCACGGCCGGTTCGTCCATTGCTACCTGTACCCCATTCGCCCTCTGAGCGAAGGAAATATCGCTCCTCTCCCAGGATGGCGGCACGCTGTCGAGCCGTCGTCCCTCCGATCAGCGGACCGCCAGGACCAACTCCAGCCACCCGTGAGGGCTACAGACCTCGGACCACGTGACCGGACGCCACCGAATCGCCCGAGCGGCGCCCCGTTCAGGCACCGATACCTGCCCTGTTGGACCGTTCGATCGGCCCTCGACGCACACCGTCGTCCCAGGTTCCATGCATGACATGGAACCTGGGACGGCGAGCATCGGTGGCGCCGGGAAGGCTGAGAGCCAGCTGCGCAAGGGGGTGCTGGAGTACTGCATCCTCGGCCTCTTGCGTGAACGCGCCCGCTACGGCGTGGAGCTGTTGGGGCTGCTGGGAGAGGTCGACGTGATGGCCACGAGCCAGGGAACGATATATCCCCTGTTGGCGCGATTGCGCCGTGACGGCCTGGTGGAAACCGCCTGGCAGGAATCCCCGAACGGGCCGCCGCGCCGCTACTACATGCTGACTCCCCGGGGAGAGGCGGCACTGGCGGAGTTCACTGCGATCTGGCCGCACTTCCGTCACGCCGTAGACCGCTTCATCGCCGATTGAACGAGCACGTACCTTCACATGTCTGGAGATTCGTCATGCACAACATCGAGCACCCTCTCGTGACCGCCTATCTGAAGGCCGTGGAGAGCGAAGCCTCAGCCCTGGACCCCAAACACCGCGGCGAACTGCTCGCCGATCTGGCGGAGCACATCGAGGTGGCCTTTGCGGAGCGCCCGGCCCACACCGAGGCAGAAGTGAGGGCAATCCTGCATCATCTCGGCGACCCCGCCGCGATCGTGGCCATGGCCCGGGACATCGGAAGCAGCGTGCCTCCGGTCAAAAAGCGGCACCGCCTTGCTCCGTTGATCCTGCTGCCTGTGGCTGGACCACTCGGGGTCCTCCATCCTGTTCTGGGCGGCCTCGTCATGATTGTGGGCCTGGCACTCCTCCGGGCGGCACCTCACTGGAGCAGGCGCGACAAGATCATCGGCGCTGCGGCCGCAGTTCTGACACCCATGGGCGCCGCCCTTGTCGCGCTGACGTCCCCCGGGCAGCTCACCCCGCTCCTCCTGCTCACACTGCTCGCGGCCGTCACACTGCTTCCGGCGGCCGCATCGCTGTACCTCTTCCGGGCCGGACGCCACACCGGGCCGTGACAGCGCATCATCCGCCGGCGTCGGCTTCGTCGGGCACCCCCGGCGCCCTGCACAGGAGCCGCGGCCGGCGGTCCGGGTCGTGGCGGGCCACGTCGGAGGGCCTCAGAGCCGCTTGAACGCGCGGACGGCCGCCCACAGCATGCCGAGCCCCCCGGCGAGGACCAGCAGCAGCTCCAGCCACACCGGAACAGGGGTCCCGTTCCAGGTCACCGCGTAGTCCGCGCTCCTCGCGCCGACGGCGCCGAGCACCGCCCGCCGGATCGGGTCCACCGCATACGTGAGGGGGTCGAGCCGGTTGAGCACCGTCAGCCAGCCCGGCAGGTGTTCGACCGGGAAGAGGGAGCCGGAGAGGAAGAACAGCGGCTGCATGACCGTCTGGGTCACTCCGGTGAAGGACTGCACCGACCCCATGTGGGCCGCCACCAGCACTCCGAAGCACGAGAAGGTGAAGACGATCAAGGCCATGCACCCCAGCAGGGTGATCATCAGGGCCGGCTCGTACGGAATGCCCGCGGTGCCGGCGAAGGCGAGCACGATCAGGCCTTGGGCAAAGGCGATGGTCATGGCTCCCAGGCACTTGCCCAGGACGACCGACGTCCGGCTCACCGGAGCGATCAGCATCTCGCGCAGGAAGCCGAGCTCCCGGTCCCACACGATCGACGTCGCCGAGACCACCGAGGTGAGTGCCATCGGCATGACGAGCGCCCCGGCGAAGACGAAGGTCTGGTACGGCACGCCCGCCACGGACCGGGTCAGGGACCCGAGCCCGTGTCCCAGCACGAACAGGAGCATCAGGGGCTGGAGCAGCGAGGTGCAGACCCGGATCGGCTCGCCGACCGTCTTCAGCATGTCCCGGTGCCAGACGATGCGCACGGCCCGCAGGTCGAGGCGCGGGCCCGTGACGAGGCGCGGGCCCGTGACCGGGCGCGGGCCCGTGGCGGGGTGAGGGCCCGTGACGGGGTGAGGGAAGTGGGCGGGCGACGGGGCGGGGCGTCCGCCCGCGTGCGGGTGGATGCAGGTCGTGGTCACCCGGACCACCTCCCCGTCAGGCGCCCACCGGTCCGGACGACGGCCGCGGCGCCCGCCGTCTCCCGCGCCGGGAGGGCGCCGGCCTCCGACGGCTGGTCCGGGCCGTCCGCCCAGGCCAGGAGGACGTCGTCCAGGCTGGGTCGGGACAGTTCCATGGAGAGGACCGGGACGCCCAGGTCGCGGGCGAGTCGGGGCAGGAACGTCGCCCCGTCCGGGACCTGGACGATCACGCCGCCGCCGGCGTCGACGCGGGCGCACAGCCCGAAGCGTTCGTGCAGGGCGCGCACGGCCCCGTGGACGTCGGACGTCGTGAAGCGGAGGACATCGCTACCGGCATCGGCCTTCAGCTCGGCCGGGGTGCCGACGGCCACCACCGAACCCCGGTCCATGATCGCGATACGGTCGCACACCTCTGCCTCGTCCAGGTAGTGGGTGGTCAGGAAGACCGTGAGGCCCTCGGCCTCGCGGAGCCGGCGGATGCACTCCCACAGGTGACGGCGGCTCTGCGGGTCGAGACCGACGGTGGGCTCGTCCAGGAACAGCACCTGGGGGGTGTGCAGCAGCCCGCGGGCGATCTCCACGCGCCGCCGCATGCCGCCCGAGAGCGCCTTCACCTTGCTGCGCCGCCGGTCGGTCAGGCCCATGAGGTCGAGGACGTGGTGCACCCGGGGCATGACCACCGAGCGGGGCATCCCGTACATCTCGGCGTGGAACCGCAGGTTGCGCTCCACGGTCAGCTGCGCGTCCAGGACGGTGTCCTGGAAGACCAGGCCGATCCGGCGACGGGTCTCCGCCCGCTCCCGGACGACGTTCCGGCCGGCGACGGTCGCGGTGCCGGTGGACGGCTCGACCAGGGTGGTCAGCATGCCGATCGTCGTCGACTTGCCGGCGCCGTTGGACCCCAGGAAGCCGAAGATCTCACCGGAGAACACGTCCAGGTCCACGTCGCGTACGGCGACCACGTCCCCGTACGACTTGCCGAGCCCGCGTGCCTCGACCGCCGGCACGCGCCCGTGCCCCGACGTGCCGGTAGGAACACACGCGGTGAGCGGGGTCGGAACCGCCTCGGAGGGATACGGCGGACGCAGGCCCGTTCGAGTGCCTGACGGCCGAGGCCCCGGCCTCCGCACCCCCCGGT
>NZ_RPRY01000432.1 GCF_003949795.1 Streptomyces sp. WAC06614
GGCCGCCGTCCCACGACCCCGGACCGCCGGGCCCGGCCGCGGCCTCGGGCCCGGCGGTCCGGGGTCGTGGGACGGCGGCCGGGGGGAGGACGCGGAGGTCGTCGCGGGTCTGGAGGTCGCGGGGGTCGGCGAGGAGGACGGTGCGGACGGCGGTGCCGGCGGCGGCCGGTCCGGCGTACGCCGTCCAGGTGGGCCGGTCGCAGACCAGGGCGGTGGCTCCGCTGTCGCGCAGGGCGTGGGCGAGTTCGGCGGTCTTGTACATCGGGTTGAGCGGGACCACGACCGCCCCGGCCTTCCAGGCGGCCAGCACCGCGAGCACGAAGTGCGGGGTGTTCTGGAGCACGACGGCGACCCGGTCGCCGGTCCGCAGGCCGCGCGCCGCCAGGTACCCGGCGACCGAGTCGGACAGCGCGTCGGTCTCGGCGTAGCTCAGCCGCCCGTCGAAGTAGGCCAGCGCCACGCGCCCGGGCGCCCGGCGCACCGCCGCCCGGAAGGCGTGCAGCACGCTGGGCGGCGGCTCGACCGGCGCCCGCTGCGCGGGGCTGAGCCGACCGAGCCACGGCATGGCGGCGTAGCGCGAGCCGGTCACGTACCGGTCTCCCACTTCTGCTGGAGGTGGTTCATGCCCGTGAGCCAGCGGTCGGGGTCGGTGGCGCGCGCGGCGTAGTAGCCGGCGACCTCGGGGTGCGGAAGGATCAGGAAGCGGTCCTCGGCCATGCCCGCGAACAGGGCGTCGGCCACGGCCTCGGGGGCGATCGCCGTGGGGACGAGCACGAGCTCGCCGGCCGACCCGGTGGCGCTGAGCATGTCGGTGCGGACTCCCTGCGGACAGATGGCGTGGACCTTCAGACCGCGGTGGCGGTAGGTCAGCGAGAGCCACTCGGCGAAGGCGAGCGCACCGTGCTTGGTGACACTGTACGGCGCGGCCCCGATCATGGTGAGCAGCCCGGCGGCCGAGACGGTGGAGACGAACCGGCCCTCGCCGCGCTCCAGCCAGTCCGGCAACAGGGTCCGGGCCGCCCGCACATGGGCCATGACGTTGGTCTGCCAGGCCGCTTCCCAGACGGCCTCGTCGGCGTCGGCGCCACCGCCCGAGCCGAGTCCGGCGTTGGCGCAGTAGACGTCCACGGCGCCGCCGAGCGCCTCGCGGGCCTCGGCCACGACCGCGGAGGCGTCGCCCGGCACGGCCACCGCCGCCGGGCCGATCGCGGCGGCGACGGCCTCCGCCCTGGCCGCGTCGAGGTCGTTGACCACGACCGTGGCCCCTTCCGCGGCGAAACGCCGCGCGAGCGCGGCGCCGATGCCGCCGCCCGCTCCGGTGACGACGACACGGGTGCCCTGGTATGCGGCCACTGGGTCCAGCCTTCCGTCTGCGTGGGGGGTAACGAGGGAACAAGGGGATGAGGGGATGAGGGGACGAGGGAACGAGCACGAGCACGAGAACGAGCACGAGCACGAGCACGAGCACGAGCACGAGAACGAGAACGAGTGGCAGACTAACCAGTCGGTATGTCGGGGCGGAAGGCCCCGGAGGACTAGCGTCGGCCGGGTGGAGCTGTCGCGACGGGGGTTGCTGGTGGCGGGGGTCGGCGGCGCGGTCGGCGCCGGCGCGGGGCCGGCGCGCGCCCGGTCGACCGGGCCGACCGGGCCGACCGGGCCGACCAGGGCGGCCGAACCCCCGGGGCGCACGGGGCCCCCGGAGCGGACGGGGTCCGGGGCCCCGGTGCGGACCGGGTTCCAGCGGCTCGCCGACGACGGGTACGGCCTGCTCTCCGGGCAGCGGGTCGGGGTGGTCACCAACCCCACCGGTATCACCGCCGACGCCCGCCACCTGGTCGACGTCCTGCACGCGGACGACCGCGTGGACCTGGTCGCCGTGTTCGGCCCGGAGCACGGGTTCCGCGGGACCGCGCAGGCCGGCGGCTCGGAGGGGCGGCAGCAGGACCCGGCGACCGGGCTGCCCGTGTACGACACGTACGGCACCAGCGGCAAGGCGCTGGCGGACCTGTTCACGGCGGCGCGTGTGCAGACGGTGGTCTTCGACATCCAGGACGTCGGGGCCCGCTTCTACACCTACATCTGGACCCTCTACGACGTGCTGCGCGCCGCCGCCCTCGCGGGGGTGGCGGTGGTGGTGCTGGACCGCCCCAACCCGGTGGGCGGTCGCGGCCCGGCCGGCCCGGTCCTGGACCGGGCCTACGCGAGCTTCGTCGGCCGGGAGCCGATCGCGCTCGCGCACGGCATGACGGCGGCCGAACTGGCCCGCCTGTTCAACGGGGAGTTCCTCAAGGACGCCCCCGCGCGGCTGCACACGGTCCCGATGACCGGCTGGCGGCGGGAGGCGTTCTTCGGGGAGACCGGTCTGCCCTGGGTGCCGCCGAGCCCCAACATGCCCACCCCGGACACCGCCCTCGCCTACGCGGGAACGTGCCTGTTCGAGGGCACCAACCTGTCCGAGGGGCGGGGCACGGCCACCCCCTTCGAGGTGCTGGGCGCGGAAGGCGTCGACCGCCGCTGGGCGGAGGCGGCGGACGCGCTGGACCTGCCGGGGGTCTGGGTGCGGGAGGCCTGGTTCGCCCCGACGTTCTCCAAGCACGCCGGGCGGACCTGCGGCGGGGTCCGGCTGGTGGTGCACGACCGGGCCGCGTTCGACCCCGTACGGACCGGGATCGGGCTGCTGGTGACCGCGCGGCGGACCTGGAGGGGGTTCGCCTGGCGGGCGGACCACTGGATCGACCGGCTGACCGGCTCGGACCGGGTGCGCACCCTGGTCGACGCCGGGGCCGGGGTGGACGAGATCGTGGGCGACTGGGCGGCGGGCCTCGCGCGGTTCGCCGCGGTGCGGGACGGGTACCTCCTGTACCGCTGAGGCGGTGGCCCGGAGGGGACGCCGGGACGTACCCGGGGCCGGGCCGGTGGCGAAGGGGGACGCGTCATGTCGGGTGTGGGTGTGGGACCTTACGCGGAGCTGACCGTGGACGCGCAGGGGGACGTGGACCGGACGACCCTGGCCGCGGTGGCCGGGCTGGACGTCACCGATCTGCTGGTCTTCGCGCACGGCTGGAACAGCGACCGCTCGACGGCCACCCGGCTCTACGACCGGTTCTTCGCCCCGTTCCCGGGGCTGGTGGGTCCCGGGGTGCGGCTGGGGTACGTAGGGGTGGTGTGGCCCTCGATGCGGTTCTCGGACGAGCCGATCCCCGACTTCGACCCGTCCGCGGCGGGGACGACGGCCACCGGGGGCTGGAGCGAGCTGGACGCGGAGACCCGGCGGGCGCTCGGGGAGTTCTGGCCGGGCCGGGAGGCGGAGCTGGACCGGATCGCCCGTCTGCTCGCGGAGCGGCCGGAGTCGCAGGCGGCCTTCGCCGAGTTCGGCGCCCTGGTGCGGGAGCTGGCGGGCGTGGGCCCGGCGGACCCGGGGAGCGCGGCGGGCGGGGACGTGGCGGGCGAGGTGCCGGCGATGTTCACCGAGGACCCGTTGGAGGTGTGCCGGGTCTTCACCGACGCGCTGGCCGCGGCGGGCGGTCCGGCGGCGTCGCCGGAGGAGGGCGGGGGCCGGGAGCTGTCCTTCGGCGGGGGCCTGCGCCGGCTGTGGAACGGCGCCAAGGAGGTGCTGCGGCAGGCCGCCTACTACGAGATGAAGAAGCGCGCCGGGGTGGTCGGCGAACGCGGCCTGGGCCCCGCCCTGGTGGAGGTCGCGCGGAGCCGCACGGAGCTGCGGGTGCACCTGGTCGGGCACAGTTTCGGCGCCCGGGTGGTGTCGTTCGCGCTGCGCGGCCTGCCGGACGGCTGGAGCTTCGTGAAGTCCCTGACGCTGCTCCAAGGCGCCTTCTCCCACTACGCGTTCAGCAACCAGCTGCCGCACGACCGGGGCCGGGGCGGGGAGCTGCGCGGGCTGCAGCGCCGGATCGACGGGCCGGTGGTGGCGTGCCATTCCGACCATGACACGGCGCTCAAGGTCTTCTATCCGCTGGCCTCGCGGATGGCGGGTGATTCGGCCGGATTCGCGGGCTTCGACGCCCGGTGGGGCGCGATCGGCCACGACGGGGTCCAGGCCCTGCCGGGTGCCCCCCGGCTGACCCTGGAGGCGGCCCTGCGGGAGGGGCTGCCGGGAGGGGGTTGCGTCAGCGTGGACGCGGCTTCCGTGGTCCGTCGGGGCGGCGCCCCCTCAGGGGCGCACAGCGACGTCTGCCACGAGGAACTCGCCCGGGTCGTCGTCTCGGCGGGACGCATGTGGCGCTGAGTTCCGGCCATGTGCCACCCGTACGCCTCGTCCGCCCCCGCATGCGCCCGCACCCGGACGGGCATGGTGGGCACATCGGCACGGCGGACGGAGGTGCAGGGGTGATGGCGGGATTCCGGAGCTTGGCGTACCAGGTGCGGGACGCGCGCAACGACCGGGCGTTGCGGCGGCATTCGCTGCGCCGCTGCCTGGAGAGATTCGCGCCCTACGGGCATCGGGCGACCTGGTGGCACTTGTGCGACCGGCACGGGATCGCGCCCGACGACCGGGCGGCGGATCCGCAGCGACTGGTGGCCGCGCTGGAGGAGCTGGAGGAGGCGCGCGCGGTCTGGCTGGCGTACGAGCGGCAGTTCGCCGAACGGCGGCGCCGCGAGAAGCACGACGGGCTGCGCCGGCCGGAGTGGGCCTGGAGCGGCGAGGCGGTGGTGCGCTGCGCCGACCCGGGCGTCCGCCCGGAGGGCGCCCTGGGCGAGGTACTGCGCCGGCTGGTGAACGCGCTGGAGTCGGAGCCGGGGACCGCCTGCCCGGTGTGCGGCACCCAGGAGCTCCGCTGGCCGGAGCCGGGGCCGGGGCGTTCCGCCCCCGCGGGCCCCTCCCCCGCCGGGGGCGCGGACCCGGCCCCGTGGGACGGCCCGGTGTGCGCCGGCTGCGGCAT
>NZ_RPRY01000433.1 GCF_003949795.1 Streptomyces sp. WAC06614
CCCTAGGCGTCCACCCCGCCCCTTGCCCGGAGGCCGCTGGGCAGCGGGGGGTGGCCCGCGGCCTCCGGGCAAGGGGCGGGGTGGACGCCTAGGGCCTGTCCCCTTGGTGCTGAGCGGTTGGTCGGACCTGCATGTCCGTTTGTTGATCAGTGACGCAATGTGGGCGCGGGGCCTGCGTGAATCGTTCCGTGGCGAAGCATCGGCTGCTCGCGGGGCCAAGGGACGGGTGTCGGGTGCCGTCGGCACCCGACACCCGTCCCTTGGCCGGGTCGGCCCCCGGTTCACGCGTTGGAAGTCAAGATCCGCCGACCGGCTCTGGACGGTGCCGCGACGGCCGATGGTCTTCCCAGAAGGCCATGGTGAACAGGGCCGCGGCCGGAACCGATGACGGGTGTGCGATGAGCCACCGAGAAGACCACCACCAGCCTGACGACCACGGATCACTGCTGGAGTGACGCGCAGAGGGAAACGGACAGTCTCTTCTCCTCACGGGCCGACGAGGTCGTTGTCGGCAGGACGCACACGGCACCTCTGCTAGAGCGTGTCTCTTTGATGATTGGTCAGTTGATTGGGTGTGTCCGTCCGGTTAGCGATCACTGATGAGATGTGGGACCGGATCGAGCCGCTCATGCCGGCCGATGCGGTCCGCGGTCGGCGATGGGCCGATCACCGCCGCACCTTGGAAGCCGTCGCGTGGAAGTACCGGACCTGCTCACCCTGGCGGGACCTGCCCGACGGGCTCGGCTCGTTCAAGACCGCCCATAAACGCCTGATCAGGTGGGCCGTCGACGGAACCTGGGAACGCATCCTTGGCGCGGCGCTGGCAGCAGCTGGGCCCGGTGCCCTTCCTGCGCTTCTTCGATGGCGACCTCCTCACGCAGCAGCCCGGCGGCGTCCGCCGCGGGCCTTCGCCCGCACGTTGTGGGCATGTCTCCTGTGCCACAGCCTCGCGGCGCGGTGGCGCGGGGTGACCACAGGACGGCCTGGCCACGTTGACGCGCCCCGGCGCCCACTTGGCTCATCAAAAGCGGCGGCGGTAGCAGTCTCCACCTAGCGTGAGTGTCCCGCTTGTCGACTCCAGGAGAACTAGGAAACCACATGCCTGAAGAACTGTTCAAAATGATCGACGACTCCGCGCAGGTAACCGTAAAGGTATTCCGGGAGAAGACGTCTGCGGCGCATCGCCACGACGAAGTATCTTGCGAGCTAGAGGACGAGAGTATGGTCGTCATCGGGGGCGGCGCGACGGGCTCAGGATACCCAGGAGGACTTCTCACCGCCTCCTTTCCGAGGCCTGACCGAAAGGCCTGGGTGGCCTCCTCCAAGGACCACGGCGCCGCCGACGAACACGACCTCAGCGTGTTTGCCATCGGACTGAGCATTCAGGGACTAAGTCCCGAAAGGCTCAAAAGTTTCATCACCTACGAAGAGACCACGACCCCGACCAGGGTCAGCTATCCGGTAGGCACAGCAACAAGAAGAGACGGCGCCAGCACGCTTGTGGGTGGCGGGTTCAGATTGAACATGGAGCAAACCGCTCCCGGAAATCTGATCACCTCATCCTATCCAGAATTTGATCAGTCATGGACCGCACGGGGAAAGGATCACGGCGCCCAATCGAAAGCAACCATGACGACCTGGGGAATCTACATGAAAAAGGAGATCGACATCGGTATCGCAAATCTGAAATACCAAGTTAACGTTCTCCCCACCACTGGATTTTCGGACCCTTCGGGGAATCATTCTGCGACCGCCTTCATTCCGAAGGGATTCGCAATGGTGGGTTGCGGAGCAGAGGTCCAGCTCACCTACGGAAACATCGGCCAGCTGATCTACCAGATTGAGCCAGCCCATTTCCCCGCCAGCCCGTCAGACAACACACCCGAGAGGTGGGGGGTGGTTGCCGCTTCGAAGGACCATGCCGGACATGCATCCAAGGACTCACTCAAGACATGGGCAATCGGGATCCGCCTGCAGCAGATTGCTGGCCCATGACACTTCTAGGCACTGTTTCTTGGATCATGTTCGGAGCCAGATGATGAGGGCGGCGAGGGTGACGGTGCCGAGGTAGACCTAGGCCTGCTCGGCGGTGAGGGGCGACGGGGCAGACTGCCCCACAGCATCACCGGGGTGAGCCCACGCGCGCCAGGCCCCTCCACCAGCCGTTGCTCAAAGAGACCTCGTGAAAGCCCAGCAGGTCGAACCAGGCGAGGGGCATGGTGTCCCACAGGGCGACCAGGCCCAGTCCGCCCAGGGCCGCCGGAATGATCGCGGCGAGCGGCGCGACCCGCCGGCCACCGATCAGCGGCATGACTCCACCGTCGCCGAACCCTCGACGACCTGGTGTTCTTCCTCGCCCCCGACGAGGAGACTGCCGTGCGAGGGGGAACTCCAGGCCCTGCAGGACGCCGAGTTCGCCGCCGTGCCCGTCCCGCTCCCGGAAGGCGCCGCCCGGCTGACCCCGCCTGCCAGGCGCGGCAGTCCGAGACCGACGGTTGATCGGGTGTGTGGGGGTGCCCGGTCGGATGTGGTGCGGCCTTCCCGTGCCCCCGTTTCCGGAGGGAAGGGAAGATGACCGGCTTCATGGCCCGAGTCCCGCCGTGGGTCTGGGACGGGGCACGGCACTGGCGGATTCCCGTCGTGCCGAACCGACCTACCGTGGGAGGCAGGGGGCGTAGTCGCGTGCCAGGTGCTCGACCTGCGGGAGGGCCTTCAGGCCGAACGCCCCGGCCGGTCCGGTACACCTCGTGTGTGCCGCTCCCGCGGAGTCACCCTTCTTCGCCCGTGACCTCCAGCGCCTCCCGCGCGAGGCCGACGAAGGCGAGGTGGGCGTTACGGAAGTCCTGGTACGCGGCGTCGTAGTCGGCCCGCCGCTCGGGGCTGCCGTCACCGATGAGCGCCTTCAGCAGCGGTTGCACGCGTCGCGCCGTCTGCCGCGTCCGCTCCGCCGCGGAGGCGACCTCGGCGGGGCCGTCGAGCCGTACCTCGTGGGTCGCCTTGTTCATCTTCCCGATGGCCGGGCCGATGCGCTCGTACATCCGCGTCAGGAGGCGGTCCTTGGTCTCGCGGTCGGGCGCCGCGTCGACGTCGTCGATCTGCCAGGTGACCTCGTTGAACGCGTGCGCGCAGTCCATCAGCTCGCGGTAGGTGGACCGGCGCCGGTCGCGCTGTTCACGCAGCGCCTGCGCCGTCGTGGTCGTCCGGGCCTGGACCAGCGCCGCGCGTGAGGTGGCGCGCGCGGTGATGTAACTGGCTCCGAGCGCGGTCAGCGCAGTGAGGACACCCACCCACAGTCCGCTGTTCCCCATGATCCAGAAGTCTGCCATCGAGCGCGCCGGTCGAACACCCACCGTCCGGCCAACAGATGGCTACGTCCCGCTCCGGCGCCGGTCGCTGGCGCGGCGGAGTTCGTCGGTGCGGCTGATCATGGCCCCGATGCCGTCGGCGAGTGCCGGGGCGCCCGGGCGTACGTGGGGTTCGGCGGCGATCAGCGGTGCGACCAGGTCGGCGGGGTCGTCCTGGGCCAGGGCCCGGCGTACCGCGTCGACGCAGGTGCGGCCGGGGGCGTCCAGATCGGTGAGCGCGGCGACCTGGCCGGCGAGCTGGCGCAGGTCCGCGGCGTGGTCCCGGGCCCAGGCGTTGACGCTGCGCTGCGCGGCCCGGCGGTCACGGGCCGCCTGGACCCGCTGTTCGCCGGTGCTGCCCGCGGCTCCGGGGCGCAGCCGCAGGTAACGGCGTTCGGCGGCCTGTCGGCTGGCGACGCCGAGGGGGCCCGCCAGGTCCGCCCAGCTCGCCCCGGCCGCGCGGGCCGTCTCGATCAGGCCCGACTCCCAGCCGGCCAGCCGTTCGCGGACCTCGCGCAGCAGGAGCAGGGTCGCCAGGGCGGCCTGCGGATCGTCGGGGGTGTCGGTCTCCGGCCCGTGGGCGCGGCCCATGGCGCTGTCGATGGCTTCGAGAGCTGCGGCGGCGGCCAGGAAGGACGCCGGGGCGCCGGGGTCTTCTGCGGCGCGGGGCGGAAGTGCTGTTTCCACGGGTACCTCCGACGGGTCGTCGTGCCGGTGCACCGTGCTGCGGTGGATCTGTGGCTCGGTCGCTCCGTCGCTCACGCGCTCCGTCACCCCGCACGGCACCGGCCAGTGTCACCCATCCGCTGACATCACGGGAATGTCATCCATCAGGTGAACGGCGTGCTTGTCATCGTTTCGATGACATGTTACAACGGAGGAGACATGAAGCGCACTGGCATCCGCCAAGGAACCAGGAGGTGTTTCCCATGCTGATGCGCACCGACCCCTTCCGTGAGCTCGACCGCCTCACCCAGCAGCTCATGGGCCCGGGCACGTGGTCGCGGCCGTCCGCCATGCCGATGGACGCGTACCGCGACGGCGACGCCTACGTGATCGACATCGACATGCCCGGTGTCGACAAGGACGCCATCGACATCGACGTCGAACGGAACATGCTCACGGTCAAGGCCGAGCGCCGCCCCGCGCCCCGCTCGGACCAGGCCCAGATGGAGCTCTCGGAGCGGCCGCTCGGCGCGTTCTCCCGGCAGATCATGCTCGCCGACACCCTCGACACCAACCGCATCGAGGCCGACTACGACGCGGGCGTGCTGACCCTGCGCATCCCGATCGCCGAGCGCGCCAAGCCGCGCAAGATCTCCATCGGCGCCGGCAGCCGCAAGGAGCTGAGCAGCTGACCCGGCGCGGCGATTCCAGCCCGCTGACCGGCCGCGTCGGGTCCAGCGGCTGACGCGCCGCGTCGAGTCGAAGGAGTGCACCGCCGGCTTCCCTCCCCGGCGGGTGCACCCGCGGCCGGAGGCGGGAAGGGACATCTCCCCCTCTCCCTTCCCTCCTCTCCCCCGCCCCTCCCGCCTCCGGCCGCGGG
>NZ_RPRY01000434.1 GCF_003949795.1 Streptomyces sp. WAC06614
CCCCTGGACACCCCCGGCTCGCCGGGGGTGTCCAGGGGGACCGCCGTGTGCGGGCGGCCCGCCAGGATGCGGCCGACCAGGGTGGTCAGCACCCGCCCGGGCCCCGCTTCCACGAACGTCCGCACGCCCGCCGCGTACATGGCCTCGATCTGCTCCACCCATCGCACCGGCGCCGCCACTTGGCGGGCCAGCAGGGCCCGGATCCCGTCCGGCTGCGCCGGGTACCGCCCGGCCGTCGTGTTGGACCAGACCGGGACGGCGGCGTCGGCCACCGCCGTCCCGGCCAGCTCGTCCGCCAGGGCCGCGCTCGCCCCGGCCACCACCTCGCTGTGGAAGGCGCACGCCACCGGGATCCGGTCCGCCGCGGTCCCGGCGGCCCGCAGGGCCGCCACGCACGCGTCCACGGCCGCCGTCGGCCCCGACACCACGCACTGCCGCGGCGCGTTGTGGTTCGCCACCACGCACCCGGCCCGCTCCGCCGCCTCCCGGACGTCCTCCGGCGCCGCGCCCACCGAGGCCATCGCCCCCGGGTCCGCGCCGGCCGCCTCCAGGATCGCCGAGGCCCGCCGGCGGCTCAGCCGCAGCAGCGACGGCAGGTCGTACACGCCCGCCGCCCACAGCGCGGTCAGCTCCCCGTACGAATGCCCGGCCACACAGTCCGGCCGTACGCCGAGCTCCCCGAGCAGCAGGTGCACGGCCGCACCCGCCAGTCCCAGGGCCGGCTGGGCCACCCGGGTGTCCGTCACCGCCGCCCGCTGCGCGGTCCGCTCCTCCGCGGTGAACGCCGCCGGCGGGAACATCGCCGCGGCCGTCTCCGGCGCCTCCTCCAGCAGTTCCCGCAGTGCAGGAAACGCCACGAACAAGTCGGCCAGCATGCCCGGCCGTTGGCTGCCCTGGCCGGGGAAGAGGAATGCCACCCGGCCCGGGTCCGCCGACTCCGGGGCGCGTACGTGGACGCCGTCGCCCGCCGTGAAGGCGCGGGCCCGCTCCAGCCGGTCCGCCAGCTCGTCCAGGTCCGCGGCGACCAGCGCCACCTGCACCGGCCCCGGCCGGGTGGAGACCTCCGCCGCCAGGTCCCGCAGTGCCCACGGCCGCCCGGCCGCGTCGTTCTCGGCGAGCCGGCCCGCCAGCCGGGACATGGCCCGGCCCGCGGCCTTCCGGTCCGCGCCGCGGAAGCAGAACAGCTCGGCGGGCCACACCGCCAGCGCCTGCCCGGGCTCGGCGGCCCCGCCGTAACCGGCCAGCACCGCGTGGTAGTTGGTGCCGCCGAAGCCGAACGCGCTGACCCCCGCGATCCGCCGCTCCACCGGCACCGGCCACGGCCGGGCCACCGTGTCGAACGTGAAGGGGCTCGCCGCCGGGACCCACGCCGGGTGGGGCTGTTCCAGGTGCAGGGTGGGCGGGCGGACCCCGGTGTGCACCGCCTGCACCGCCTTGATCAGCCCCGCCAGCCCGGCCGCGCACTTGGTGTGCCCGATCTGCGACTTCACCGAGCCCAGTGCACACGACCCGGCGGTGGCCCCCGCCTCGGTGAACAGCTCGGTGAGCACGCGCAGTTCGGTCCCGTCGCCGACCACCGTGCCGGTGCCGTGCGCCTCGACCATCCCGACCTCGGCCGGTGCGATCCCCGCCCGCCGGTACGCCCGTTCCAGCGCCCGGCGCTGCCCCTCCGGGCGGGGGGCGGTCAGCCCCAGGGAGCGGCCGTCGCTGGCCGCGCCCACGCCCTTGACCACCGCGTACACCCGGTCCCCGGCCCGCTCGGCGTCGGCCAGCCGCTTCAGGACCAGCACGCCCACGCCCTCGCCGAGGGCGATCCCGTCCGCGGCGGAGTCGAACGGCCGGCAGCGGCCGGACGGGGACAGCGCCCGGACCGAGGCGAAGAGCAGGTAGTCGTTGATCCCGTTGTGCACGTCCGCGCCACCGCACAGCACCATGTCGCTGTCGCCGTCGCGCAGTTGGCGGCAGGCCAGGTCCAGGGCCGCGAGCGAGGACGCGCAGGCCGCGTCGACGGTGCAGTTGGCGCCGCCCAGGTCCAGCCGGTTGGCGACCCGGCCGGCGATCACGTTGGCGAGGACCCCGGGGAAGGAGTCCTCGGTGAGCCGGGGGAGTGCGGCGTCGAGCTCCGGCGGCAGGTCACCCAGATAGCCGGGGTACAGGGCCCGCAGCCCGTAGGCGCCCGCGAGTTCGGTACCGGCCTCGGCGCCGAAGACCACGGAGGTGCGGCCCCGGTCGAACTCCCGCCCGGGGCCGTACCCGGCGTCGGCGAGCGCCCGCGCCGAGATCTCCAGCGCCAGCAGCTGGACGGGCTCGATGCCCGCCAGCGATGTCGGCGGGATGCCGTGGGCCAGCGCGTCGAACGGCAGCGGGTCGAGGAATCCGCCCCACCGGGACGGGGTGCGCTCCCCGGCCCGGGCGGGGTCCGCGTCGTAGTACAGGTCCGGGTCCCAGCGGTCGGCGGACACCTCGCGCACGGCGTCGGCGCCGGACACGGTCCGCGCCCAGAACTCGGCCAGGCCCGGGGCGCCCGGGTACACACAGGCCATCCCGATCACCGCCACGTCCAGCGGCTCCCCGGCCCCGGTCCGGGCCGCGGTCCCGGCCCCGGTCCCGGTCGGCTCCGCCCGGGCCCCCGCCGCGGCAGGCGCCGATCCCGCGTCTCCCGTCCCGGCGACCGCACCCGCCGCACCCGCACCCACTGCACCCGTACCCACCGCGGCCGTATCCGCCGCAGCGGTCGCCGCCACCTCCCGTGCGCGGCGTTCCAGGAGCTCCGTCGCGCCCTCCGTCACCTCCTGGTGCAGGGTGGCGATCGTGGTGCGTTCCGTGCGCAGGGTGGCCACCTCGCCGAGCATGAACAGGCCCTCCCGGCGCTGGTGTTCCTCGTCCACCGGGACCGTGCCGCCGCCCTCCCCGTGCCGCAGGCCCTTGCTGGCGATCCGCAGCCGGCCCAGGTTCAGCCGCTCCAGTTCCTCCCACACCTCGCGGGGCTCGGCCCCGCCCTCCTCCAGCCGCTGCCGGGCGGCCCGGAAGGTCTCCGCGTACGGGGTGTCGGCGCAGCGCGTGGCATGGCCGGGGGCGGTGTGCAGCAGGACGGTGTCGGTGCAGGTCAGGGCCGCCTCCTGGAAGGCCGGCAGCACCGCCCCGGCCGCCACGGCCTCGTCCGTGAACAGGTAGGCGGTGCCC
The DNA here is from genome assembly GCF_003949795.1 of Streptomyces sp. WAC06614. Taxonomy (GTDB): domain Bacteria; phylum Actinomycetota; class Actinomycetes; order Streptomycetales; family Streptomycetaceae; genus Streptomyces. Next base: position 3,184 of record NZ_RPRY01000434.1, read on the forward strand.
ATCAGCACTCCCACCCGGGCCCCGGCCCCGGCCAGCGGGGCGGCCGCCGCGGCCGCCATCGCCGCGGACCGCGCGTCGTGGATCCCGCCCGCGAACAGCACGTCCAGCCCGCCGTCCGGCCCCCCGCCGTCCGGTCCGGCGTCCGGTCCGGGCGGCGCGGAGCGGGCGTGGGCGAGCAGCCGGGCGATCTGCTCCTCCCACAACGGGAAGGAGGCCCGCGGCCCGACGTGGCCGCCGCACTCCAGGCCTTCGAGGACGAACCGGCGTGCGCCTTCGGCCAGGAACCGGTCCAGCAGCCCCGGCGAGGGCACGTGCAGGTACGTGCGGGTCCCGGCCGCCTCCAGCGGCGCCGCCCGGGCCGGCGTGCCGCCCGCGACGATCGCGTACGGGGGCCGCACCGCGGCCACGGCCGCGAGCTGCTCGCGGCGCAGCTCGGGCGGGGCGAAGCCGAGCAGCCCCACACCCCAGGGCCGGTCGCCCAGCAGCCGGGCGGTCTCGGTGAGCAGCCGCCGTACGTCCGGGCCCTCCATCACGGCGAGCGCCAGGTACGGCACCCCGCCGGCCGCGGCGACCTCCGCCGCGAACGCCGCCTGGTCGCTGACCCGGGTCATCGGGCCCTGGGCGACCGGTAAGTGACGGTCCGTCGGAACGGCCGCCAGCGGCCGGAGCCGGGCGGCCTGCGCGAGCTGGTCCGTCATGGCCGCCCGGACCGCCCGCACGACCGCCCCCGTGGTGCGGTAGCGCTCCGCCAGCCGGGCCGCCGCCGGCCCGTCCTGGCCGACGGGCAGCGGCTGCCGGTCGAGCCCCCGGGCGCCCAGCAGCCCCGCGACCGGCGCCGCCGGCAGTGACAGCCCCGGCCGCGTGTAGACCCGGTGCCCGTCCACCAGCGTGGTCTCCGACCCGTCCATGGCCCGCAGTGCCGCCGCCACCTCGGCCGGCAGCGTGGCCTGCCCCTCGGTGGTCAGGGCGAGCTGGACGTCGAGCACGACACCCGCGGCTCCGCCCGCCAGGGCCGCGGCGGCGGTGTGCGGGCCGATGCCGCCGTACGCCAGCACGGGCACGGTCACCGCCGGGTCCGCCAGGAGCTGCTGGAGCAGCACGAAGGTGGTGGTCCCGCCGACCCGGCCACCGGCCTCGTGTCCCTTGGCCACGAGCCCCACCGCGCCGGCCGCCAGCGCCGCGGCGGCCTCCGCACGCCCGACGACCTCGGCCCACACCCGCCGCCGTCCGCCCGCGGCCCAGGCCCCGGCCTCCCCGGACCGGGCCGGGTCGGCGAGCAGTACGGTGTCCACCCCGGCCGGCAGGTCGTCCGGGCCCAGGGGGCAGCCGGCCGGCACCCGGACCCCGTAGCGGCGGCCGAGCCGACGGGCCAGCTCGGCGAAGGCGCGGCGGGCGGCGGCCGGGTCCCGGCCGAGGTCGAGCAGGCCGAGGGAGCCGGCGCGTTCGGCCGCCGTCACGATCCGCGGCTGAGGTTCCTCGAAGGGGCCGAGCGCGACGACGAGGTCGCGCTCCGGGTCGCCGGAGCGCTGGGCGGGCGTGGGGGTCACGGTGTTCCTCTTCCGGTGGGGGGTGGTGGTCTCCGGGAGATGGCTATGGCTTGTTCTGAACATGTCATGTATGACGATGCGCCGCCGGGCGGCGGAGAGCGGTGGCGCACGGCGCGGCCGGGCACGGAACGGCCGGCCGGTCACGGAGCGGCGG
>NZ_RPRY01000435.1 GCF_003949795.1 Streptomyces sp. WAC06614
GCGCAGGTGCGGGGGCCGCGGCGGGGGGTGGTGGCGTCAGCCGGCGACCGGGGCCTGCTGGGTCTGCGCCCCGGTGGGCTCCTCGGCGGCGGCCGGGGCCGGGCCGGAGCCCTTCAGCGGCACCTCCTTGACGAACCAGGCGGCGAGGAAGCCGAGCACGGTCACGGCCGCGCCGAGCAGGAACGCGCCGTGGGTGCCGGCGGCGACGGCGTGCTGGTACGCCTCGCGCACCGCCTCGGGCAGCTTGGCCAGGCTCGCGGCGTCGAGCTGGGCGCCGGCCCCGGTGGCGCCGGCGCCGGCGGCGCCGAGCCGCTCGGTCATGGTGTCCTGGACCCGGCTGGTGAACAGGGAACCCATCAGGGCCACGCCGAAGGAACCGCCGAGGGTGCGGAAGAGGGTGGCCGAGGAGGAGGCGACGCCCATGTCCTTCATCTCGACGCTGTTCTGCGCGACCAGCATGGTGATCTGCATCAGGAAGCCGAGGCCGGCGCCGAGGACCGCCATGTAGAGGCCGGAGACCAGGCGGGTGGTGCTCGTGTCCATGGTGGCCAGCAGGTAGAGGCCGACGACCATGAGGGCGCTGCCCGCGATCGGGAAGACCTTGTACCGGCCGCTGTTGGTGGTGATCCGGCCCGCGACCAGCGAGACGGCCATCATCGACAGCAGCATCGGCAGGAGCAGCAGGCCGGAGTTGGTGGCCGAGGCGCCCTGGACGGACTGCTGGAAGAGCGGCAGGTAGAGCACGGCGCCGAACATCGCGAAGCCGGTGAGGAAGCCGATCGCCGACATGAGGGTGAAGTTGCGGCTGCGGAAGATGTGCAGCGGCAGCACCGGCTCGGCGGCGCGGGTCTCGACGAAGAGGAAGGCGGTCAGCGCGACCACGCCCGTGACGATCAGGCCGACGATCTGGCCGGAGGCCCAGTCGTACTCCGTGCCGCCCCAGGTGGTGACGAGCACGATGGCGGTGATGGCCACGGTCAGCAGGGCGGCGCCCAGGTAGTCGATCTTCGTCTTGCCCCGCTCCTTCCTGGGGAGGTGGAGCACGGCCGAGACCATCGCGAGGGCGACGGCGCCCAGCGGCAGGTTGATGTAGAAGGACCAGCGCCAGCCCATGTGGTCGGTGATGGTGCCGCCGACCAGCGGGCCGCCGATCATGGCCAGCGCCATGACGCCGGCCATCATGCCCTGGTACTTGCCGCGGTCGCGCGGCGGGATCAGGTCACCGATGATCGCCATGACGCCGACCATCAGGCCGCCGGCTCCCAGGCCCTGAACGGCGCGGAAGCCGATGAGCTGGCCCATGTCCTGGGCCATGCCGCTGAGGGCGGAGCCGACGAGGAAGATGACGATGGAGGTGAGGAAGGAGCCCTTCCGCCCGTACATGTCGCCGAGCTTGCCCCAGATGGGGGTGGAGGCGGCGGTCGCCAGGGTGTACGCGGTGACGACCCAGGAGAGGTGCTCCAGGCCGCCCAGCTCACCCACGATCGTCGGCATCGCCGTACCGATGATCATGTTGTCCAGCATGGCCAGCAACATCGCGATCATGAGCGCCATCAGGACGACGCGCACGCTACGGGGCTTCACCTCCTCGGAGGTCCCCGCCCGGTTCACTGCCTCACCCATGTCCACTCCCCGTACATGCGTCGTGCATGCTGCGTTACAGATGGCCGGCGCTCGACACTTACTTGCCGACCGGCTAGTCATTACACTGGGACCGTAGACCCGTCACTAGCCGGGCGTCAAGCAAGTATGGGGAGAGCCATGTCCACCAACCCGCAGCAGCGCCGTGGGAACACGCGCCAGCGCATCCAGGACATCGCACTGGAGCTCTTCGCCGAGCAGGGGTACGAGAAGACGTCGCTGCGCGAGATCGCGGAGCGGCTCGGGGTCACGAAGGCGGCGCTGTACTACCACTTCAAGACCAAGGAAGAGATCCTGATCAGCGTCTTCGACGACCAGACGCGTCCCATCGACGAACTGATCGCCTGGGCGGCGGAGCAGCCGCGGACGTTGGAGACCAAGCAGGAGATGCTGCGCCGCTACAGCGAGGCCCTGGCCTCGGGCGCCTCGCTGTACCGCTTCATGCAGGAGAACCAGGCGGCTGTGCGCGAACTGAGCATCGGCGAGACGGTCAAGCGCCGCCTGTTCGCCATGGTGGAACTGCTGCGCACCGCCGACTCGCCCCTGGTGGACCAGGTGCGCTGCGTGAGCGCGCTGTTCACGCTGCACGCGGGGATGATGTTCCTCCAACAGATCGAGGGCGACGACCCGGAGGAGAAGCGGAAGGCCGCCCTGGAGGTCGCGATCGACATCATCACGCAGGCGCACCACGAGGCGTGAGGATCTGCCGCTCCCCCTCCTCGATGGCCAGGTCGTTGATGCTGGCCTCGCGGCGGCGCATCAGGCCGTCGTCCGCGAACTCCCACTGCTCGTTGCCGTAGCTGCGCCACCACTGGCCGCCGGCGTCGCGCCACTCGTAGGCGAAGCGCACCGAGATGCGGTTGCCGGTGTACGCCCAGAGCTCCTTGCGCAGCCGGTAGTCCAGCTCCGTGGCCCACTTGTCGGCGAGGAACGCGCGGATCTCGGCGCGGCCGGTGAGGAAGCGGTCGCGGTTGCGCCAGACGGAATCCTCGGTGTACGCGAGCGCGACCCGCTCGGGGTCCCGGGTGTTCCAGGCGTCCTCGGCGGCCTGGACCTTGGCCCGGGCGGTCTCCTCGGTGAACGGCGGCAGGGGCGGGCGAGGGGCATCGGTCATGACGACTCCTGGGAGTGAGGACGGAGAGGGGCGAGGGGGGCGGCAGTGACGAGGGGGGCGAGAGGAGGCGAGAGGGGTCGAGAACGCTCGTTCTCGCCCTCCGGTGCCGAGCATAGAGAACGCCCGTTCTCTGATCAAGGGGGAATGCCCTACGCTCGGACGCATGGACGACGACGAGGCCCGGACCCGACTCCTGGACGCCGCGGAGGAGCTGTTCTACGCCGAGGGCATCCAGGCCGTGGGCATGGATCGCATCCGGACCGCGTCCGGCGTGCCCCTCAAGCGGCTCTACCGGCTCTTCCCGGCGAAGGACGCGCTGGTCGCGGCGTACCTGGAGCGGCGCGACCGGCGCTGGCTGGACTCGCTGCGGGCGGCGACCGAAGGGGCCGGGGACCCGGTGGGGGCCGTCTTCGACTGGCTGGCCGAGTGGTTCGCGGAGCCCGGCTTCCGCGGCTGTGCGTTCCTGAACGCGGCGGGCGAACTGGGCGCCGGCGCACCGGCGGTGGTCCGGCGGCACAAGGCCGCGCTGCTGGCGCTGCTCGCCGGGGCCGGGGGGTCGGCGCGGCGCGCGGAGGAGCTGCTGATCCTGGTCGAGGGCGCCACGGCGGTGGCCTCCCTCGCCCCCGGCCCGGGCCCGGCGCACCGGGCCCGGGAGATGGCGGCCCTGCTGGACCGGCCGGCCGCCTAGCCGGCGCCGCGGGGGAAGGTGATCTCCACGCGGCGGTTCTTCTTGCGGCCTTCCTCGGTGCTGTTGTCGGCGATCGGGTAGTCCTCGCTGTAGCCGCGGACGTCGAAGGTGACGTTGGGGTTGGTCACGGTCCTGGCCAGCTCCGCCTGGACGGAGTCGGCCCGCTGCTTGGACAGTTCCTGGCCGTGCTCGTAGCTGCCCTGGTCGTCGGTGAACCCGAAGACGCGGACGCGGGTGGCCTTCTGCTGGTTGATCTCCTGCCCGATGGCCTGGATCCGGGCGGCGGCCTGCGAACTGAGCACCGAGCTGTTCTCGGTGAACAGCACCTCGGCCTGGAGCGCCATCATGACGCTCTGGTTGGTCTCCTGCCGCCGCTGCTCGCCGCCGAGGTCCTCGACGACCTCGGCGATGTCGAGCACCTTGGGCGGAGCGAGGGTGCCGCCCTGGGGGATCTTGAGGCCGGGCGAGTTGGAGTCGATGGGCACCGGGGCCGAGGCGGAGGGTTCCGTGCCGGGCGGTGCGGAGGGCTTCACGCCGTCGGCGTGGGCGCTCGTCGCGCCGAGGAGGTGGGCGGCACCGGCCAGGACCAGAGCGGAGGCCGCCAGTGCGGCGGCCGGGCGGCGGGTTGTCGTCATGGGGTCACCCGGAGAGTTTGATGGTGGCCGTGGCGAAGGTCGGGAGGCTGAACTCGACCTCTGCGCTGGTGGCTGGAGGGGAAGGGAACTGGGCGAAGAACGGCATGGTCTGACCCGCCTCGATGATCGCGAGACCTGTGGTGCACAGGCAGCGGCCCTCCGTGTCACGAAGCACGTAGTACCGCTTCTTGGCGGCCTTGTCGACCAGCGTGACACCGGCGACCGACACGCCGCCGTTCGTCAACTCGTTGCCGCGCCAGGCCGCGGCGTTGACGTACGCCGCGCTTCCCGTGTTCTTCAGCTGGCCGCTGACCGTGACGAACCCGCTGGGGTCCCGTACCGCCGAATTGATGGTGAGCACCATGCCCGCCTCACCGTTCATCGTGGCCAGGACCTGGGTCGCCGTCGGGGACTGGGCGCCGCCCGAAGGCTGCGACGGGCCCCCGCTCTGCGGCTTCGCGCCCGTCGCCTCGGCGCCCTTGGCGGGGGCGGGCTTGGCGTCGTTGCCGCATCCGGTCAGGGCGAACGCCAGGATCACCGCCGTCCCCACAGCCGCTCCCCCATGGGCCGTGTACCGAGCGCTCATCTACGAAGGTTCCTTGTCTCTCGGACATCAGTCGATCAGACGGACGTCGAACAGTGTTCTGGCCAGTGATCGCCACGGCCCAGGGCTGCGCGGGTCGAATACGGCGGCCTCGCCCTTGCCGCACGTGAACTTGATGACGCCGGGCTCCGGCGGCGCCGGGGACGGCGACGGTCCGGGGGCGGGCGTCATCAAGTTCACG
>NZ_RPRY01000436.1 GCF_003949795.1 Streptomyces sp. WAC06614
GTCCGAGCCACGCGGGATCCGGCGCGTCGCGGACGGTCCGCGTCACGCCGGGGCGGCACCACGCCGGGGCGGCGTCACGGACGGTCCGCGTCGCGCCGGATCCCGCGTGGCTCGGACGGCGGTCAGCAGGCGGTGGCCGCCGCGCCGGCCCGGCGCCGGCTCGCGTACCAGACCAGGCCCGCCGTGGCCGCGGCCGCGCCGACGGCGGCCGCCGCGACCAGCGCCGGCCGGGCCGGCATCGACAGTCCGGGCACCCGCTGCTTGAGCCGGACCGGACGGTTGAAGACCAGCACCGGCCAGTCCCGCGCGTACGCCTCCTTGCGCAGGGCGCGGTCCGGGTTGACGGCGTGCGGGTGGCCCACCGCCTCCAGCATCGGCAGGTCGGTGGCCGAGTCGCTGTACGCGTAGCAGCGCGCGAGGTCGTAGCCCTCGGACTCGGCGAGCTGGCGCACGGCCTCCGCCTTGGTGGGTCCGTAGGCGTAGTACGCGATCTCGCCGGTGAAGCAGCCGTCCTCACCGACCACCATGCGGGTGGCCACGACCCGGTCGGCGCCGAGCATCGCGCCGATCGGCTCGACCACCTCGGCGCCCGAGGTGGAGACGATCACCACGTCGCGGCCGGCCGTGTGGTGCTCCTCGATCAGCGAGGCGGCCTCGTCGTAGATGATCGGGTCGATGAGGTCGTGCAGGGCCTCGGCGACGATCTCGCGGACCTGCTGCTGGTTCCAGCCCTTGCACAGGGCGGACAGGTACTCGCGCATCCGTTCCATCTGGTCGTGGTCGGCACCGCCGGCCAGGAAGATGAACTGGATGTAGGCGGTGCGCAGCACGGCCCGGCGGTTGATGAGACCGCCACGGTAGAAGGACTTGCTGAACGTCAGTGTGCTCGACTTCGCAATGACCGTCTTGTCCAGGTCGAAGAAGGCTGCGGTGCGAGGCAAGGAGTGCGGCAAGGACTGGTTTTCCACGAGGCGAGCATATGCGCCCACCATTCGGCGTAAGGTGGGGCGCGTGGGTTTGCCTGAGAAGGCCTTCGGGTACACCATGGAAGTCACGGATCGTTCGCGACCGTGCTAACCCGGTCCGACTCCTCCCCCCCCGAGTCGGCCGTGGGGACGACCCCCGCTCTCCCCCCCGGCGGGGGTCGTCGCATGTCCGGACGCGGTTCGTCCGCCCGGCAGTTCGTTCCTTCCCCTTGACGCGCCCGATCGGGCATCGCGCCTTGTCACCCTGGAATCGTCACGCTGTGTAGCCGTTCCGCAGCACTGTGAAACTCACCTGTTGGGGTGAGCGAGTTATTCACAGGGGGCATACCGTCCACAGTTTTCGACCAAGATCCACGTGTTTTCCCGGATCGCTGCACGGTGATTCCGGCCGCGAAGTTCGCGCGGTCGTGGATTTCGGCGAGAAGGGGGCGGCGGGACGTGGCTGGATCGAAGTCGTGTGAAGCACCAGGGGCGGCGGAGCGGGCGGTGCCCGGCGAGGGCAGGCCGCTGATCGTCACGGAGGACCCGGCGCTGCTGGACGACCTGTTACGGCTGTGCGCCGCGGCGGGCGCCGAGCCGCATGTGCAGCAGGCGGTGCCGGAGCAAACCGCGTGGGAGCGCGCCGCACTGGTCCTCGTCGGCGACGACGCGGCCCGGCGGGTGCGCGGGGCACCGCGCCGGGCGGGGGTCTTCCTCGTCGGACGCGAGCCGGCCGAGCCGCCGGTGTGGCAGTGGGCGGTGGAGCTCGGGGCCGAGCGCGTGCTGCGGCTGCCCGAGGCCGAGGGCGAGCTGGTCGACCGGATCGCCGATGTGGTCGAGGGCGCCGGACGGCCCGCCCTGACGGTCGGGGTGATCGGCGGTGCCGGTGGCGCCGGCGCCTCCACCCTGGCCTGCGCCCTGGCCCTGGCGGCCGCCCGCGCCGGGCAGCGGACCATCCTGGTCGACGGCGACCCCCTCGGCGGCGGGCTGGACGTGCTGCTCGGCGGCGAGGGCGCCGAAGGGCTGCGCTGGCCGGACTTCGCCCGCTCGCGCGGCCGGGTGGCCGCCGGGGCCCTCGCCGAGTCCCTGCCCGAGCTGCACGCGCTGCGGGTGCTCAGCTGGGACCGCGGGGACCGGGTGGTGGTGCCGCCCGCGGCGATGCGGTCGGTGGTGGCCGCCGCCCGCCGACGCGGCGGCGTGGTCGTGGTCGACCTGCCGCGGCGGGTGGACGAGGCGGTGGCGGAGGTGCTCGCCCAGCTCGACCTGGTGCTGCTGGTGGTGCCGGGCGAGCTCCGCTCGGTCGCGGCGGCCGCCCGGGTCGCCGCGGGGGTGCGCATCGCCGCCCGGGACGTCCGCGCCGTGGTGCGCGGCCGCTGCCCGGCCGGGCTCGACGCCGAGGCGGTCGCCGGGCTGCTGCGGGTGCCGCTCGCGGGCGAGGTGCCGAGGGAGGTGGGGCTGCCCGGCCGGGTGGCCGAGGGCGAGCCGCCCGGGGCGCACGGGCGGGGACCGCTGGGCGCGTTCTGCGACGGCTTCTGGCAGCGGGCCCTGGCCCCGGTGCAGGGGGTGACGGCATGAGCGCGGGCCTGCTCGACGCGGTGCGCCGGCGGCTGGCCGAGAGCGGGGCCGAGCCGACCCCGGCCCGGGTGGCCGCGGCGCTGCGCGCCCAGGGCCGGCTGCTGGGGGACGCCGAGGTGCTCGGCGCAGCCGCCGAGCTGCGCTCGGAGCTGGTCGGCGCCGGCCCGCTGGAGCCGCTGCTGGCCGATCCGGAGGTCACCGATGTCCTGGTCGCGGCGCCGGACCGGGTGTGGGTGGACCGCGGCGGCGGGCTGGAGCTGACCCGGGTGGCCTTCCCCGACGCCGAGACGGTGCGCCGGCTGGCGCAGCGGTTGGCGTCGGTCGCCGGGCGGCGGCTCGACGACGCCCGGCCCTGGGTCGACGCCCGGCTGCCGGACGGCACCCGGCTGCACGCCGTCCTGCCCCCGGTGGCGGTCGGCTCGGCCTGCCTGTCGCTGCGGGTGGTGCGGCCGCGCGCGTTCACGCTGGAGGAGCTGGTCGCCGCGGGCACCCTGCCGCCCGGCGGGGCGCGCATCCTGCGGGCGGTCGTCGAGGCCCGGCTGTCGTTCGTCGTCTCGGGCGGCACCGGCACCGGCAAGACCACCCTGCTCAGCGCCTTGCTGGGGCTGGTGGGTGCCGAGGAGCGGATCGTCCTGGCCGAGGACTCCGCCGAGTTGCGCCCCGACCACCCGCACGTGGTGCGCCTGGAGACCCGGCCGGCCAACCAGGAGGGTGCGGGTCTGGTGACCCTCGCGGACCTGGTCCGGCAGGCGCTGCGGATGCGGCCCGACCGGCTGGTGGTGGGCGAGGTGCGCGGCCCGGAGGTGGCCGACCTGCTGGCCGCGCTCAACACCGGCCACGAGGGCGGCTGCGGGACGGTCCATGCCAACGCCGCCGCGCACGTCCCGGCCCGGCTGGAGGCGCTCGGCACGGCCGCCGGGTTCGACCGTGCCTCCCTGCACAGCCAGTTGGCCGCCGCGCTCGACCTGGTGGTCCATCTGGTGCGCGAGCGGGACGGGCGGCGGCGGGTCGCCGAGATCCATGTTCTGGAGCGGGACGCGACCGGGCTGGTGGTCACCGTGCCCGCGCTGCGCTGGGCGGCGCGCGGCTTCGTACGGGAGCGGGGCTGGGAGCGGCTGCGGCCGTTGCTGGGAGGTGTGCGATGAGCGGGGCGACGGGATGGCCGGGACAACTGCCCCTGTTCACCGCCGCATTGTGCGCCGCGGCCGCGGTCTCGCTGTCGGCCGGCGGCGACCGGGCCGCGCGGCGGGCGCGGTTGGTCCTGGCGGGAGGCGCCGCGGTGCCCCCGGCGGGGGTGCCGACGCCGTGGGAGCGGCTGCTGGCCGCGGCCCGGGCCGGGGCGGTGCGGCGGCGGGAGTGGGCCGGCCCGCTCGCCGGGGCGGTGCTGGCGCTGCTGACCGGTTCGCCGGTCCCGCTGGCCGCGGGTCTCCTCGCCGTCCCGGTGCTACGGCGCTGGCTGCGGCGGCGGGAGCGGGCCCGGGCCCGGGACGCGCGGGCGGCGGAGGTGCTGGCCCTGTGCGGCGCCGTGGCCGGGGAGCTGCGGGCCGGGGCCCAGCCCGGTCAGGCGCTGACCGCCGCGATGCGGCGGACGGCCGCCGGGCCCGGCGGGCCGGGTGCGGCGGAGGCCGGGGTGCTGGCCGCCGCGGCGTTCGGCGGGGACGTGCCCGGGGCGCTGCGGCTGGCCGCCCACGAGACCGGTGCGGAGGGGCTGGCCGGGATGGCGGCCTGCTGGCGGGTGTCGGTGGACGGCGGCGGAGCCCTGGCCGCCGGGCTGGAACGGCTGGAAGCGGCGTTACGGGCCGACCGGGACCGGGAGGAGTCCCTCCGGGCCGAGCTGACGGGCGCGCGGTCGACGGCGGTGGTACTCGCGGTGCTGCCGGTGGTCGGGCTGCTGATGGGGACGGCGATGGGCGCCGATCCGCTCCGGGTGCTGCTGCACACCCCGCTGGGCCTGGCCTGCCTGGTGGTGGGCGGTCTGCTGGAACTGCTGGGGGTGCTGTGGTGCCTGCGCATCGTGCGGGCGGGTGAGCCGTGATGGACGGATCCTTCGTCCACAGGCTGGGGACGACGCTCGGCGCCGCCACGCTCCTGCTGTGGGTGGGCGCGTGGATCGTGGCCGGGATCCGGCGGCGGGCCCTGCGGCGCCGGCTCCTGGCCCTGCTCGCGCGGGAGCCGGCCGGGCGGGCGGCGGCCGGGCGGGGCCGGGACCCGGTCTACCGGCGCCGGCGCAGCTCGACCGGGTCCAGGCCGCGCCGGGTCGCGGCGAGGTCCAGGGCGTGCTCGCGCACGAAGTTGTGCTGGAAGCGGCCCGGGGCCCGGTAGG
>NZ_RPRY01000437.1 GCF_003949795.1 Streptomyces sp. WAC06614
CTCCCGGTCGGCGGTGCCGGCCGGGGCCCCGCCCCCTCCTCCGCGCCCCCGGCCGGCACCGCCGACCGGGAGGCCGTGGCCCGGGCCGCCGCCCAGGCCGCGGCCGAGGGCAAGTCCGGCAAGAAGGCCGCCCAGGAGGTGGTCAGCCGCAGCGGGGACCGCTGGGGCGTGGTCTACGACCGCGGCGAGTTCCAGGCCTTCGAGGAGGACCTCGACGGCCGCTGGACCGGCGTCGGACTGTGGCTGCGCGGCGGCCGTGACGGCCGGGTCGAGATCGACCGGGTCCAGCCCGACGGGCCCGCCGACCGCGCCGGGATCGCCCCCGGCGACCGGCTGCTGACCCTGGACGGCCGCGATGTGACGGGCCTGGCCCCCTCCGACGTCGTCGCCCTGCTGCGCGGTGGGGCCGGCACCCCGGTCGTGCTGCGGCTCGCCCGGGGCGAGGAGGTCCGTACGGCCGCCCTGCGGCGCGAGCAGCTGCACACCGAGCCCGTCACCGTACGGCGGCTGCCCGGCGGGATCACCCTGATCAAGGTCGCCTCCTTCACCCGCGGCTCCGGCGAGCAGGTCCGCCGGGCCGTGCGCGGCGCCCCGCCCGGCTCCGGGGTCGTCCTGGACCTGCGCGGCAACCCCGGCGGGCTGGTCGCCGAGGCCGTCACCGCCGCCTCCGCCTTCCTCGACGGCGGCCTGGTCGCCACGTACGACGTCCGCGGCACCGAGCGCGCCCTGTACGCCGAGCCCGGCGGGGACACCGGACGGCCGCTGGTGGCCCTGGTGGACGGCGGCACCATGAGCGCGGCCGAGCTGGTCACCGGCGCCCTGAAGGACCGCGGCCGGGCCGTCACCGTCGGCAGCCGCACCTTCGGCAAGGGCGCGGTGCAGATGCCGACCCAGCTGCCCGACGGCTCGGTGGCCGAGCTGACCGTGGGGACGTACCGCACCCCGGCGGGGCTGCGCGTCGACGGCAGCGGCATCGTCCCCGACCTCGCGGCGGGCGACCGCGCCGAGGAGCGGGCCCGTGCGGTATTGGGTGGCCTCGGGGTGGGTCCGTAGTGCGAAAATGACCGCACTATGGCTAAGGAAAAAGGGCGCAAGCTGATCGCCCAGAACAAGAAGGCGCGGCACGACTACCACATCCTCGACACCTACGAGTGCGGCCTCGTGCTCATGGGCACCGAGGTGAAGTCCCTGCGCCAGGGCCGGGCCTCGCTGGTGGACGGCTTCGTGCAGCTCGACGGGCACGAGGCCTGGCTGCACAACGTGCACGTCCCCGAGTACAGCCAGGGCACCTGGACCAACCACAGCGCCCGGCGCAAGCGGAAGCTGCTGCTGCACCGGGAGGAGATCGACAAGCTGGAGTCGAAGTCCCAGGAGACGGGTCACACGATCGTGCCCCTCTCGCTGTACTTCAAGGACGGCCGGGCCAAGGTCGAGATCGCGCTGGCGAAGGGCAAGAAGGAGTACGACAAGCGCCAGACGCTGCGCGAGAAGCAGGACCGCCGCGAGGCGGACCGCGCCATGTCGGCCGTGCGCAGGCGTCAGCGGGGTTAATTCCTGTAGCTTCCGACGTGCGTGGTCGCGTACCATGGCGTCAGCGCCGCTCCCTGGTGAGGTGCGGATGCTGCTTGTTAATTCAACATGGGGATGATCGGTTTCGACAGCGGATGTCGAGGCAGGGGAAGCGAGCCGAGGAAGCGGCAATGATCTCGTTAACCCTATGTCGCAAAAAATAATCGCCAACACCAAGAGCGATAACTCCCGCTTCGCCCTCGCTGCCTAATCTCAGCGAAACAAACGAAGCCTCTGTGAGGAGCGTCAGCCCGGGAGCGATCCCGACCCGGATCCTGGCGTCATCTAGGGATCTCAACCTCTAGCCCCGGTCACGGGGGTCGGAGGGAAACCAAACAGTGACTGGGCCCGTCGGAGACTTGTCCGCGTGATCTCCGGGGCCGAGAAAATCGCAGCGGACTGCGCTCGGAGAAGCCCTCTCTCTGCACCGTTGGACGCGGGTTCGATTCCCGCCATCTCCACTCATCCCATGTGGGCGAAGGCCCCGCAGCCGGAACGCTGCGGGGCCTTTGTCATGCCGTGTGCCGTGTGCCGTGTGCCGTGTGCCGTGTGGCGTAGGCCGTGTGCGGCGTCCCGTGGCCGTGGGCTAGAGGGTGGTGCAGTACGGGACCTTGTTGAGGTTCTGTGCGTAGCGGGCGGCGATCCAGCCGCGGCCGTCGGCGAGCTTGTACCAGACCGCGTTGCCGGAGACGGCCTGGCCGTTCACCTTGCACTGGACGTCGACCACCGCGTCGGCGGTGAGCTTGCCGGTCCGGGCGTAGCCGGTGCCGGGGCCCGAGCGGATGCCGATGCCGGTGGCGGGGGCCAGGATGCGGGCCTGGGCGTACTTGTGGTCACCCTTGCCACTGCCGTTGCCGTGGCTGCTGTGGTCGCCCTTGCCGCCCTTGCCGCCGTGATCGCCCTTGCCGCCGTGGTGGCCGCTGCCCGGCTTGCCGGTGTCGCCCTTCGGGCCTCGGGGGCCCTGGGGGCCCTGCGGTCCTTGGGGGCCCTGGGGGCCCTTGGGCCCCTGGGGTCCGGCGGGGCCCTGGTGGCCCTTGGGGCCGTGCTCGCCCTTCGAGCCCTTCGAGCCCTTCGAGCCCTTCGGCCCCTGCGGTCCGGCCGGGCCCTGGTGGCCCTTGGGGCCATGCTCGCCCTTGGGTCCCTTCGGGCCCTGCGGTCCCTTGGGGCCCTTGGGGCCCTGCGGTCCGGCCGGGCCCTGGTGGCCCTTCGGGCCGGCCTCGCCCTTCGGGCCCTTGGGGCCCTGGTGGCCCTTCGGGCCCCGGGGGCCGGCTTCGCCCTGCGGGCCCTGGGGGCCGGCGGGGCCGCGGAGGCCCTGGGGGCCCTGGACGCCGGTCTCGCCGCGTTCGCCGCGGTCACCCTTCTCGCCCTGGTCGCCCTTCTCGCCCTTGGGGCCGGGACGGCCCTGGAGGCCGGGCAGGCCGTGGTGGCCCGGCAGGCCGGGCTTGCCGTCCTCGCCGTGGTCACCCTTGTCGCCCTTCGGGCCCTGCGCGCCGCGCGGGCCGGTCACCGGGGTGGCGACCGCGAACAGGGTCGGGTCGTCGGCGCCGGTCTCCCACTCGCCGCCGTCGAGGGTGGTGCCCTCGGGCGCGTTCGCGTCGACCCGCAGGGTCACACCGAGCCGGGTCCGGGTGTGGGCGGGGAAGACGAAGCCGGCCCGGGTGCCGGCGTTGCACGTCAGCCGGCGCGCATCCGCCGAGCGGGTGCAGGAGACGGCCGCGCGCTGGTCCCCCCAGTAGAAGCGGGGCTCGGGAAACGTGGTCCGCTCCGGCGCGGTGATCCGGAACGTGGAACTGACGGCCGGCTCGGCGCCGTTCACGGCCGTGATGACGACGCGGCCGGTCTTACCGGCCGCGATCGACGGCACGTACGGCTGGGAGAAGCGGATGTCGGTCGAGTCGGCGAGTGCCGGTACGGACGGCACCAGGAGGGTCGCGGTGACGGCCGCGACGACCAGGGCCGCACGCGTGCAGCGGGAAGCAGACAAGGAGGTCCTCCGCGAAGGGAAGTGCGCAGAAGTGCGCCTGAGGCCCCACCAGTTAAAGCTGATCATGGGCCTTGGTGGTGGGCACCTCGCGGGGACGGTCACTCGGTTGCCGGGTTCCCGCCGACGGCCCGGCCCAGCCGGCGCGCCCGTACGAGGGCCAGTACGGCGGCCAGCGCCGGGACGGCGTAGGCCGGTACCGGTCCGAACCGGTCCGTGAGCGCCCCGGCCGCCGCCGAGCCGGCCGCGACACCGGTGAGGATCGCGGTCACGGCGAGGGTCATGCCCTCGTTGAGCCGGCCCTCCGGGGTGAGGCGGTGGACCAGCGACATCGCGGTGACCATCGTCGGGGCGGTGGCCATCCCGGCGAGCAGCAGGGCGAGGGCCAGCAGCCCCACCCGGCCGGTGGCGGCCGCGGCCCAGGGCAGGGCCATCAGGACGGCCATGGCGGCCGCACAGGCGGGCAGGGAGCGGGGGCGGCCGGTGCCGTGGACGAGGCCGGCCGCGCAGGAGCCGAGTGCCTGGAGCGCGAGGACCGGGCCGGCGGTGGCGCCCAGGCCGTGCGCGTCGAGGTAGGCGATCGAGGCAACCTCCAGGGCGCCGAACAACGTTCCTAGGGTGAGGAAGAACAGGAGCAGGGGGCGGATGCCCGGGGAGCGGAGCGGGGAGGGCTGACGGATGGGTGCGTGGGTGAGCGGCGGTTCGGTCGAGCGCTGCGAGACGAAGAGCAGCATGCCGGTGAGGAGCAGGGCGGCGGCGGTGAGGGTGCCGGCCTCGGGGGCGACGGAGGCGCACAGGGCGGCGGCCACGACGGGGCCGAGCATGAAGCAGGCCTCGTCCGCGGCCTGTTCGAAGGCCATGGCGGTGTGGTGGTCGGCGGGCCGGCCGCGCAGGAGATGGGTCCAGCGGGCGCGGGACATCCCGCCGATGTTGGGGGTGGTGGCGGTGGCGGCGTAGGAGGCGAAGAGGGTCCAGGCGGGGGCCTCGGTGTGGACGGCCAGGACCAGGCACAGGGAGCCGAGCACGGCCAGGGCGGTGGCCGGCAGAGCGACCTTGGCCTGACCGTGGCGGTCGACGAGCCGGGCCGTCCAGGGCCCGACCACGGCGGTGGCGGCCAGGCCGGTGGCGGTGACGGCGCCCGCGAGGGCGTAGGAGCCGCGCTGGCCGGCGATCATCATGATCGCGCTCACACTGAACATGCCCATCGGGAGGCGGGCGATCAGGTTGCCCGCGGTGAAGCCCCGGGTGCCGGGCAGGGTGAACAGCCGCCGGTAGGGGCCGGGGGGCCGGGGC
>NZ_RPRY01000438.1 GCF_003949795.1 Streptomyces sp. WAC06614
ACGGACCCCACACCGACCCCGCCGACCGACCCGCAGCCCACCCCACCTGGGGATCCGCAGCCTCCGACGAGCTGAGCGGCGTACGGTCCGGGCCGGTTCGGGCCGGGTGACCGCGGTCGACTTGCCAGGGTGGGGGAAGGGTGCGTATGGTTATAGATCGTTTGATCCCATTGCCCGGCGCCGAACCCGAAGAGCGCCGTGTGGCGCGTACTCTCCCTTGCCGTGGCTGACCGCATCGAGGCGGTCGAATTTGCGATCACGGAGTTTGGGCGCGTGCCGAGACTCCGGAAGGTTTTCGCATTCGCATGTCCATTTCCAGTTCCGACCGTGCCGTCATGCCCGAGAACGACTCGATCGAGGCCGTCGAGACCCTTGCGGTCGACGAGACTCTTGAGGCGCTCGAGGCGGACGTCGCCGACGTGGACGTCGACCTCGCCGAGGACGACGAGCCGACCATCACCTTCGGCGACCTCGGTCTGCCCGAGGGCGTCGTCCGCAAGCTCGCCCAGAACGGCGTGACCACCCCCTTCCCGATCCAGGCCGCGACCATCCCGGACGCCCTGGCCGGCAAGGACATCCTGGGCCGCGGCCGTACCGGCTCCGGCAAGACCCTCTCCTTCGGTCTGCCGCTGCTCGCCACCCTGGCCGGCGGGCACACCGACAAGAAGAAGCCCCGCGGCGTCATCCTCACCCCGACCCGTGAGCTCGCGATGCAGGTCGCGGACGCCCTCCAGCCGTACGGCGACGTGCTCGGCCTGAAGATGAAGGTCGTCTGCGGCGGTACGTCCATGGGCAACCAGATCTACGCCCTGGAGCGCGGTGTCGACATCCTCGTCGCCACCCCGGGCCGGCTGCGCGACATCATCAACCGCGGTGCCTGCTCCCTGGAGCAGGTCCAGGTCGCGGTCCTCGACGAGGCCGACCAGATGGCCGACCTGGGCTTCCTGCCCGAGGTCACCGAGCTGCTCGACCAGGTCCCGACCGGCGGCCAGCGCCTGCTGTTCTCGGCCACCCTCGAGGACGAGATCGACACCCTGGTCAAGCGCTACCTGGTCGCCCCGGTCACGCACGAGGTGGACCCGTCCGCCGGCGCCGTCACCACGATGACCCACCACGTCCTCGTCGTGAAGCCGAAGGACAAGGCCCCGGTCACCGCCGCCATCGCCGCCCGCAAGGGCCGCACCATCATCTTCGTCCGCACCCAGCTGGGCGCCGACCGCGTGGCCGAGCAGCTGCGCGAGTCCGGCGTGAAGGCGGACGCGCTGCACGGCGGCATGACCCAGGGCGCCCGCACCCGGACCCTGGCCGACTTCAAGGACGGCTACGTCAACGTCCTCGTCGCCACCGACGTCGCGGCCCGCGGCATCCACGTCGACGGCATCGACCTGGTCCTCAACGTGGACCCGGCCGGTGACCACAAGGACTACCTGCACCGCTCGGGCCGTACCGCCCGCGCCGGCCGCTCCGGTGTCGTGGTCTCCCTGGCCCTGCCGCACCAGCGGCGCCAGATCTTCCGCCTGATGGAGGACGCGGGCGTGGACGCCTCGCGCCACATCGTCGGCGGCGCCGGCGCCTTCGACCCCGAGGTCGCCGAGATCACCGGTGCCCGCTCCCTGACCGAGGTCCAGGCCGACTCGGCGGCGAACGCCGCCAAGCAGGCCGAGCGCGAGGTCGCCGAGCTCACCAAGCAGCTCGAGCGCCTGCAGCGCCGGGCCGTCGAGCTCCGCGACGAGGCCGACCGCCTGGTCGCCCGCGCCGCCCGCGAGCGCGGCGAGGACCCGGAGACCGCCGTGGCCGAGGCCGCGGAGGCGGCGGTGGCCGAGGTCGCCGCCGAGCTGGCCGCCACGCCGGAGCCGGAGGAGCGCGCGGAGCGCACGTACGAGCGCCGCGACGACCGCGGTGGCGACCGTGGCTTCGACCGTCGAGACCGCCGCGACGACCGTGGTGGCGACCGCGGCTTCCAGCGCCGTGACGAGCGCGGTGGCGACCGTGGCTTCCAGCGCCGTGACGACCGTGGTGACCGTGGCTTCCAGCGTCGCGACGACCGTGGCGACCGCGGCTTCGACCGCCGGGACGAGCGCGGTGGCGACCGTGGCTTCCAGCGCCGTGACGACCGTGGTGACCGCGGCAACTTCCCGCGTCGCGACGACCGCGGTGACCGTGGCTTCCAGCGCCGGGACGACCGTGGCGACCGCGGCTTCGACCGCCGTGACGACCGCGGTGGCGACCGTGGTGGCGACCGTGGCTTCCAGCGTCGCGACGACCACCGTGGTGGCGGCTTCCGCCGCGACGACCGCCCGTCCGGTGGCTTCCGCTCCGGCGGCGACCGTCCGTTCAACCGCGACCGCCGCGACGACCGCCCCTCGGGCGGCTTCCGCTCCGGCGGCGGCGACCGCCCCTACGGCCGCCGCGACGACCACCGCCCGTCCGGCTCCGGCTCCTTCGGCCGCCGCGACGACAAGCCGCGCTGGAAGCGCAACGGCTGATCCTGCCGACAGAACCCCGACAGGGCCCGTACGCCACCGCGTACGGGCCCTGTCCGCCTCCTACGGGCCCCTGCTGACACCCCGTGGGAGCCACGCGGCCGATACCCGATCGGCCGCGCGCCCCTCTGGGGCTATGCTCTGGGGTGAGCATGCCGCGGGCCATTAGCTCAATTGGCAGAGCAGTGGACTTTTAATCCATTGGTTGTCGGTTCGAGTCCGACATGGCCTACCGCTCAGGAAGCGCCCCGTCCGGTCCTCGCCGGGCGGGGCGCTTCTGCGTACTCCTCGTACACGTGCGCGATACAGTGCGATGCATTGCCAGGTCGGAGGGGCAGTGGGCGGCGCGTGCGGGTGCGCTCGTGGTGACGGTGGGGAGCGTGGGGTGTCCGGGCTGGGTGCGGGGGAGCTGGCGGCGCGGTGGTGGAAGTGGGCGCTCTCGGCGCCGGCCGGGCGCAGTCCGGTGGTGGACCGCACCGGTGAGCACGCCCACTGGCGGCAGCCGTCCGACGTGTGGTTCCTCGCGGGCACCTACGGCGGGCGCGTGGAGCGCCGTTGCACCGTGCCGACAGACCGGCCGCTGTTCTTCCCCGTCCTCAACACCCAGCGCGTGGCGTGGGGATGGCGGCCCGAGCCGCTCCGGCTGCGGGTGTCCCTGGCCCGGGCGGAGCTGAACGGGATCCCGCTGATGCTGCATCAGGCCACCTCCCGGCGCTTCCTGGCCGCCGGGCTGCCCCGGGTGGCCTGGGGGCTGTGGGGCACGCTCGACCCGCTCGTGCCGGGGGAGTACGTGCTGTCCATCCAGGGGAGCGCGGGCGACTTCTGCGTCGACACCACCTACCACCTGCGGGCCGCCGAGCCGGAGGCCGGCCGGGCCTAGGCCGTCGGCCAGCGCGTCAGCAGGTCGTGCAGGGCGGCGATCCCGCGGGTCCAGGACTCCTGGACCGGGCGGGCCGCGGCGAAGCCGTCGGCGGCCTCCAGGGCGGCGAAGCCGTGGAAGGTGCTGCGCAGCAGGCGGACGGCGTCGGTGAGGTCGGGCTCGGCGAGGTCGTACGAGCGCATGAGCGCGTACGTGTACTCGACCAGCTTGGCGTGCCCGGGCGACCCCGCCAGGACGGCCGCCGGCAGCCGGAGCTGGACGGCGGCGTACCGCCCGGGGTGGCTCACGGCGTAGGCGCGGTAGGCGTCGGCGAACGCGGTCAGCGCGGCCTGGCCGGAACGGCCGGCCAGCGCGGAGCCGAGGCGGTCGGCGAACTCGGCGGCGGCGTGCACCGCGAGCCGGGCGCGCAGGTCGTCGAGGCTGCGGATGTGCGAGTACAGGCTGGCGTCCTTGACGCCGAAACCGCGCGCCAGCGCCGAGATCGTGACGTGGTCCAGCCCGGCGGAGTCCGCGAGCTCGGCCGCGGCCTCGACGAGGCGCTGGGGGGTGAGGCCTGCTCGGGGCACGCGGGTCGCTCCTGCCTGGCGGGGACGGACGTACGTCAAAAGCGTTTGCCTAGGATATCTAGGAAATCTAGCGTGGGCCGTATGAAGTCACTCACCGAGAAGGAGCTCCGGGGCTCCTTCGTGAACTGTTCCAAGGGCGAGGCCGCGCGCCTGCCGGTCCCGCGCGACCTGGAGTCCCAGCCCTGGGCCGACCTGGACTTCCTCGGCTGGCGCGACCTGTCCGCCCCGGACCGCAGCTACCTGGTCGCCGAGATCGACGGGGTCCCCACCGGGATCGCCCTGCGCTACCCGACCGCCCGGCGGAGCCTGCTGCACCGCAGCATCTGCGGGCTGTGCCTGACCGTCCACGCGGGCAGCGGGGTCTCCCTGATGACCGCCCGCAAGCGCGGCAAGGAGGGGCGCGAGGGCAGCTCGGCCGGTCTGTACATGTGCACCGACCTCGCCTGTTCCCTCTACGTGCGCGGGCTGAAGCAGCCGGAGGGCGGGGGCGGCCGGTTCGAGGAGACGCTCACGATGGACGAGCAGATCGAGCGGCTGCGCACCAACCTGGCCAAGTTCGTGGCCTCCTTGTGAGCCGCTGCTGGGCGGCTGCTGCGCCGCCGGCGAGCCGCTGTTGAGCGGCTCGGGCCCGGTCCGGCCGGGCCGCCGACGGCCCGCCGGGCCGTTAATGGTCGGCGGAGGGTCCCCCGATGGCGTAAGGTGGTGTTCACCGACGCGGGGTGGAGCAGCTCGGTAGCTCGCTGGGCTCATAACCCAGAGGTCGCAGGTTCAAATCCTGTCCCCGCTACTGAAACCGAAGGCCCGGATCCTCAAGGATCCGGGCCTTCGGCGTTCCTGCCGCCCGCGGCCCCGGCTCACCCGATCGCCCCGGCCGGGTCGCCCCGGCC
>NZ_RPRY01000439.1 GCF_003949795.1 Streptomyces sp. WAC06614
GGCGCTTGAGGATGGCCGCGGCCAGTTCGGGGGCGATCACCGAGAAGTAGCTGTCCGGGGTGACCCAGGTCCGGTCGGGGGCGGCCAGGGCCAGGGCGCCGCCGGAGCCGCCCTCGCCGATGACGAGCGTGGTCACCGGGACCGAGGCCGCCGCCACCGCCGCGAACGCGTCCGCGATGGCGGCGCCCGCCCCGCCGTGCTCGGCCTCGGCGTCGTTGGCCGCGCCCGGGGTGTCGACCAGCGTCAGCACGGGCACCCCGAGCCGGTCGGCCAGCCGGATCAGCCGGGCCGCGGCCCGGTAGCCGGCCGGGCGGGTGGCCGTGCCGCACTGGGCGGCGTAGGCGATCGTCCGGCCGCCGCGCAGGCCGAAGCCGCACAGCATCCCCGGGTCCGTGCCGCCGGCCCGGTCCCCGTGGACGGGCAGCCGCAGCGTGAAGTAGGCGTCCAGGTACGCCCGGGCGCGCGGCCGCTCCGGGTGCCGGGCCCGCTGCACGGCGTCCCAGCCGCCCGCCGCCGGCCCGTCCCCCGGTACGTCGCCCAGCGCGGCCGGGGGCTCGGCCGGACCGGGGTGCGGCGAGGTCAGCAGCCGGAGCCAGGTGCCGAGGGTGGCGGGCAGCTCCGCCGCCGGGACCACGGCGTCCACGAACCCGGCCGCGTACTGTGCCTCGGCCGTGTACGCCGCCGGATCGGCGTCCGCCGGACGCACCCGGGACCCGGCGAAGCCGACCTGCGCCCCGGGCAGCGCGAGCACCACGTCCGCGCCCGCGCCGAGGGTGGCCCAGCCGCCGCCGGTGGTCGGGTCGCGCAGCACCGCGAGCTGCGGCAGCCCGGCGGCCCGGGTGAGCGCGGACTGGCGGGCCACGCGCTGGAGCTGGGTCAGCGCGAGCATGCCTTCCTGCATCCGGGAACCGCCGGTGGCGATGAGCGAGACCAGCGGCAGGCGGTGGTCGCGGGCATGGGCGTAGGCGGCTTCGAGCCGGTCGCCGGTGCGTTCGCCGAGGGAGCCGCCGAGGAAGCCGAACTCGAAGGAGATCAGCACCGTCTCGTGGCCGCCGACCCGGGCCGTGCCGACGACGACCGACTCCTGTTCGCCGGTCCGGGCGGCCGCACGGGCCCGGGAGTCGTCGTACCCTGTCCAGCCCAGCGGGCCGTCGGGGGCGGACTCCCGTACGGGGACGGGCAGCTCGGCGAAGCTGCCGGGGTCGGCTACGGACGCGAGGGCCGCGCGGGCGGAGAGACGGGTGGTCACGGCTTCACCCTAGGGGGTTACGGCAGCGGCAGGGCGATCTTTACGGCACAGGCCGCGACCAGCCCGTATCCGAGCCGGAAGGTCCAGGACCGGGCGGTCCCGGAGATCCGGCTCCCGGCGAACGCGCCGACCCCGACGAGCAGTTGCTGCCACAGGAGACTGGCGACCCCGACCCCGCCGAGGAACGCCGCCGCGGCGGCCCCGCCGCCGAGGGCCGCGCCCTGGGCGGTGGTCAGGGCGGCGAAGTAGAGGGCGGTGGTGGGGTTCACCGCCGTGAGCCCGACGTACCGGAGGAAGGCCCGTCCGGCACCGGCCGGGGCGGGGGCCGGCGTTCCGGCCGCTGCATCCGCCGGCGCGGCCGCCGTTCCGGCCCGTGCATCGGCGGGCGCGGCCGCCGTTCCGGCCCGTGTGCGGGACGTCCACAGGCCGTGGGCGGCGATCGCCAGGAGGACGGCGGCCGCCGCCAGGCGCACCCAGGCCTCGACCGGGGTCACGTGGCCGGCCACCCACGGGCCGACGGCCGTGGCCACCGCCGCGTACGCCAGGTCCACCGCGGCGACACCGGCCGCGGCCGCCACCGCCGTACGGGCGTGGCGCATGGCGTCCTGCAGCAGCAGGACGCTGATGGCGCCCATCGGCATCGCCACGCCCAGGCCGGCGGCGGCACCGGACAGCGCCGGAGTCATCAGTTCGGTCATGGCCGCAGCTTCCGGCCCGCACACCGCGCGACGGGCGCGGATATCGGCGCCGGCTGCGACAATCGCTGCATGGACCGCCTCGACCGCGAGATCCTCGGGATCCTGCAGGAGGATGCGCGGATCTCCTACCGGGACCTCGGGGTCCGGGTGGGGCTCAGCGCCAACGCCGCCGCCGACCGGGTGCGCCGGATGCGCCGCGACGGCGTGATCCGCGGCTTCACCACCGTGGTGGACCCGGCCGCCGACACCCGGGGCGGGCTGGTCGTCTTCATCGACGTCACCCTGCGCCAGGACACCACCAACGAGGAGTTCGAGCGGCAGGTGGCCAAGCTGCCCGGCATCGCCGAGGTGGTGCACGTCACCGGCGCGCACGACTACCTCGTACGGGCCCGGGCCGCCGACCCGGCGGCGCTCGACGACCTGCTGCGGCGGCTCAAGCGGGAGGCGGGGGTGGCGCAGTCGAACACCCGGATCGCGCTGCGGGCCGCCGCCCGCCCCGCCGGGGCCTGACGTCCGGCGGCCGGGTCAGGGCCGCTGCCACAGGTCGGGCGGGGTCGGCGGGGCGGTGTCGACGAGGGCCCATCGGCGGGTCGTCAGCCAGCCCGCGGTGGCCTCCGCGGTGGCCCGCAGGCCGCCGGTCATCAGCACCAGGCCGTCCCGGATCCCCGGCGCCGGGACGGGGCCGTGGCTCACCCGGGCCCCGAACAGCCGGTGGAAGCGGACCACCGACGGCAGCACCGCCGAGGCGTACCGGCGCAGCGGGGTGGTCCGGGCGCACCAGGTGCCCCCGGCGTGGAACAGCGCCGCCGCCACGTCCGCGGAGGCGCGGTGGGTGGGCGCGAGCAGTACCCGGCCGATGTTGGCGAAGCCCACCGGATCCGCCCGCAGCACCTCCGGCAGTTCGTGGAAGTACGGCAGCAGTTCCCCGCGCTCGGCCCAGTGCCGGGTCAGCCGCAGCGCGCCCACCGGCCGGTCGCCGTCGCGGCAGAGCAGCAGCAGGGCCTCCTCGTCGTAGCCGTCCCAGACCGGCGCGGGGACGGCGGCGGGGGAGCCGGCCGCGTACAGCTCCCGGAACTCCCGCAGCTCGCGCAGGTCGCGCCGGTCGGCCGCGTCGGCCACGACATGGACGGTCAGTGCGTGGGTCGTCCCCCGCTCGCGCGTCGTGCGGCGCAGACGTGTCAGTTCCATGGGACGAGCGTGCGGCCCCGCGCTCAACGTCCGTTGAACGATCGGCGGACGGGCCGGCGGACGGGCCGGTTGCCGCGATGCCTCCGGTGCCTACAGCGCCGATTCCCAGGTCACCGTCGTGCCCCGGGTGCCCGTCTCCGTGCGGCCGTCGTCGGTGACGGTCAGCCGGACCAGGTCGGGACGGGCGTCCACCTCGACGTCGATCGAGGTGACCTCGGCCCGCCGGTGCGCCGCGGCCAGGGCGCCGCGCAGCGCCGACAGCAGGCCGGCCGTGACGGTGTCCGGCACCAGTACGTCGACGGCCCCGGCGAAGTGCACCGAGGGCTGGAAGCCCAGCACCACCCCCGCCCCGCCGGTCTCCCGCAGCACCCGTCCGCGCACGGTGGTCGGCGCGTCGCCGGGCGGCTGTTGGAGGGCGAAGATGGCGGTGCGCACCTCCTGGATCGTGGAGTCCAGCTCGTCCACGGCCCGGCCCAGGTCGTCGCCGACCTCGTCCGCGCCGGCCCCGTCCTCGCCGGTCGCGTTCGCGGCGCGGCGGCGGGTGCTCTCCAGCATCATCTCCGTCGCGAACAGCCGCTGCACCACCAGGTCGTGCAGGTCACGGGCGATCCGGTCCCGGTCCTCGTAGACGGCGAGCTGCTCCCGGTCGTGCTGGGCGTCGGCCAGGACCAGCGCCAGCGCGGCCTGGGAGGCGAACTGCGAGGCCAGCAGCCGGTCCACGGCGTCGTACGGTTTCCCGCCCCGGTGCCGCGGCAGGGCGAGGGTGCCGATGAGCTGGCCGCCGCTCTGCAGCGGCAGCATCATGCTGGGCCCGAACCGCTCGCGCACCCGGGTGGTCATCCGCGGATCGGTCGCCGAGTCCTCGATGAAGACGGGCTCGCCCCCGAGCAGTTGCCGCAGGACCGGGCTGCCGGGGGCGATGGTGGTCCCGACCAGGTCGCCGGGGTCGTCGTGGGTGGAGGCGGCGACGATCTCCATGCCGCCCTCGGGGGTCGGCTGGAGGACCACCCCGGCGGCCGCGTCGGCCAGCAGCCGGGCGCGTTCGGCCACGCACATCAGCGAGTCCTGGGCGGGGCGGCCCGCCAGCAGCGTGGTGGTGACGGCCGCCGCGCCCTCGATCCAGCGCTCCCGGCGCCGGGCGGTGTCGTACAGCCGGGCGTTGCCGATCGCTATGCCGGCCTGGGAGGCGAGGACGCGCAGCAGGGCCAGGTCCTCGCCGGTGAACGGGCCGCCGCCGTGCTTGTCGGCGAGGTAGAGGTTGCCGAACACCTGGGTGTGCACCCGGACCGGGACGCCGAGGAAGGCGTGCATGACCGGGTGCCCGGGCGGGAAGCCGACCGAGCGCGGGTCGTCGGCGATCTCCGGGACCGCCAGCGGGCGCGGGTCCTGGATCAGGCAGCCCAGCAGGCCCGACCGTCCGTCGGGCAGGCGCGGGATCCGGGCCCGTTCCTCGTCGGTCATCCCGGCGGTGATCAGCTCGGTCAGCCGGCCGCGCTCGGGGTCGACCACGCCGAGCGCGCCGTACCGCGCCCCGCACAGCTCGGCCGCGGAGTCGACCAGGTGCTGGAGGGTGGTGCGCAGCTCCAGCTCGGAGCCGACGCTGAGCACGGCCTCCAGCAGGACCGGCAGCCGCGGCTGGTCCAGGTCGTCGGGGGAGGGCTCGCCGGGGGAG
>NZ_RPRY01000440.1 GCF_003949795.1 Streptomyces sp. WAC06614
GGTCAGGACGGCTCGGGGGCCGTCGGAGGGACTGCCGAAGCGGAGTTCGCTGCCGGGGCCGACGTCCCAGGCGTGGACGCGGTGGCCGTCGGCCCAGGTTCCGTTGGTGCTGTCCTCGTCCTCGACGGTCCAGTGGTCACCGTCGGTGCGCAGCACGGCGTGGTGCCAGGAGACCCGTTCGTCGGCCAGGCAGATCTCGCACCAGGGGTCCCGGCCGACGTGGTAGACGCGGTCCGGGTCCAGGACGGTGCGGCCCGCGGAGGTCTCCAGGACGAGCTCGGGCGCGGCCGGTACGCCGGGGCGCTGGACCATGCGCCGATTTTCCCACGACCCCCCTCCCCCGGCATCACCGCAGGTCAGCGGCCTCTTATGGGGAATGACAACGGTCCCCGTTGCAGCCTTTGCCCCGAACGCGAAGGTGCGCTTCACTTCACGCGTCGGAACCGGACGGACGGGGGAATGACATGGGCGCGCACGACCACGCGCACGGCGGGGCACACGACCACGCGCACGGCGAGGCGGGCGACGGAGGGCACGCCGGGCACTCCCACGGCGTGGCCGCGGACGCCGACCGCCGCTGGCTGGCCATCGCGCTGGGGCTGATCGGCACGTTCATGGCGATCGAGGTGGTCGTCGGCATCGTGGCGCAGTCGCTGGCCCTGATCTCCGACGCGGCCCACATGCTCACCGACGCGGTCTCGATCGTGCTGGCCCTGGTCGCGATGCGGCTGGCGGCCCGGCCGGCCCGGGGCGGGTTCACGTACGGGCTCAAGCGCGCGGAGATACTCTCCGCCCAGGCCAACGGGCTGACCCTGCTGCTGCTGGCCGTCTGGCTGGCGTACGAGGCGGTGCGCCGGCTGATCGACCCGCCGGAGGTCGCCGGCGGTCTGGTCCTGGTGACGGCGCTGGCCGGGATCGTGGTGAACGTGGCCGCGGCCTGGTGCATCTCGAAGGCGAACCGCTCCTCGCTGGCGGTCGAGGGCGCCTACCAGCACATCCTCAACGACCTGTTCGCCTTCATCGGTACGGCGGTTTCCGGCCTGATCGTGCTCACCACGGGGTTCGTGCAGGCCGATGCGATCGCCACCCTGGTCGTGGTGGTGCTGATGGTGAAGGCGGGCTACGGGCTGGTCCGCGAGTCCGGCCGGATCTTCCTGGAGGCGGCCCCGGCCCATCTGGACCCGGACGCGGTCGGCGACCGGCTGGTGTCGCCCGGGCCGGTGACGGAGGTCCACGACCTGCACATCTGGACCATCACCTCCGGCCAGGCGGCCCTGTCGGCGCACGTCCTGGTCGAGCCCGGCGGCGACTGCCACGCGGTCCGGCGGGAGCTGGAACGGCTGCTGGCGACGGAGTACGGAATCAGCCACACGACCTTGCAGGTCGACCACCAGCACGAGGCCCTGCTGACGGTCGGCCGGGCGGGCGAAGGGGCCGGGGCGGACCCGGACGGGCACTGCGCCGCACCGCACGGTCCGGTCCACCACGACGGCCCGCACCACCACTGACACCGGCCCGGCCGTGAAGCGGGCACCGGCACCACTGAACCGGGCCCCGGCGGGGCAGGCATGTCCCATGACGGACAAGCGCAGCGCCGGACTCCTGCTGTTCCGGCGGCACGAAGGGGCCGTGGAGGTGCTCCTCGGTCACATGGGCGGCCCGTACTGGGCGCACAAGGACGCCAGGGCCTGGTCCATCCCCAAGGGCGAGTACGGCCCCGACGAGACCCCGCGGGACGCGGCCCGGCGGGAGTTCACCGAGGAGATCGGGCTGCCGCCGCCGGACGGCCCGTACCTGCCGCTGGGCGAGGTACGGCAGTCCAACGGGAAGCTGGTGACGGTCTGGGCGGTGGAGGCGGACCTCGACCCGGCCCTGATGGTGCCGGGCACCTTCACCCTGGAGTGGCCGCCGGGTTCCGGCCGCACGGAGGAGTTCCCGGAGCTCGACCGGGTGGCCTGGTGCGTGCCGGAGGTGGCTCGAAATCGCCTGATTGCGGCTCAAGTGACGTTCGTAGAGAGGCTGTTGGCGCAATTGAGTGGTTGAGCCACCGGTGACTTGCCAGCACGCCGCGGTGCGTGGACATTGCACACATGACGAACGTCGTGCTGGTGGGAACCCTGGACACCAAGGGTGTGGAGTACGGCTGGCTCCGCGAGCGACTGCTGCGGGCCGGCGTCGAGGTCATGCTGGTCGACACCGGAATCATGGGCGACCCCCGGGTGCCCGCCGACGTGCCGCGGGAGGACGTCGCCCGGGCCGCCGGAACGGAACTGTCGGAACTACGGGCGGCCGCCGACCGGGGCGCGGCCGTCACCACGATGGCGCGGGGCGCCGAGGCGACCTTGCTGCGCCTGCACGAGGAGGGCCGGCTCCACGGGGTGCTGGCGCTCGGCGGCAGCGGCGGCACGTCCATCGCCACCCGGGCGATGCGGGCGCTGCCGCTGGGGGTGCCGAAGGTGATGGTGTCCTCGATGGCGTCCGGGGACGTGGCGAAGTACGTCGGCTCCACGGACATCACGATGATGTACAGCGTGGTGGACATCGCCGGGATCAACACCATCTCGGCCCCCGTGCTGGCCAACGCCGTGGACGCCATCGCCGGGATGGCCAAGGGCTTCTCCCGGGCCGCCCGCGGGGTCCTGCCCGCCCAGCTCGGCACGGGAGCGCGGCCGCTGGTCGCGGCGAGCATGGCGGGGGTGACCACCGTCGGGGTGGACGCCGCACGCGAGCGCCTGACCGAGCTGGGCTACGAGGTGCTGGTGTTCCACGTCAGCGGCACCGGGGGCCGGACCCTGGAGACGCTGGCCGGGCAGCGGGTGTTCGCGGGGGTGCTGGACCTGACCCTCAGCGAGATCGCCGACGAGCAGTGCGGCGGCATCCTCAGCGCCGGCCCCGACCGGCTGACCGCGGCCGGACGGGCCGGTGTCCCCCAGGTGGTGAGCCTGGGGGCGCTGGACATGGTGAAGTTCGGGCCGCCCGAGACGCTGCCGGAGCGGGCCCGGTTCCGCCGGGTGCGGGTGCACAACCCGTCGATCACCGTGATCCGGACGACCCCGGCCGAATGCGCCGAGATCGGACGGCTGGTGGCGGGCAAACTGCGCGGGGCCACCGGCCCGACGGCCGTGTGCATCCCGAAGCGCGGACTGTCCACCCTGGGCGCTCCCGGCGGGCCCTATCATGACCCCGCCGCCGACCGGGCCCTGTTCACGGCATTGCGTGACGGGCTGCGGGGCAGTGCGGCGCAGCTCTACGACTACGACACCCACATCAACGACCCCGCGTTCGGGCGGGCGGCCGCGGACCGGCTGCACGCGATGATCCGGACGCGACGGGCCGCCGCCTGAGCGGACCGTAGGGTCGGGAACCGGCCACGGCCCTTCCGTGTCCCTGGGGGTGGAGTGACCCATCTCAGGGGGGACGGAAATGAAGGCGTGGACGGTCCCCGGTTACACGGAGACCAGAGAACTCGGATCGGGCGGCAGCGGCCGCGTGGTGCTCGCCGTGCACGACGGGACCGGCATCCCCGTCGCGGTGAAGTACCTCAGCGACCGCCTCCGCCGCGATCCGGCGTTCGTCCGGGAGTTCCGGGCGGAGGCACGGCTGCTCGGCGGGCTGCACTCGCCGTACGTCGTCGGGCTGTACGAGTACGTGGAGGCGCCGGACGGCGCCGCCATCGTCATGGAGCTGGTGGACGGTGTCGCCCTGCGCGCCCTGCTCAAGCAGGCCGGGCAGACCGAGCCGGAAGCGGCCCTGGTGGTGCTGAAGGGCTCCCTGCTGGGCCTGGCCGCCGCCCACGAGGCCGGGGTCGTGCACCGCGACTACAAGCCGGAGAACGTGCTGGTCGCGGCCGACGGCACGTCCAAGCTCGTGGACTTCGGCATCGCTGCGGACCGCGGCAGCACCCCGGGCGTGGCCGGTACGCCCGCGTACATGGCGCCCGAGCAGTGGCAGGGGCAGCCGGCCTCGCCGGCCGCCGACGTGTACGCGGCGACGGCGACCTTCTTCGAGTGCCTCACCGGGCGGAAACCTTTCGCCGGGGAGAACTTCGCGGAGCTGGCGCTCCAGCACATCGAAGGCCCCGTCCCCGAGGCGGACGCGCCGGAGCCGGTCCGCCCCCTGATCCGGCGGGGCCTGGCCAAGCGCCCCGAGGACCGGCCGGAGAACGCCGAGGCGTTCGTCGCCGAGCTGGAGAGCGTGGCCTCGTCGGCGTACGGCGAGGACTGGGAGGAGCGCGGCCAGCGCAAGCTGGCGGCGCTGGCCGCGCTGCTGCCGCTGCTGTTCCCCTCGGCGGCCGTGACCCCGGCGTCCACCACGGCGTTCGCGACCACGTCCCTGTGGAACCCGGGCCGGCGCGGCTGGCTGGGCGCCGGCGTGGCGCTCGTCCTGGGCGCCCTGCTGCTGTTCGCCCAGGCCTCGGCGACGGGCCGGCCGGGCGGCACGGGCGCGCTGAGCGCCTTCGCGACGACGAGCGCGGCCCCGCCGACGGGCGGCCCGGGCCCGCAGGCCCCGCCCTCGGGGTCGCCGTCGGCGTCCGCGTCCGCGTCGCCGTCGGCGTCCGCGTCCCCCTCGGCCTCCGCCAGTGCCTCGGCCTCGGCCTCGCCGTCGGGCTCGGGCGCACCGGCCCCGGGCCCGGGTCCCTCGCTCACCCCGACGCCGCCCACCAGCTCCATGACGATGGCGGCGCCGTCCGGCGCCTCCACGTACTCGTACAGCCCGACGACGTACGGCGAGTGCAGCCCGCCGAGCAGCCGTGCCTCCGCCCGGAAC
>NZ_RPRY01000441.1 GCF_003949795.1 Streptomyces sp. WAC06614
GTGTCTCGTGGGCTCGGAGATTGTTCTAGGTGACAGGGGGGAGCCGCTGCCCCACCCGCACAGCCGCCCGTACGCCGACCTGGACGAGGCCGCGGCGGTAGAACTCGTCCAGGTCGGCGTACGGGCGGCTGTGCGGGTGGGGCAGCGGCTCCCCCAGGATGTCGCCGCGGCCCTTGCCGCCCAGCGTGGCCAGGCGCCGGCGGCGGCGCAGGTCGGTCGCGATGCGGTCGTAGACCTCCTCGACCGACAGGCCCGCGAGGGCGGGGTCGAACAGCAGCCCTTCGGGCATCTCGCCGATGCCCATCTCCACCAGCCAGCCGTTGACGACGTAGTCGGCGGCGACGTTGTGCAGGTAGGGGTCGCGGGCGCCGCAGCGTTCGCCGTGGCGCAGCGCGGCGTGCAGCATCTCGTGGGCCAGCACGAAGCGCCACTGCTCGTCGGTGAAGCGGCGCAGCGGGTTGACGTAGATCTCGCCGGCCCGGGCGGAGACGGCGGCGACGGAGATGTCGCGGGCGCGGGCGAGTTCGGCGTCGGCGACCACGGTGAGGCCGGCGGCGATCCCGCCGAGCAGGGGGTACGCGGAGACGAACCAGTTGAGCGCCAGGTCCCAGGGCTTGCGCGGGGCGTCCGGGTCCCGCCCGGCGGCGGTGTCCATGGCCGCGGAGACGCTGCGGGTGAGGGCGGCGGCGAAGGCGGTCTGCCAGTCGGGGGCCGGGTCGTGCCAGTGCTGCCAGGAGCGCAGGACCTGGTCGGGTTCCGGCCCGGCGGTGCCGCAGTCGGCGTAGGCCGCGGGCAGCCCGTCGCGGCGCCAGCGCGCGGCGAGCTGCTCCTCGTCACCGCCCGGGAACGTGGCGGGCAGGGTGTCGGGCGCGGTGCCGACGGGGCTGCTGCGCAGGAACCGGCCGACGACCGCGCAGCGGGCGGCGAGGTCGAAGGCGTCGGGCTGGGTGCGGTCGGTGGCCTTGTCGGCGGGTACGTGGCCGAAGCCCAGGTGGAGCAGGCCGTGCGCGACGGCCCAGGCCCACGCGCCGGGCTCGGCGTGCCGGGTGGGGTGGGCGTGCAGGACCCCGTTGGAGTCGATGCGGACCAGGCCGGTCCGCGGGCACAGGCGGCAGTCCTGGCTGCGGCAGAACTCGGCTTCGAGGGCGGCGTAGGCGGGGTGGCGCAGTGCCTTGGCCCGGCCTTCGAGGTAGCTCTCGGTGGCCGGGTCGGGCGCCTTGGCCTTGGCCTTGTCCTTGCCGGCGCCCTTGGTGCCGTGGCGGGTGCTCACCGGCGGGCCTCGACCAGGCGGGGCATGTCGCGGGCCGCCTCCACCAGGAACCACGCGGGCAGCACCGGCTGTCCGTCGGCGTCGTCGGCGATGACGGTCTGGGCGACCTCGACGGAGATCTCGGCCAGTTGGACGAGCAGGGACTTGGCCCGGTGCGCGGTCTGGCGCAGGGCGGGCGAGACGTGCTCCTTGCGGGCCGGCAGCTCCTTGACCAGCCGGCCGCGGAAGGCGTCGGCGAGGTAGTAGAGCAGATCGCGGTCGGCGAGCCGGGCGGGCCAGGAGGCGTCGCCCTTGAGGATCGCGTCGATGCCGTAGGCATGGCGGACGATCTTGGCGTAGCCGCAGAAGGACACGGCGTGCGCGGGCGTGAGCGTGCCGTGCGCGAGGATCTTGAGGGTGTCCTCGTCCAGTGCGGGACCGAAGGAGTGCAGGGCGTCGGAGAGCATGTGCCAGGAACGCGGGGTGGAGAACGGCTCCTCGGTCTTGGGCGGCTTGGACCACAGGTGGTCGGGCCGGTCGGTGAGGTAGTCCGTGATCCAGGGGTGGATGCCGTGCTCGCCCGCCCAGACCAGCCAGTCCCGGACGGACACCTCCAGGTGGACGTGGGCGAGGCGGTTGACGAGGGCGGAGGCGAGGGGGCGGGCGAGGGCGTTGTCGGTGGCGCGGTTGCCGGCGCCGATGACGAGGGATCCGGCGGGCAGTTCGTAGCTGCCGATGCGGCGGTCCAGGATCAGCGAGTAGAACGCCTTCTGCACGTCCGGGGTCGCCGCGTTGAGCTCGTCGAGGAACAAGCAGTACGGCTCGTCACGGGCGATGGCCTCGGGCGGGCAGAACACGCTGCGGCCGTCCCGGATCTGCGGCACGCCCATCAGGTCCTCGGGCGCGAGCTGCGTCCCCAGCAGGCTCACGCACTCCAGCCCCAGCGACTCGGCGAACTCCCTGACCAGCGAGGACTTTCCGACGCCGGGCGCGCCCCAGAGGAACACGGGCCGGACGGTGGCCAGGCCGAGCAGCAGTTCGGGGACGCGGGCGGGGGTGACGGTGACGGCGGCCTGCACGTGGGCGGGGTCCTTCGGCTGGGCGGGGAGATGGATGTCCCCCATCCGACCGCACGCCGCCCCGGGCCGCACCTGAATTTCGGGCGCGGACGCCCAGGCGACGGGGCCGGGCGGGACGGCGGCGAAGCCGGACGAGAAGGCGACGGGGCCGCGTGTGACCCGCGTCTCTCCTGCGCCCCGGTGACGCCACTCGACATGATCATGAAGGGTCTTCCGGGTACGGCCCGGCCGCCCTCTGCACAGGAGCCCCCATGTTCGAAGGCACGCACGTCCGACTGCGCGCCCTGTCCGCCGACGACGCCGTCCACCACCTGCGGTGGCGCAACGACCCCGAGGTGGTCCGCTGGGCCACCGCCGACGACCCCTGCTTCGGGCCGGTGACGGCCGAGGCCGTCGAGCTCGCCTTCGGCTCGATGCTGCGCCTCGTCCCGCGCGAGGCGGCCGTCCTCACGGTCGAGACCGTGACCGACGGCCGGCCGATCGGCATGGTCGACTACCGCGACCTCGATCCGTACGCCGGCTCGGCCACGGTCGGTGTCACCATCGGCGAACGGGAGTACTGGGGCCGGGGCCACGGTTCCGAGGCCCTGCGCCTGCTGGTGGACCACCTGTTCGGCGCCCACCCGGTGGAGCGGCTCGAACTGGACACCTGGAGCGGCAACGAGCGGGCCGTACGGGCGTTCACCCGCCTCGGCTTCCGCGAGGAGGGCCGGCGCCGCAAGGCCGTGCGCGTGGCCGGGCGGACGTACGACCGGGTGCTCTTCGGCATGCTGCGCGAGGAATGGACCCCGCCGGCCGTGGACACGACCGCCGACTGACCCGCCTCCGCTTCGGTTCGTCCACCGTTCACGGGTCAATCACCCGGTCGAGGGCGGGCGTTCGGGGGGCGTCGCGACCGTCGTGCAGCCAGCCCCCTGTCGGACCGACCCCTGGACGGATGTCGTGACCCCTTCGCGCGTGCCCCCGTGGCGCCGTACCCTGTCCCTCCTCGCCGCCGGCGTCCTCGGCCCGGCCCTGGCCGCCGGCGCCTTGGCCGTCGCCCCGGCGCACGCGGCCCCGGCCGCCGACGTGCGGATCAACGAGGTGGTGACCACCGGCAGCGTCAACGACTCGATCGAGCTCTACAACAAGGGCACGACGACGGTCGACGTCTCGGGCTGGATCCTCAAGGACGACAACAACGGCTCGAAGTACAAGATCGCCGCCGGGACCACCCTGGCCCCGGGCGGTTTCCGCGCCTTCGACGTGCACGGCTCGTTCGGTCTGGGCTCCAGCGACAAGGCCCGGCTGTACCTGGCGGACGGCACCACCCAGGTCGACGGCTTCACCTGGACCAGCCACTCCGACCGGTCGTGGTCGCGCTGCCCGGACGGCACCGGCGCGTTCGGCCAGGCCTCCCAGGTCACCCTCGGCTCCGCCAACGCCTGTGGTGGCACGGGCGGCGGCGGTACGCCGGTGGCCTGGCCCGGCAGCGGCGCGGTCACCACCGCCGACGCCTCGAACGTCTTCGGCCCGGACCTCAGCGGCCTCTCCCTGGAGGGGAACGTGATGTGGGGGGCGCAGAACTCCGGCACCCTCTGGCGCCTGGTCCCGAACGGCTCCGGCGGCTGGACGCCGGACACCACGGGCGGCTGGGCCTCGGGCAAGACCCTGCGGTTCCCGAGGGGCACAGGCGCCCCGGACAGCGAGGGCGTCACGGTCACCGGTGCCGGTGCGGCGGGCGGTGTGTTCGTGGCGAGCGAGCGCAACGGCGACGCCTCCGGCACCAGCCGGCTGTCCGTCCTGAAGTACGACGTGAGCGGCACGGGGACCACGCTGACCGCCACCCGCGAGTGGAACCTGACCGCCGGCCTGCCCGCCGTGGGCTCCAACCTCGGCTTCGAGGGCATCACCTGGGTCCCCGACAGCTACCTGACCGGGGCCGGCTTCCAGGACGAGTCGACCGGCGCCGCGTACGACCCGGCGGGCTACGGCGCCCACGCGGACGGCGTGTTCTTCCTCGGCGTCGAGGGCACCGGCATGCTGTACGGCTACGTCCTCCAGGACTCGGGCGCGTTCACCCGGGTCGCCTCGGTCAGCAGCGGCATGGCCGGGGTGATGGAGGTGCAGTGGGAGCCGCAGGCGGCGCGCCTGTGGGCGGTGTGCGACGACACCTGCTCCGGCCGGCACCGGACCTTCCAGGTCGACGCCTCCGGCGTCTTCGCCGCCACCGCCGTCATCGACCGCCCGAGCGGTATGGCGAACCTCAACAACGAGGGCTTCGCACCGGCCGGTGCCGGCGAGTGCGTGGCCGGCAGCAAGCCGGTGTACTGGGCGGACGACAGCAACACCGGCGGCCACGCGCTGCGCAGGGGCAGCATCAGCTGCTGAGCGCCCGGGACGCACGGCCGACGGGACGGGGGGTGGGGGTGAGGGTG
>NZ_RPRY01000044.1 GCF_003949795.1 Streptomyces sp. WAC06614
GGGCGGGGGCGTGGCGGGCGGCGGCGTACGGTCCGCCGGTGGCGGCCCGGCCCCGGGAGCCGATCAGGGTCGCGGCGTGGGCGACGCTGGCGAGGGTGACGTGGTGGTGCCACCCGCGGAAGGAACGGCCCTCGAAGTCACGGATGCCGGCGGGTTCGCAGACCTCGGTGAAGTCCAGGGCGACCCGGTCGGTGAGCTTGGCGAGCAGGAAGAGCTGGGCGAGCGGCCGGTCGACGATGTTGGTGAGCCAGAACTCGGAGGGCAGCAGGGCGGTTTCGGTCCAGGCGCCGACGAGCAGCAGCGGGGTGGGCGGCACGGGCGCGGGCCGGTCCTCGGCTCCGGTGGTCAGGACCGGGGCGGAGGTGAGCAGGGTGACGGCGCCCTCGGCGCGTCCGTGCCGGGTCCATTCGACGACCCGGCGCTGGGAGCGCAGGGAGTCGATGAGTTCGCGGGCGGCGGCGGTGTGCGGTCCGGGCTTGTGGCGGCCGCCGCCGAAGGAGACCGGCAGGGAGCCGTCGACCTTGAGCACGAAGGGGATGTCGTGCAGGGCGAGGGACTCCACGCACTGGGGGATGTCGGTGTTGGCCGCCTCCATCACCACGGGCCGGCGCTGGAGCTGCCAGTGCGCGGCCATCCGCTGGACGGCGTGCACGGCGTCCTGGGCGGGGGTCTGGGACCGGGCGGTGTCGGGGATGCCCGCCCGGCGGCGGCGCAGCAGTTCGCCGGTCCAGGGGGCGGGCAGGGTCAGGGTCCATTCGACGGGAAAGCTCGCCTCGCTGGAGGCCAGCCATATCCCGCTGGCCTGCTGACAGTTGGCGGTGCGGCCGAGCTGGGGGACGAACTGGCGGCCGACCCCGACCGAGCGGTCGCCGGCCTTCTCGATGACCATGGGCTGGACCACCCAGGCCAGCGGGCGCTGGGCGGTCCGTTCGAGGTGCTGGGCGAGGGAGCGGCGGACGGGCGTCCAGTCCCACGGAGACTTGCTGATGAACTGCTGCAGGCTCTGCTCGACGGAACTGGCGCCGGTGCCGGCGATGTTGCGGATGGTCTTTTTCCCGGTGGTGCGGACGAGGCCGTCGAGATATACGCGGGCCCAGTTTCGCTGGTCCCGCCGGGGTAAGGATTCGAAGAACAGTGAAATCAGTGCGTCGATCGACTCGGAGATTTCCTTGCTGGATTCCTCCTGCATGACTGCGCGAGCCATGTTCGCCTCCCCCGCGACCAGAGCTGGATCCGACACCCTACTTGACCGGCAGGAACGCCCGTAGGGGCCGGCGGCTACTTCCTGAGGTCGCTGTCAGATTCGAGCCGCTCTTCCTCTACCACGAGAGGGATCGGGATCTGGTTCGCCGCGTAGTAGATGGCGATCAGAAAATGTGCCGCGAGGGTGAGGGGCGCGGAGAATAGGGACAGGACGACGGTACAGGGATAGGCGATGGCGCCGAGACCGAAGCGCATCCGTGTGGCGCGGGCGCCGTCCTTGTCGACCTTGTCGTGGAACAGGTGTCCTTCCCGGGTCACGTGCCACCACAGGGCCAGGAACGCCAGGGCGTAGACCACGGTCCAGGAGCTGTAGAGGATGGCGGCGATGTTGGCCGAATCCGCGTCGGTGAGGTTCTCGGCCAGGACCGACGTGGTCCAGGGAATCACCGACACCACCATCAGCACCAGGAGATTCAGGAACATCAGCGGCCGGTCTACCTTCTTCAGATGAACGAAGATGGTGTGGTGGTTGACCCACATGACGCCGATGATGAGGAAACTCACCACGTACGCCGCATAGTGCGGCCATTGTTCCCATAATCCGTGCCAGAGCTCGGTTCCCTTCTCCTCGGGCACTTTGATCTCCAGGACCAGAATCGTGATGACGATGGCGAATACACCGTCGCTGAAGGCCTCGATCCGGCCGGTCTCCGATTCCATGTCCTCCCCTTCGTCTCGGACGTCTCGGACGCCAGCGGGGAGGGCGCTTCCCCCGCCCTCCCCGCACACGCTACCCGGATATCGCCGGTGGGCTTCCGGTCAGCTTCCGAAGCCGGCCGTCTGGCGCCAGATCCGGCCATCGCGGACGACGAGTGTCCCGAATGCGTGCTCCGGCTCGCCGTTGAGGTTCATGATCGCCCGGTAGAAGATCGTGTCCTCGGTCTCGACGTACTGCTGGAGTTCGACGAGGGCGGGCTTGAGGGTGAGATAGCCGGTGAACGTCTCGCGAACGGCGTCGATGCCGACGGAGACGCCCTCGTACCGCAGGAGTACGGCGTCCTCCGTGTAGTTCTTCATCACCGCGTCGATGTCGAGGGCCGCGAGGGCCTCCATCTGGCGGACGAAGACCGGGTGCAGCTTCGCGATGTCGTACGTGGCCATGACGACTCCTTCTCCTCGGTGGATGGGTCGGTCGGAACGGGTCAGCGGGAGGCCAGGGGCAGCCGGACGGTCATCCGGGTCGTTCCGGGCACGGAGCGGGCGGTGATCGAGCCCCGGTGCCGCTGCGTGACGATCCGGTAGCTGAGGTGCAGTCCGAGCCCGGTGCCCTTGCCGACGTCCTTGGTCGTGTAGAAGGGCTCGAAGATGCGCGGCAGGACGCCCTCGGGGATGCCGCGGCCGGTGTCGGTGATCTCGACGACCATGCAGGTGCCCTCGGTGTGCACGCGCAGGGTGAGGGTCCCGGAACCCTCCATGGCCTCGGCCGCGTTGTCGACCAGGTTCGTCCACACCTGGTTCAACTCGCTTGGATATCCGGTCAGTTCGGGCAGGTCGGGCGCGTAGTCGCGGACGATGCCGATCCCGGTCAGCTTGGCGCGGAGCACCACCAGGGTGTTCTCCAGGCCGTCGGTGACCGCGAAGCGCTGTTCGGGCGCGCGGTCGAGATTGGCGTAATCCCTCGTGGCCGCCACCAGTTGGGAGATCCGCGGGCCGGCCGCCCGGAGCTCGGCCGCCAGCGCCCGGGCCTCCAGCAGGGCCGCGAGATGGTCCAGGGCGGCGGGCAGAGCGGCCTCGGTGACGCCTTCGAGCCGCTCCAGCAGCCAGCCCAGTTCCAGACCGAGGTCGGCGACGACCGCGCCGAGCGGGCCGGGGCGCGCGGCGCCGGCCTCATCGGCCCAGTCGGTGATCTCCTCCTCGGCGTCGGCCTGGGCCAGGGGGTCGGTGGTGGCCGGCGGCGGCACCTTCTCCAGCTCGTCGGCGAGCCGGTCCAGGACGGCGCGCTGGGCGTCCCCGGCCGCCGCTCCCCAGGACTGCGCGGTCCGGGTGAGCAGGTCCAGGGCGGGCCCGAGCTCCTGGGCGGCCCGGGCGACGGCCGCCGCCGGGTTGTTCAGCTCGTGCGCGAGGCCCGCGGCCAGGGTGCCGAGCGCCTCGACGGTGGCCCGCTTGCGGGCCTGCACCTCGGAGGACTTGATCCGCCAGGCCAGGACGGGCAGCAGCACGGCCGCGACCCCCTGGCACCGGGTGAGCATCTCGAAGAAGACCGGCCGGGCGTAGGTGACCACGGTGGTCGCCGGGCCGCTGGCCGCGGCCGTGGCGACGTACGCGCCGTCGGTCAGCAGCGGCAGTTCGCCGGTGAAGCGGTGGGCCGCGGAGGGTTTGCCGTCGTGGTCCTCGTCCACGCCGCCGGTGGAGTGCCGGGTGAGGACCTCCTCGCGGCCGTCGACCACCTTGGTGACCACGAGCCCGCCGTCGAGGAGCACGTGGAAGCCGGTGGCCTCCTCCCCGTCGCGGAAGAGCACGGCGCCGTCGGGCAGCACCCGGGGCTCGGACACCGAGACCAGCCAGTCGAGCTGCTCCTCGGTGAGACCGGCGAAGATCTCCAGCCCGTGCAGGGCCTTGCGCAGTTCCGGGCCGCCCCCCGCGGCCCCGGTGGTGTCGGACAGGGTCATGCCGGGCTCCCTTCGGCCGGGGTCCGCCGGGCCAGCCGCAGGGTCACCAGCAGGGCCACGGCGCACACCGCGGCGACGGCGGCCATGAAGCCGACCGAGGTGCGGTGCAGCCCGTGGACGCCGGTGAGCACTCCGGCCAGCACGGCGGGCACGCTCATCGCGAGGTAGGCGAACACGTAGACGGCGGCGGTCAGTTCGCCGCGGTGCTCCGGGGTGGCGAGCGCGCTCAGGGCCCGGAAGGACCCGAGGAACGCCGCGCCCCAGCCGGCCCCGAGCACGGCGGTGGCCCCGAGGAAGACCGGGGCCGACCGCAGCCCGAGGGACAGCAGCACCAGGCCCAGCCCGGCGATCAACCCGGTCAGTCCCAGCAGGGCGGTGCGCAGGGGCGGGGTGCGGCCCAGGAGGAGCTGCGCGGTGGTGGCGGCGCCCGCGAGCAGGGCGACGGTGGCTCCGCCCACCAGGTAGTTGGTGCTCCGCAGCAGGGACAGCGCCAGATGCGGGCCCAGTGACAGGTAGAAGCCGCCGACCGACCAGACGGCGACGATGGTGAGCACCAGGACGGCGAACCGGCGGCGCACCGGCGCCGGGACCCGGATCCGGTGCGGGGCCACCTTCCACCGCCCGCCGGCGCCGGGGGCGCTCTCACGCATCCGGACCACCCCCACCAGGGCCACCGCGAACGCCCCGACCAGCAGCAGATAGCTGAGCGCGGTGGGGGCGGGGGCGTACTGGACGAGCAGTCCGGCCCCGAGGCCGCCGAGGCCGATGCCGACGGTCGGGCCCGCGCTGTTGACCTGGGCGCCCAGCGCGGGCCGGGACCGCGGGCTGAGCTCCAGCAGTGCGGCGCCCATCGCACCGGTGGCCAGGCCCACGGCGAGCCCCTGCACGGCGCGGGCGGCCAGCAGCAGGATCAGGCCCTGCGCCCCGGCGAACAGGGCCATGGAAACCATCGCCAGGACCAGGGACGCGCCGAGCACGGGCCGCCGGCCGAGGGTGTCGGAGAGCGAGCCGAACAGCAGCAGCCCGGCCAGCACGGTCACCGCGTACACGGCGAACACCACGGTGACCGCGCCGGAGGACAGGTCCCAGCGCTGCTGGTAGAGCACGTAGAGGGCGGACGGTACGGAGGAGGAGAGCATCAGCAGCACCAGGACCGCGCCGACCACCCAGAAGCCGGAGCCTCTGGCCGCGCCCGTCGTCCCGTAGGCCGGTGGCACCGCGGCTCCCGTGGTCGTCTTGGATGACACTGCGTTCCCTCCGGTGGAAGGCGGTCAGGCGAGGGCCGCCGCGGCCCGGGCCAGCGCACGGGCGGTGAGCACGCCCGCGAGGTGCCCGAGGTACTCGGCCGAGGTGCCGCGGCCCGGTACGAACAGCGACCGGGGCTCGGCGCGGAAGGCCGCGAGGACGGCCTCGGTGCGGTGCCCGCCGCCCGCGCCGAGCCGCTGCTCGACGTCGTACAGCCGCAGCGGGCGGGCGGTGGCGCCGGTGACGGCGATCCGCACGCCGTCCGGGGTGATCCGGACGGCGGCGGCGCAGACCGGGTAGCGGCTGGCGCGGTCGGCGGTCTTCTCGAACGCCGCGGCCGGGCCGCCGCCCGGGACCAGCAGGGCGGTGAGGATGCTGCCGGCCGGGACGCCGGCCGTCAGCAGTTCCTCGGTGGTGACGGTGGTGCGCCCGTCGGGTCCGGCCAGTTCGGCGCGGGCCCCGGCGACGAGCGCGGCGACGGGCAGGTCGGTGGGCCGGCCGGTGGCCACCAGGTTGCCGCCGGCGGTGCCGAGGTTGCGTACCTGCGGGTCGCCGTTGGCCCGGGCGGCGGCGGCCAGTTCGGGCGCCCCGGCCAGGACCGCCGGGTCGGTGGCGAGCTCGGCGAGCGGGGTGGCCGCGCCGATCCGCAGCCCGCCGCCCCCGGTCGGGGTGATGCCGCGCAGCTCGGCCAGCCGGCGGACGTCGATCAGCAGCCGGGCCCGGTCGGTGCCGGCGCGCAGGTCGGGCAGCAGGCTCTGGCCGCCGGCGAGGATCCGGGCGCCGGGGCCGGCGAGCAGGGCGAGGGCCTCGGTGAGGCCGGCGGGCCGTACGTAGTCGAGTTCGCCGATGATCACTGGTCTTCTCCTCGCAGGCGGCGCCAGACCTTCTCCGGGGTGAGGGGCATGTCGATGTGCCGGACCCCCAGGTCGGACAGGGCGTCGACCACCGCGTTGGTGACGGCGGCGGCGGGCGGCACCGTGGCGATCTCACCGGCGCCCTTGGCGCCCAGCGGGTTGTGCGGGGTGGGCGTGACGGTCCGGTCGAGCCGGTAGAAGGGGGCGTCGGCGGCGCGCGGCAGGGCGTACCGGGTGAGGTCGGAGGTCAGCAGCCTGCCGTCGGTGTCGTAGACGGCGGCCTCCATCAGCGCCTGGCCGAGGCCGTGCAGGATGCTGCCCTCGATCTGGCCCTGCACGATCCGGGGGTTGCCGATGTTCCCGGCGTCGTCGACGGCCGTGTAGGCCACCACCTCGGTCTCGCCGGTGAGTTCGTCGATCTCGACGACGGCGACATGGGTGCCGAAGGGGTAGTTGAAGTCCGGCGGGTCGAAGTGGGTGGTCTCGTCGAGGGCCGGTTCGATGTCCGGGGGCAGTCCCCAGCCGTACCACAGGGCCATGGCCAGTTCGGAGAAGGTCTTGGCGTTCTCCGGGTTGCCCACCTCGTGGACCCCGCCGTCGGCGTAGACGACCTTGTCCTCGGGGACGCCGAGGAACACCGCGCCGGCCCGGACCAGCTTGGCCTTGAGCTTGCGGGCGGTCAGCGCCACGGCGGGCGCGGCCATGCTGTACGAGCGCGAGCCGTACGTGCCCTGGCCGTACGGGGCCTTGAGGGTGTCGCCCTGGTACACCTGCACCTGCTCCGGGTCGATGCCCAGCTCGTCCGCGGCGACCTGGGCGAAGACGGTCCGGTGGCTCTGCCCGGTGGAGGCGGAGCCGATGGTGACGGTGACCTCGCCGGTGGGGTGGATGCGGATGTTGGCGCTCTCCCAGGTGCCGCCGAGCATGCCCTCCTGGGACATCCGGGTGGAGGGGCCGACGCCGCAGATGGCGACGTAGGTGGCCAGGCCGACACCGAGCCGCTTGCCGCGGGTGCGGGCCTCGGCCTTGCGGGCGGGCATGTCGGCGTAGCCGGACAGTTCCAGGGCCTTGTCGAAGTTCTCCCGGTAGTTGCCGGAGTCGTAGGTCCAGCCGAGGCCGTTGTCGTACGGGAACTTCTCGGCCGGGACCAGGTTGCGGCGGCGGACCTCGGCGGGGTCCATGCCGATCTCGCCCGCGTACCGGTCGACCAGCCGTTCCATCAGGAAGGCGGCCTCGGCGCGGCCGCTGCCGCGCTGGGCGCCGAGCGGGACGGTGTTGGTGAAGGCGGCGTAGACCTCGCAGAACGCGGCGTCGACGGCGTACATGCCGGTGATGGAGCGGCCCATGAGGGCGGTGGCGACACCGGGTCCGATGGTGGAGGGGTACGCGCCGAGGTTGGCGTAGCTGGTGCAGCGGACGGCGGTGATCCGGCCGTCACGGGTACCGGCGAGGGTGACGTGCTGGCGGTGGTCGCGGCCCTGGACGGTGGAGTTCATCAGGCCGGTGCGGGTGTCGACCCACTTCACCGGCCGGCCCAGCGCCTTGGACAGCAGCAGCACCAGCGCCATGTCGGGGTACAGGTAGCCCTTGGTGCCGAAACTGCCGCCGACGGTCGGGGCGATCACCCGGAGCTTGTTGAAGGGGATGCCGAGGACCAGGGCGGCCAGCAGGAAGCGGTGGTTGTGCGGGCCCTGGGTGGAGGCGTACAGGGTGTACTCCCCGGTGGCGGCGTCGTAGTCGCCGACGGCGCCGCGGGGCTCGATGGGGCTGTTGATGGTCCGCTGGTTGACCAGGTCCAGCGAGACGGTGACCTCGGCGGCGGCGATCGCGGCGTCGGTACGGTCCTTGTCCCCGCAGGTCCAGTACGCGTTGAGGTTGCCGGGCACGGCGTCGTGGAGCTGGGGCGCGCCGGGTTCCAGGGCGTGGTCGGCGCGGGTGACCACGGGCAGCGGCTCGTACTCCACCTGCACGGCGGCGAGCGCGGCGGCGGCCTGGCGCGGGGTCTCGGCGACGACCACGGCGACCGGGTCGCCGACGTGCCGGACGGTGTCGCCGGTGAGCACCGGGCGGGCGCCCGGCAGTCCGTAGGGGTGGGGCGGGAAGTGGCTCTCGACCCCGCCGGGGACCCAGATGCAGGGCAGCGGCATCACGTCGGCGAAGTCCGTGGCCGTGGCCACCTTCAGGACGCCGGGCATGGCCTCGGCGGCCCGGGTGTCGATGGAGAGGATCCGGGCGTGGGCCCGGTCGCTGCCGAGGATGGCCATGTGGGCGGTGCCGGGCAGGTCGATGTCGGCGACGTACCTGGCCTCGCCGCGCAGCAGTTGCGGGTCCTCCCTGCTGTCCAGCGGTCGGCCGAGGACGCGGTGCTCCCCCGTCGCTGTGGTCATGGCGCTCACCCCTCCTGTCTCGGTGCGCAGGCGCGCTGGACGCCGCGGACGACGCTGTGGTAGCCGGTGCAGCGGCACAGGTTGCCGGTGAGCCATTCGCGGATCTCGGGCTCGCTGGGGGCGGCGCCGTCGGCGGTGGCGCGGTCGACGAGTTCGCCGAGCGCCATGACCATGCCGGGGGTGCAGAAGCCGCACTGGGTGGCGTGCTCCTGGCGCAGGGCCTCCTGAAGGGGGGTGAGGTCGCCGCCGACGGAGGTGAGCCCCTCGACGGTGGTGACCTCGGAGCCGGCCGCGGAGGCGGTCAGCACCAGGCAGCTCTTGACGGACCTGCCGTCGAGCCGGACCACGCAGGTGCCGCACTGCCCGGTGTCGCAGCCGACCTTGGTCCCGGTGAGCCCGAGTCCGTCGCGCAGCCGTTCGACCAGGAGTTCGCCCGGGTCGGCGGAGAACCGCCGGGCGGAACCGTTGACGTTCAGCGAGAGATCCATTCCCATGCCTGCGCTTCCGTGAGCGGACGGTTGAACAGCGGCCCGCCGGGCTGCTGGAGAATTCCACCGGCGTGCAGCGATCCGGTGTCCACGGCGGCGAATCCGAGGTCGGTGAGGATTTCCGCGACGATTTCCTTGGCCTTGGCGTCGTCGCCCGCCACGTAATGGGCGAGCCGCTCCCCCGGCGCCTTTCCGGCCACGGCCAGCGTCTCGAAATGCATGGTGTTGAGGGATTTCACCACGCGGGCGTCCGGATACCATTCGGCGACCAATTCGCTGGAGGCCCGGCCGCCGAGGTCGCGGGGCACCCCGCCGGGGCCGAAGGCGTTCATGGCGTCCACCACCACCTTGCCGTGGACGGCCGCGGCCGGCAGCAGCCCGGGGCCGCCGTCGAAGGGCACCATCAGCACCAGGACGTCCGCCCGGTCCGCGGCCTCGTCGGCCGTCGCCGCCCGGGCGGCGGGGCCCAACTCGGCCACCAGCGGGGCGAGGGTGTGCGGGCCGCGCGCGTTGGCCAGGACGACCGGCCGGCCCGCGGCCACCAGGATCCTGGCCAGGGTCGATCCGATGCGCCCGGTGCCGATGATGCCCAGGGTCATGGCTCTCCTCAGATGTGGTGCGGCGCGCCGGGGCGCGCGCTAGTCCATGCCGATCCAGACCGACTTGGTCTGGGTGTAGCTCTCCAGGGATTCGGGACCGCACTCGCGGCCGAAGCCGGAGGCCTTGTAGCCGC
The DNA here is from genome assembly GCF_003949795.1 of Streptomyces sp. WAC06614. Classification (GTDB taxonomy): domain Bacteria; phylum Actinomycetota; class Actinomycetes; order Streptomycetales; family Streptomycetaceae; genus Streptomyces. Next base: position 9,580 of record NZ_RPRY01000044.1, read on the forward strand.
CGTAGGGCACGGCCGGGTCGTACTGGTTGTAGCAGTTGACCCAGACGGTGCCGGCCTTGATCTGCGACGCGACCCGGTGGGCCCGGCGCAGGTCCTTGGTGTGCACGCCCGCGGCGAGGCCGTACGCACTGTCGTTGGCGAGGCGTACGGCGTCCTCCTCGGTGTCGAACGGGATGATGGACAGGACCGGTCCGAAGATCTCCTCCTGGGCGATCCGCATGCCGTTGTCGACCCCGGTGAAGATCGTGGGGAGGAAGTACAGGCCCTCGGCGGAGGCGCCTTCCGGGGTCCAGCCGGTGCCGCCGACGCGCAGGGTGGCGCCTTCCTTCTGGCCGATCTCGATGTAGGAGCTGACCTTCTCGAACTGCCCGCGGTGGGCGAGCGGCCCGAACAGGGTCGCGGGGTCGCGCGGGTCGCCGGGCCGCAGGGCCGCGGCGCGGGCCACGAGGCGTTCGACCAGCTCGTCGTGGACCGGGCGCTGGAGGAGCAGGCGGGAGCCGGCGGTGCAGATCTCGCCCTTGTTGTAGTAGATGCCGAAGAAGGCCAGTTCCTCGGCGGCGTCGAGGTCGGCGTCGGCGAAGACGATGTTGGCGGACTTGCCGCCGAGTTCCATCGTGACCTTCTTCAGGGTGTCGGCGGTCCGGCGGATGATGGACTGGCCGACGGCGGTGGAACCGGTGAAGGCGATCTTGTCGATGCCGGGATGGCCGGTGAGGGTCTCCCCCAGCTCGACGCCGGGGCCGGTCAGGACGTTGAGCACGCCGTCCGGGATCTCCGCCTCCTGGAACAGTTCGGCGATCTTCAGGGCGGTGAGCGGGGTGGCCGGGGAGGGCTTGTGGACCACGGTGTTGCCCGCCGCCAGGGCCGGTGCGATCTTCGTCATCGACAGCAGCAGCGGGAAGTTGAACGGGGTGATGGCGCAGACCACGCCCAGCGGTTCGCGCAGCGTGTAGGCGAGCTGTCCGCCCGCCGGCGCCCGGGAGGAGCCGTCGACCCGGGTCACCGCGCCGGCGTAGTAGTGCATGAGCTGGGCGGCCATGGGGGCGTCGACCGTGCTGGAGAAGGCGAACGGCTTGCCCATGTCCACCGTCTCCAGCAGGGCGATCTCCTCCAGGTCGCGCTCGATCAGTTCCCCGACCCGGTTCAGCCGCAGGGCCCGTTCCTGCGCGGAGAGTCTGCTCCAGGGCCCTTCCTCGTACGCCCGCCGGGCCGCGGCCACCGCGGCGTCGGCGTCGGCCGCGGCCGCCTGGGCCACGGGCACGATCTCCTGGCCGTCCACCGGGGAGAGGTCCGGTTCGGTGCGGCCGTCGCGGGCGTCGACCCACGCGCCGTCGATGAACAGCTTCCCGGGGTTGGCCAGGGGCGAGCCCTGGAGCTCGAGCTTGGTCATGGCTGCCTTCCGGTGTCGGGGGTGCGGGGGGTTGTCAGCCCGTCGCGAGCTGCCGTAAGAACGTCTCGGCGAGGGCCTTGGAGGAGTAGGGGTTCTGACCGGTGGTCAGGTTGCGGTCGACCACGACGTGCGAGTCCCAGATCGCGTCGGCCTTCTCGAACCGGGCGCCGAGTCTGGTCAGTTCGACCTCCAGGATGAACGGGAGCCGGCCGGCCATGTTGGTGACCAGTTCCTCGGCGTGCGAGAACGCCGTCATCCGGTAGCCCTCGAACGGCCACCGCCCCTCGCCGTCGCGCAGGGAGAGCAGTGCGGTGTGGCCGTGGCAGACGGTGGCCAGCGGCTTGTCCTGGGCGATGGCCCAGCGCAGGATCTGCGCCAGTTCGTCCGACTTGGGCAGGTCGCCGATCGCACCGTGGCCGCCGCTGATGTAGAGGCCGTCGTAGTCGGCGATGTCCTTCTCGCCCAGGGTCTCCAGGGCGAGGGGGTGGGCGAGCTGGGGGGTCTCCTCGATGAGGCGGACGTAGTCGGCCGCGTTCTCGGCGTCGGTGTCGTCGGATCCTTCGGGGCGGACGTACTGGAGGAACTGGGGGTCGATGCTCGTCCGGTCGACGGTGGGGGTGCGTCCCCCGATCGTCGCCACGTCCACGGAGTGGCCGGCGGCCGTGAAGAGGGTGTAGGGGACGACGAATTCCTCGGCCCAGAATCCCGAGGGGTGCTCTTCGCCGTCCAGCAGGTGGAGGGTGGCCTTGGCCGTCATGACGACGAGAATCTTCATGACCGTTCTCCTTGTTTCTGGATTCGCTGCCGATTCAACACGCCCGGCCCGGGGCGTGTAAGGGGGGTGACGTCAGGCACGCGATACTTCGTCACGTGCGTCGAGTGCGGAGATGATGGTGCGGAATTCCTCGACCAGGGGGTGGTCGGGATGGGCTTCCGCGAATATGCGTTCGCCGTACAGAGCGGCCATTTCGGGTGCGTACGGAAGGATTCCGGCCAGGGGCGTGCCGTAGACCTCCTCGGCGAGCCGGCGGACCCGGTCGCGGTCGATCCCGGCCGGGGCCATGCACATCACCAGGGTCCGGCGGCAGGGGAGCCGTCCGGCCAGGGCGATGCTCTCCTCGACGCCGGACAGGTCGATCCGGTCGGCCCGGGCCATGATGACCAGGGTGTCGGCGCTCGCCATGGCCGCCACGGTCTCGTTGTTGAGGCCCGCATGGGTGTCGAGCAGCAGATCGTCCAGGACGTAGGTCCGGGCCAGCCGGTCGAAGCCTTCCGGCAGCAGCCCCACGTCGTACCCGGTCGCCATGATCTCCCTCAGTGCCTTGGTGCCGGTCCGGGCCGGGACCACGTACAGCCCCGGCGCGGCCCGCTGCACGGCGGTCTCGATCTCGCACCGGCCGAGCAGGTAGTCGGTGAGCGATCCCTCGCCGGGCGGCAGCCGGAACAGCAGGTCGAGGGTGGGCGACTGGATGTCGGTGTCGACGACGCCCACCCGGCGGCCGCCGGCGGCCAGCAGCAGCGCGAGATTGGCGAGCACCGTCGACTTGCCGGTGCCGCCGCGGTGCGAGTGCACCACGATGGTCCGGGCCATCAGGCCACCGCCCGCCGGCCCGCGTGCGGCCCCCGCGCCGCACGTGGCCGGTGCAGGGCCAGCATGGTCACGTCGTCGTGCTGTTCGGCGGTGCCGGTGTGCCGGCGGACCGCCGTGTCCATCACGTCCAGCACGTCCTTGCCGGTCCGCGGGGGTGCGGACGGGGGCAGGGCGAGCAGTTCGAGCATGTGGTCGTCACCGAGGAAGCTGCCGTCGGGGCAGCGTGCCTCCGGCACTCCGTCGGTGAAGACGAAGAGGGTGTCGCCCGGGTTGAGCTGGGCGTACCCGAGGGTGTAGACGCAGTCGGGCAGCACCCCGACGGCCGGGCCGGTGACGTCCAGCGCCACCGGCCGGCCGCCGTCCGCGTCGAGCAGCAGCGGCGGGTTGTGGCCGCCGTTGATGTAGACCAGGCTTCCGGTGACCGGGTCGAGCACGCCGAAGAACAGGGTGGCGAAGTAGCCCTGGCGCAGGTGGTTGCGGGTGAGGTAGCCGTTGGTGGCGGTGACCGCGTTGAGCAGGGGGGTGGCGCCGACCACCGGGATGCGCCGGCTGCTGCCGGCCCGGCCGGCGGCCACCAGGTGCTGCAGGCCGCTCTGTTCGGCGGTGTGCCGCAGCAGGGACCGGATCAGGGCCATGAACAGGGCCGAGCCCACTCCCTTGTCGCAGACGTCGGCGACGACCAGGGCGAGCCGGCGCCGGTGGACCAGCTCGAAGACGTCGTAGAAGTCGCCGGCGACCTGGCGGGCGGGCCGGAACCGGACGTCGATCTCCCAGCCGTCGGGCACCGGGAGCGCCTCGGGCAGGAACCCGGCCTGGATCTCCCGGCCGATCTCCAGCTCCTTCTCGTAGCTCACGAGGGCGGCCCGTGCGTCGGCCTCCTGCAGGGTGCGGCCCAGTTCGGCGCGCTCGGAACAGCTCAGCAGCCGGGCGGAGACCAGGGCGGGCAGGAACGGCGGGACGAGGTAGTCGTGGCCGAGGCGGACGTGCGCCTCCAGGGAGGCGAAGTCGGCGACGGTCCACACCACCACGATGGGCGCGCCGGCCCAGCGGCGCAGCCGGCGTACGGCGGCGCGGACGGACTCCCCCGGCACCTCGGCCGGAGCGAGCAGCACATCGGCCTCGGGCAGGTGCTCGACGGGGCCGGAGAGCAGCCCGGCGAGGGTGCCGGTGACGAGTTCCGCGTCCATGGAGTGCAGGGCGGACAGCAGGGCCTCGGGCGGCGGGTGGTCGCCGAGGACGATCACGGTCGTGGAAGGCATGGGTCCGTCCCCTCAGCCTTTACGGTCAGCGTGCTGATGTTCAGGCCGTCGCGGCGTACGTAGCTGAACTCGTCCACGCTCGTCAGGGCCAGGTGGATGCCCAGGCCGCCGATGCGCCGCCGCTCGGGCGGGACGTCGGCGGGCGGGGACAGGCACCCGGCCACCGGGTCGAAGGCGGGCGCGCTGTCCTCGACGACGATCCTCGCCCGCCCGGCCCCGGCGCGGCCGCGGACGGTGATCCGTCCGGCGCCGCCCCGGTAGCCGTGCGTCACGATGTTCGTCGCCAGCTCGTCCACGGCCAGCCTCAGCCGGTACGAGGCGTGCTTGTCGAGCCCGGCCCGCCCCGCCACCGCCTGGACGAACGAGGCGATGGCGGCGAGCGAACCGAGCGAGGCCGGGACCTGGAGCTCGCCTGCGGCGGGCTCCGTCGTACCGGCCCCGCGGCGGCGGTGATCAGCCATCGCTGAGGACGATGCTGCGGTCCAGGCCGGCGGTGCGGATGGTCCGGGAGACCGGCTCGATCGCGCCGACGACCTTGATGGTGACGTGGTCGGCCACCTTCTGCTGGGCGAAGACCAGGGAGCGCAGTCCGGCGCTGGCCATGTAGCCGACGCCGGCCATCCGGATCTCCACCGTGCTGGTGCCGTGCCCGGCGGCCTTCTCGATGGTCTGGTGGAAGTCGGGCGCGGTGTTGGCGTCCAGCTCGCCGGCCAGCTCGATCACGGTGGTGTCGCCCTCGATGCTCAGGGACACGGAAAGCGGCATGTCAGTCTCCTTGAGGTGTACGGCCCACCAGGATCACGACCGAGCGGGGGCCGATGAGGTACTTGCCGGCGTTGTCCAGCTCCGCCTCCGTGCCGGGGACGCGGATGTCGTACGGCGCCGGGGCCCCGGTGTCGGCGAACAGGTGCCAGGCCCGTCCCCCGGGCAGCGCGGGCAGTTCCAGGTCGTGCGACTCCCAGTGGGAGTTCATCGCGACGTAGACGACGTCGTCGTCGCCGTGGCCGCAGCGGGCCACCGCCAGCAGCCGGGACTCCGGCGACCAGTCGGGCTGCCAGGCCCGTTCGCCGTGCCAGCTGATGTCCGGCAGGCCGAGCTGCTCGCGTACCTGCCCGGTCGGGTGGACGGTGGAGCGCAGCTCGCGGTGGCGTTTGCGGAAGGCGATCATCTGCTGGGTGAAGTGGAGCAGTTCGGCGTTGTCCTGGACCTGCTGCCAGTCGAACCAGGAGAGTTCGTTGTCCTGGCAGTAGGTGTTGTTGTTGCCCTGCTGGGTGCGGCCGACCTCGTCACCGGACAGCAGCATCGGGATGCCCTGGCTGGTGAGGAGGATGGCCAGGGCGTTCTTCATCTGGCGCAGGCGCAGGGCCGTGACCTCGGGGTCGTCGGTGGGGCCTTCGGCTCCGCAGTTCCAGCTGTTGTTGTCGTTGGCCCCGTCGTTGTTGCCCTCGCCGTTGGCCTCGTTGTGCTTGTCGTTGTACGAGACCAGGTCGGCGAGGGTGAAACCGTCGTGGGCGGTCAGGAAGTTGACCGAGGCGGCGGCGGAGCGCCCGGAGTACAGGTCGGGCGAGCCGGCCAGCCGGGTGGCGAGGTCGCCGGTGACTCCCGGGTCGCCCTTGACGAAGCGGCGGACGGTGTCGCGGTACTTGCCGTTCCACTCGGCCCAGCGGCCGTAGGCCGGGAAGTTGCCGACCTCGTAGAGCCCGGCCGCGTCCCAGGCCTCGGCGATGAGCTTGGTGTGCCGCAGGACGGGGTCGAAGGCGAGCGACTCCAGCAGCGGCGGGTTGGGCAGCGGGGTGCCGTCCAGGGCCCGGCCGAGGATGGCCGCGAGGTCGAAGCGGAAGCCGTCGATGTGGTAGTCGGCGACCCAGTGGCGCAGGCAGTCCAGGACGTAGTTGCGGACCACGGGGTGGTTGCAGTTGACCGTGTTGCCGGTGCCGCTGAAGTTGAAGTAGTACCCCTCGGGCGTGAGCATGTAGTACGTGGCGTTGTCCAGGCCCTTGAAGGAGATGGTGGGGCCCTGCTCGTTGCCCTCGGCGGTGTGGTTGAAGACGACGTCGAGGATGACCTCGATGCCGGCGGCGTGCAGGTCCTTGATCAGGGTGCGGAACTCGTCGCCCTGCATGCCGTAGCGTCCGGTGGCCGCGTAGCCGGCCTTGGGCGCGAAGAACGCGACGGTGTTGTAGCCCCAGTAGTCGTAGAGCTTCTCGCCGGTCTCGGGGTTGCTGCGCGGGTTGTCGCTCTCGTCGAACTCGAACACGGGCAGCAGCTCGATGCAGTTCACCCCGAGCTCCTTGAGGTACGGGATCTTCTCCCGCAGCCCCGCGAAGGTGCCGGGCGCCGTGACGCCCGAGGAGGGGTGCCGGGTGAAGCCGCGGACGTGGGTCTCGTACACGACGAGGTCCTCGGCCGGGATCCGCAGGGGTGTGTCGTCGCCCCAGTCGAAGTCCTGCAGGCACACCCGGGAGCGGTACTGGTACCCGCGGGAGCGGTCGGGTTCCACGCCCCAGACGTCACGGCCTGAGATCAGCCGGGCGTAGGGGTCGGACAGGACCTGGCGGGCGTCGAAGCGGTGGCCGGTGACCGGGTCGAAGGGGCCGTCGGCCCGGTAGCCGTACTCGATGTTCTCGTGGTCGAGGCCGAAGACCGTCATGGCGAAGACGGAGCCCATGCGGAATTCCTCGGGGAACTCCAGTTCGGCCATCGGCTCGGGCTCTCCGCGCTTGTACAGGACCAGGGTCATGGAGGTGGCCTGGTCGGAGAAGACGGAGAAGCTGACCCCGCCGGGGACCACGTTGGCCCCGAAGGGGTACGGCTTGCCCGCGCGGACGCGGTACCCGCCCACCTCGTGGGTCGGGTACGCGTCGATGCGCAGGACCTGGTCGGACCTGGCGGTCTCGGTCATCGCGGGGCCTTCGCCTTCGCCTTGGCCTGGGTGGCGGCCGCCTCGCCGGTCTCGAAGAAGTCGAGGAACCCGGTGGCCGACATCACGAACCGCACTTCCTCGCTCACCCCGTAGAGGGTGACCGCCACCTCCGCGTGCTGGGCCTCGCGGTAGACCACGAGCAGGGTACGCAGGCCCGCGCTGGAGACGTAGGTGACGGAGGTGAGGTCGATGCGCAGCGGCCTGCCCTCACGGACCAGCGGCAGCAGGGCCGCCAGGAGCCGGCCCGACGTCTCGCTGTTGATCTCGCCGGTGGCGACGAGCACCGTGCCCGCCTTGGTCCGGCGTTCCTTCACGTTCAGAGTCATGGTTGTCGTTCCCCTCGTTTCGGGGCGCCCCCGTTGGCGCTACTTGGTCACGGGCCGCAGCCGGACCTTGACCTTGACCCGCCCCTGGACGTCCGGGAGGTGGACGGTCAGCTCGTCCGCGTCGAACTCCTCGTACGGCTTCTCGTCGATCTCCACGGCGGCGATCCGCACCGAGCCCGCGGGCAGCAGGTCGGGTGCGACGCGCAGCACGCGTCCGGGCAGGTCGGTCGGGGCCGGCTTGAAGTGGAAGTCCATCTCGCGGCCGTTGATGAGCAGGTTGTTGTACACGGCGGCCAGGTAGCACAGCTCCGCCGAGTGGTACATGGACATCGAGTGGCTTCCCTTGAGCCGCTCGGTGCCGAGCAGGTACGGCGTGCCGCTGGCGAGCACGTTGAAGTAGACGGCTCCCTCGTCGTGGTCGAGGAAGAAGGTGTTGTAGAAGGCCTCCGCCTGCCGGGCCTCCTGGCGGAAGTCCTCCCCGCCGAGGGTGCCGTGCAGGATGAGGTAGGCGAGGATCGCCTGCTCCTGCTGCCACCAGGCCTTGCGGTCGTGCCAGGCGAACCGGTAGGTCTCCTGGTCGCCCTCCTTGATCCGCTCCACCACGTCGTACCAGCCGCCGCGCTGGAGGTCGCTGCCGACCGCCGGCATGATCTCGCCGATCCTGCGCGCGAGCTCCTGGTAGGCCGGCTTGGCCTTCAGGGAGTTCATGCGCATCAGGTTCCAGGCGATCTTGAGGTTGTGGCCGACGACGGCGCGGTTCTGCTGCCAGCTGTGCGCGGTGTCGTGCGACCAGTCGCGGAAGAACCGTTCCTGGACGAACGGGCTGTGCTCGTAGTCCGGGAAGCGCTCGGCGATGGTGTCGAAGGTGTACTCCAGGAAGTCGGCGTAGCGCTGGTCGCCCGTCGCCAGGTACAGGTTGATCAGGTACGCGGGCGCGTGGTCGCCGACGGAGTTCCAGTTCTTGCGCTCGGCGTTCTCGCCGAGCGACTCGTGGTCGGGGCTGAAGAGGATCGGGTCGATGTGCGAGTAGTAGCCGCCCTGCTCCTCGTCCTTGAAGAACTTGTCGAAGAGCCGGATGGTGGCGTCCGCGTCGTCCTTGATCCGGCTGTCACCGGTGACCCGGTAGGTCTGGATCGGGCCGGCCAGCGCGTAGATCTGCTCGTACATCGGGATCGCGTCGTAGTCGTCGGAGAACTCCGAGGTGAACAGCTTGCGCTCGCTGTCCCCGTCGACGCTGATGCCGTGGTACCAGAAGGTCACGTCCTCCTCGGAGTCCACCACGCGCATGTGCTTGCGCAGGTACTCGGTGCCGCGCTCGGCGACCTCCAGGTACTCGTCCTTGCCGGTCAGCAGGTAGGCGGAGGCCATGCCGTAGACCAGCCGGGAGATGGTGTCGGTCTCCTGGACGTGGCTGGCGGTCTTGTCGCCGCCGAGCCGGATCTGGGTGCGGTACTCGGCGAAGTCGACCGGGCCGTCACCGAACTGGGCGCGCCGGTAGAAGGAGGCCAGGGACTCGATCTGCTTGACCCACCAGCCGGCCTCCTCGAACCGGTAGTCCTCGGCGCCGCGGCCGAGGAAGACCAGGCGCTTGGCGTCGAACCGGCCGCCCTGCTCGGGGTAGTGGACGCCGTAGGTGAAGAGGAACCGGCCCGGCGAGAGCATCTCGTCGATGTGGCCGGAGGCGTCGATGTACGGCTCGTCGAGGTTGCGGACCAGCTCGGCGCTGGGGCCGGAGGCGAGCGAGACGTCGTACGGACGGCCGTCGGCGGTGCGCACCTTGAGGATCCGGGTCTCCGAGTCGAAGTGCTCGATGTATCCGGCGATGGTGTCGGAGAAGGTGAAGCTCACGGCCTCTGCCATGGATTACACACCGTCCTTTGTCGTGTCGGCGTCGTCCTGGTAGCCCTGGCTGACCTCGACGACCACTCCGTCGGGGTCACGCAGCCAGACGGTCCGCCAGCCGCAGATGAAGTCGTCGAAGTCGAGCGGGCCGAGGGTCACGTCGGCCGCCTCCCCGATCTCGGCGAGGAAGGCGTCGACGCTGTCGGTCTGGAAGGCCAGGTGGCGGATCCGGCCGGGGGCCGGAGGGCCGTCCTTGTCGGCCTGCCGGGCCGGCTCGGCGCCGGCCGGGAAGAGCTCCAGGTACGCGTCCCCCTTGCGCAGGAAGACGATCTGCGAGTCGCCGAGGTCCACCACCCGGGCCCGGGCGAATCCGAAGTACCGGGTGTAGAAGTCCTCGGTGGTCTTCTGGTCGGTGCAGTTCAGGCCCACGTGGGACCAGCGCATCAGCCGGTCCCCCGCCCCCGCCCGGAGGCGATCAGGTCGATGATCCGGCGGGCGAACAGGTGGTGGTGGGCGCCGGTGCGGCCGGTGACCAGGTCGCCGTCGACCACGACGTCCTCGTCCACGTACTGCGCGCCCATGTTTCGCACGTCACCGATGAGGTTGTTGTGGCAGACCACCTTGCGTCCGCGCACCTTGCCGGGGATGGACGACGCCAGCCACATGCCGTGGCAGATGATCCCCTTGAGGACCGTCGGCTCCTCGAACGCCCGGCGCAGCAGCTCGGTCGCCGGCGCCAGCACGTCCACGTCCTCGGTGTAGCGCAGCCGGTCCGCGACCATGCCGGAGGGCACGATCAGGGCGGCGTAGCGGCGCAGCTCCTCGTCGGTGAGCCCCTCCAGGGAGCGGCTGGCGGTGAACGGGGCCCGGTACTCGTGGCCGCTGAAGGTGATCGCGTCGTTGCCCCACAGCCGGGTCAGGAAGTCGACCTCGGCGCCCTCCTCGGCGAACCGGCGCTGGTAGTAGAAGATCTCCGGCTCGTAGAAGTCGCTCTCGACCAGGACCGCGATGCGGGTCCCGGTGAGCGGACCCTCGCGCAGGACCACGTCAGACACGGGACACTCCCTTCAGGAAGTCCGCCGCGCGCTCGGCGATCATCGCGATGGCGGCGTGGCAGTTGCCGGACGGGACCGCGGGCATGACGCTCGCGTCCGCGACGCGCAGGTTGCGCAGCCCGTGCACCCGCAGCTCGGGGTCGACCACCGACAGGTCGTCGATGCCCATCCGGCAGGAGCCGGACTGGTGGTGGTAGCTCTCCGACTTCTGCTTGACGAAGGTGCGCAGCTCGTCGTCGGAGGCATGGCCGGGTCCGGGCTGGAGCTCCTGCTTGTACCAGGGCGAGAAGGCCGAGGTCGCGAAGATCTCCCGGGCCAGCTTGACGCCCTGCACCATCCGCTCCAGGTCCCAGCGGTCGCCCAGGTAGTTGGGGTGGATCAGCGGCTGCGCCAGCGGGTCGGCGCTCGCGAGCCGGATCCAGCCGCGGGAGACCGGGCGGACCACGCCGGGCAGGATGCTCACGGTGTTCGGGTGGGACTGTCCGACGATCACGTCGAACGGGACGTGCACGAAGGCGATCTGGAGGTCCGGGGCGGGCAGGCCCGGCACGGAGGACAGGAACAGCGCGCTCTCGGAGAGGTTCTGCGTCGGCGCCGGCAGTTCCTGGGTGACCTCGGCCATCAGCCCGGTCAGCACGTGGTTGTGGAAGTTCTCGCCCACCCCGGGCAGCGCCCGGACCACGTCGATGCCGTGCTCGCGCAGCTGCCCGGGGTCGCCGATGCCGGAGAGCAGCAGCAGCTTGGGCGACTCGATGGCGCCGGCCGCGACGACGACCTCGCGGCGGGCCCGTACGGTGTGCCGCCCCGGCTCCCCGGCCGTGCCGTGGCGGTCGCGCACGTCCCGGCCCGGGAAATCGGCGGGCGGGCTGAGCTGGACGTACTCGGCGCCGGTGCAGGTGTCCCCGGCGAACAGCAGCCGCGTGGTCTGCGCCCCGGTGCGCAGGGTCAGGTTGGGTCGGGTCAGCGCGGGTTCCAGGTAGGCGGCCAGCGCGCCCTGGCGGCGGCCGTCGGCCACGTCGATGTGGTGCCAGCCGGTGCCGAACAGCCCGCCCCGGGGGCCGTCGGTGTTGAAGTCGGCGATCTCCTGGTGGCCGAGCTCGACGGCGGCGTCGATGAACGCCCGGGAGACCGGGTTGGGGCGGTGCAGGCCGGCGTTGGTGATCCGCTGCGGCCCCCGGGTGCCGGTGGTGGCCGCGGTGACGTCCTCCTGGGCCTCCAGCAGGGCGAAGTAGGGCAGCACGTCCTGGTACGACCAGCCCGCCGCGCCCTGGTAGGCCCAGTTGTCGAAGTCCGAGGCGTGGCCCCGGATGTGCATCATGATGTACAGGTTGCTGCTGCCGCCGGGCGCCTTGCCGCGGGGCTCGTAGGTGGTGCGGCCGTCCAGACCCGGCTGCGGGACGCTGGTGTAGCCCCAGTCCACGGGCCCACCGAGCAGCTTGTACCAGGAGGACGGGTCGTCCACCTCGGGCGGGATCCGGGATCCGCCGGCCTCCAGGACCAGGACCGAGACGTCCGGGTCCTCGCTGAGCCGGTGGGCCAGCACGCTGCCCGCGGTGCCGGAGCCGATGACGACGTAGTCGTAGGTCTCTCTCTCGCGCTCGCTCACGGGTCGCCGCCCCCTCAGTCCTGGCTCAGGACCTGGAACGGGACGGTGTCGTGGTAGTTCGCCATGTAGGCGATCCTTCCGTCCACGATCCGGAAGAAGTTCATGACCTCGGCCTCGATCGCCTCGCCCGAGGCGCTGACGGCGCTCAGGTGCGAGACGGCGGCGGCCTTCTCCCCGTCGACGAGGAAGTGCACGGGCTCGTTGCGGAAGACCCGGTACATCGTCCCCATGCCCTTCATCATCGAGCGCAGGGTGTCCAGGCCCTCGATGTGTCCGGCGAGCTGTTCGTCCATGACCTGGTCCTCGGCGAACAGGTCGCACCAGCGGTCCCAGTCCCCGGCGTTGGCGTACTCGTAATACTTTTCGAGTACCTCGATCAGTCCCTGCCGCGCATCCATGTCCGCACCCTCCCCCTCATCGGTCCCTGCGGATTCCGTCCGGGCCGAAGTGCGCCCAGAACTGGCTGAAGGCGGTGGCCGTGTCGCCGAACAGGCCGTCGTGGCCCTCGACGATCCGGCCGTCCTGCCAGCGCATGAAGTGGAAGACCTGGTAGTCCATCCGCTCGTACGGGGAGCCACTGCCCTCGGGCGCCCCGGCCCGGGTCGCGGTGTTGCGGCACACGTCGGCGGAGCAGTCCTCCCCGACGAGGACCGCTTCCAGGTCCATCCGGAAGGAGCCCCCGGTGAGCTTGTGGGTCTGCCCCATCAGCTCCAGGAAGGCGTCCAGGCTCTCGTACCAGCCGGCCAGCGGGTGGTTGCCGGGGACCAGCCAGCGCAGGTCCTCCGCGTAGTACTCCAGGATCCGGGTCCGGTCCCCGGAGCCCAGGGCCGCGTACGCGGCCCGCACCCGCTCGGGCGTCACCTCGGTCATCGTCCGCTCCTCGCCGCTCAGAGCGATGCCGAACCCGGCATCGGGGCCAGCTCGTTGACCGTGTACCGGCTGATCCGCGGCCCCTGCGGGCCGGGTACGACGACCCAGGTCTGGTCGGCGTCGAAGCCGAGCCAGACGCTGCGGGCGGCCGGCGGGTCCCAGATCCGGGCCTGCCAGTTGACCAGGACCCGGACCACGGCCTTGTCGCCCTCGATCACCGGCTCCACCTTGGTGACGGTGTGCACCTCGTCGAAGAAGCGGTGCGTGACGGCCTCGTACCAGCCGCTGAAGCCCTCGTGGCCGAGGAAGGTGTCCTCGGGGACCTTGAACTCCAGGTCCTCGGTGATGAACTCCAGCACCTGCGCCAGCTCCACGTGCTGGTCCAGGGCCACGTACCACTTCTCGGCGAAGCCGCGTATCGCGTCCTCGGTGAACCCCTGGGCGGCCATGCGTCCTCCCTTGCTCGGTCTTCGGGCTTCAGATCTGGATGTCGACGAGGAACGGCCCGGCGTGGGACAGCATCCGGCCGACGGCGGCCACCGCCTCCTCGGGCTTCTCCACCCGGGTCCCGGCCGCCCCCAGGGACCGCGCCAGCCCGGCGAAGTCGATCTCGGGGTGGGAGAGGTCGAACGACCCCGGGAAGTCGTGCGCGGGGATGGAGCGCTCCTGCCAGTAGGCGGCGATGTTGTCGTCCAGCAGCCGGTACTTGCGGTTGTTGCAGACGACGAACTTGGCCTCGATGCCGTGCCGGGCGGCCGTCCACAGCGCCTGGTAGGTGTACATCGACCCGCCGTCGCCGGAGAACCCGACGACCAGCCGGTCGGGGTGGGCGAGCTTGGCCCCGACCGCGCCGGGGAAGCCGACGCCGAGCGAGCCGCCCCGGGTGAGGTGGTAGTCGCCGGGCCGCTCGGCCGGCAGGTACCGGGTGACCAGCGGGGAGGTGGTCAGCGCCTCGTCGAAGACGATCAGGTCGCCCCCGGTCCGTTCGGCCAGGGTGCGCAGGAACACCGCCATCGGCGCGTCCTCGTCGGCCGCGGGCCCCGCCGTGGCCGCCTGGGCCCGTTCCCGGGTGCGCCGCTCCAGCCGGGCCGCCGCTGCGGCCCGCCGCTGCGGGGTCAGCTCCCGCTCCAGTACGCCGGCCAGCGCGCGCAGGGCCTGCTTCGGGTCGGCGGCCAGGCCCAGGTCCACCGGGTGGTTCTTGGCGATCTCGTAGGCGTTCAGGTCGATGTGCACGACCTGGGCGTCCGCCCGGAAGGGGCTGTCGAGCTCCGGGAAGACCTCGGGGAAGACGTAGGTGCCCACGATCAGCACCCCGTCCGCGTCCTGGACCATCTCCTTGCTGTGCGGGCCGAACATGTGACCGGTCTGGCCGCGCCGCAGCGGGTGCGACGCGGCGATGTTGACCTCGCTGGAGTCGACCTCGTACACGTCGGCGCCCAGCAGTTCGGCGACCGCGGCCAGTTCGCGCTGGGCCCCGGCCAGCGCGACCCCGTCGCCGACCAGGAGCACCGGCCGTTCGGCGCCGGCCAGCAGCTGGGCCGCCCGGCCCACCGAGGCCGGCGAGGGGGCCACGTCGGTCAGCGGGACCGTGGCCGGCCGGACGGGCTCGGAGTTGAGCTCGTCCAGGACGTCCATCGGCAGCGCCACGAACACCGGGCCGCGCGGCGGGGTCAGCGCGATCTTCACGGCGCGCCGGACCGTGCGCAGCACCGACCGGGGGTCGGTGACCCGGGTGGCGTACTTGGTCACGGGCCGGGCCATGGCCACCAGGTCGGCGGCCATCTGCGCGTCCATGGCGTCGTAGCGGACCCCGGCGTCGCCGGCGACCACGACGAGCGGGGTGTGGCCGCGCAGCGACTGGTAGAGCATGCCGATGCCGTTGCCCAGGCCCACACCGGAGTGCAGCTGGAGCAGGGCGGCACCGCCGGTGGCCCGGGCGTAGCCGTCGGCGATACCGGCGGCCACGGTCTCCTGGAGGGCGAGGACATAGGTGAAGTCCTCCGCCGCGTCGACGGCGTCGAGAAATCCCTGCTCCACCGTCCCCGGATTTCCGAACATCACCGTCAGGCCGTCGGCCTTGAACTGCTCGATCAGCCTTTCCCGGCCGGGAGTGGCTTTCATCAATTCCCCCTCGAATCCGCCCTCGTCATTCCTGGCGATTCCCGCGACCTACCACCCGTACCGGGTGAGTCCTTCCTCCAGCACTTCCACGATCTTCTGTCCCGTGAGGTAGGAGTCGGGGGTCGAACGGCCGGTGACGAACGGGTAGTCGACGATCACCGACAGCGGCTTGCCGAAGTTGCCGTGGTACTGCCCGCGCGGGCCGGTGGCGTCGCGCAGGATGTACTCCAGCGGGTACGGCGGCGGGCCCATGTTGAAGTCGGTGCCGAGGAATCCGGTGCCGTCCTTGTAGTCGTACTCCTTGCAGTGGCCGGTGACGTGCTTGCCCCAGATGATGCTGCGGCGGCCGTCCCAGTCCCGGGCGAAGGCCAGGCAGGCGACCCCGTAGCACTCGGCGGCCACGAGCTTGCCGGCCTTCTCGAAGGCCAGGATCAGTGCGTGCACCCGCTCGTTGTTGGCGAGGTCGGCGATGGGGCCGCTGCCGCCGACGATGAGGATCGCGTCGTAGTCGGCGATGTCCTGGTCGAGCTTGTCGAGGTCGCGGTGGTACTGCTCCAGCTTGCGCAGGTAGTTGTCGTCGCTCGTGTACGGGCGCTCGGGCACCCAGGCCTCGATGTCGAGCGGCGAGTCCAGCCGGCTCGACTGCTCGAACTCCCGCCCCAGCCGGGCGTTCTCCTCGGTGGTGACCGAGCGTCCCAGTGGAGGATCGATGTAGTTCGCGTCGAGGCTCGGCGGCAGTGCGTGCGCGCGCTTTCCGGTCGGCGTCGCGAAGACGACTTCGTAGCCCCGCTCGTCGAACTTCGAGACGGGTCCTATCAGTTCTTCGGACCAGTAACCGTGTTCGGAGACAATGACCAGAATCTTTCTGCTCACGGATTCCTCCAGGCGCCGCCTGTTGTCGTTGGCGTCGTCCACACTGGTGCCGACCCGAGCCCGCGTCAAAGCGCCCGTGTGCGACTTCGTGAGGTAGACGGCAAGGTCTTTCCGGCACCTCAGGAAGTCGCCCGCCGAGTTCAGGAAGTAGCCGCCGGACTTCCTGACGTCGGCCGAATCGGTGAACCGTTACGGGTGGGGCCGACCTATGGTCGTGCGGAATCTCGGGACCCACGGGAAGGGACGCACCGGTGGACACGATCTGCACACACCTCGATGAGGTGCGCCCGGTGAAACCGGGCAGTGAGGGCTGCGAGGAGTGCCTCGCCCTCGGCGACGGCTGGGTGCACCTGCGGATGTGCCTGAGCTGCGGCCACGTCGGCTGCTGCGACTCGTCGAAGAACCGGCACGCCACCGGGCACCACCACCGCACCGCGCACCCGATCGCGGCCTCCCACGAGCCCGGCGAGACCTGGGCCTGGTGCTACGCCGACAAGATCATGCTGGACGTCGCATGAGCGCGGCGCCGGAGAACGGCCGGGTGGAGACCGCCGCCCCGCAGCAGGGCGCCCCGGCGCAGGGTCCCTCGGCGGCCGTGAGCACGCACGCCGAGAGCCGCAAGCCGGTCATCCTGGCCGTCGACGACGACCCCCAGGTGCTGCGCGCGGTCCGCCGTGACCTGCGCAGCGCCTACGGCGACCGCTACCGGGTGCTGGGCGCCTCCTCGGCCGCCGACGCCCTGAAGATCCTGGACTCGCTCGACGAACGCGGCCACGACCCGGCGCTGTTCCTGGTGGACCAGCGGATGCCGGACGTCACGGGCGTGGAGTTCCTCCTGGAGGCCGTCAGCCGGTTCCCCGACGCCCGCCGGGTGCTGCTGACCGCCTACGCCGAGACGGACGCGGCGATCACCGCCATCAACCGGGTGCGGCTGGACTACTACCTGCTCAAGCCCTGGGACCCGCCGCACGAGCGGCTGTTCCCGGTCCTGGACGACCTGCTGTCGGACTGGCTGGCCACCTACCGGCCGGCGTACGACGGCATCATCGTCGCCGGGCACCTGGTCTCCCCCGGCACCCATGCCGTACGGGACTTCTTCACCCGCAACGGCCAGCCGTTCCGCTTCCTCAACGTCGAGCGGGACCCGGAGGCCCTGACCCTGCTGGCCGACCGGCCCGACGCGACCCTGCCGCTCGTCCGGTTCCCCGACGGCCGGCTGCTGGCCGCGCCCACCGACGCCGAGCTGGCCGGGGCCCTGGGCCTGGCCACCACCGCTTCCCGTCCGCACTACGAGTGCGTGATCGTCGGCGCCGGGCCCGCCGGGCTCGCCGCGGGCGTGTACGCCGCCTCCGAGGGCCTGTCCACGCTGATGCTGGACTCCCGCGCCCCCGGCGGCCAGGCGGGCACCTCCAGCCTGATCGAGAACTACCTGGGCTTCCCCTCGGGCCTGTCCGGCGGGGACCTGACCCGGCGCGCGACCATCCAGGCGTCCCGGTTCGGCGCGGAGATCCTGCACCCGGTCGAGGTGGTCTCGCTGACCCGGGACGACCCGGCGAAGATCCTCACCCTGGCGGACGGCACGGAGATCTCCGCCGAGACCGTGCTGCTGGCCACCGGGGTGGCGTACAACAAGCTGCCGGCCGAGGGCGCGGAGCGGTTCGAGGGCGCCGGCCTGTACTACGGCGCGGCCACCACCGAGAGCTCGGCCTGCATCTCGCAGCACGTGTTCATCGTCGGCGGCGCCAACTCGGCGGGGCAGGCCGCGGTCCACTTCGCCAAGTACGCGGCCCGGGTGACGGTCCTGGTGCGGGCGGCCTCGCTGGACGAGAGCATGTCCCGGTACCTGATCGACGAGATCGGCCGCACCCCGAACATCGAGGTCAAGGTGCGCACCACGGTGGTCCGCCTGGACGGCGACGACCACCTGGAGCGGATCACCCTGCACGACGCGGACACCGGCGCGGACACCGAGGTCCCGGCCCGGTTCATGTTCACGTTCATCGGGGCCCGCCCGCACACGGCCTGGCTCCAGGGCGTGGTGGAGCGGGACGAGTACGGATTCGTACTGACCGGCTCGGACCTGATCTCCAACGGGGGCGAGCTGCCGTCGGAGTGGAGCCTGGAGCGTGCCCCGTACCCGCTGGAGACCAGCGTGCCCGGGGTCTTCGCAGCCGGTGACGTACGGGCGCACTCGGTCAAGCGGGTCGCCTCGGGCGTGGGCGAGGGCGCGATGGCCGTGTCCCTGATCCACCGCTACCGGTCGATGGGCTGAGCCGTTCCGCCCGAGCCGTTCCTCCCCGGCCCTTTCCTCCCTCGGCATAACCGGGCCCGAGCCGTTGCGATCAAGAGGAGAACGGATGCAACGTTGATTACATGATTACAGCCCAGCAGCGTGAGCAGCTCCGCGCCTGGTTCGCCGAGCGCCTGCCGGTGGACGTCTACGAGAGCCTCGTCGACGTCGTGATCGACCGCGAGGAGATCACCGTCGTCGGCCGCCTCCCCGCGGCCGAGTCGGTGAAGGAGTTCCGGGAGCGCACCCGGGACCAGCGGATCGAGGTGGCGCGCGAGGCCGAGAGCCTCTACCGCCGCAAGGTCGCCTGGGGCGTGGAGACCGACCGGGGCCGGGTCCTGTTCACCCACCTCGCCGTACCCGTCATGACCCGGCTGCGCCAGACCGAGCGCCAGGTCCTCGACACCCTGGTCGCCGGCGGCGTGGCCCGCAGCCGCGCCGACGCCCTGGCCTGGTGCGTCCGTCTCGTCGCGCAGAACACCGACACCTGGCTGGCCGACCTGCGCGCGTCCCTCGACCACGTCCAGGAGGTCCGCGCCCAGGGCCCCGACGTCAGCTCCCCGACCCCGACGGTCGCCCAGGAGGGTGACGCGGAACCCGCCGACTCCAAGGAGTCCGGGGACGAATGACGCATTCGGCTGACGGGCGGCCTCCTGGCCGCGAAGGTGGCGGGGAGACCTGACCGAGGGAGACAGAGCATGACGCAGACCGTCGAGTACATCCGGTACCGGATCGGGCTGGACGACCAGCAGGCCTTCGAGGACGCCTACCGTCGCGCCGCGGAGTCCCTGGCCGCCTCGCCCGAGTGCCTCGACTACGAGCTGACCCGCTGCCAGGAGGAGCGCGAGCGCTACATCCTGCGCATCCGCTGGACCTCGATCGAGGACCACCTCCAGGGGTTCCGCAAGGGCGAGCACTTCCCGGCGTTCTTCAACGCCATCCGGCCGTACGTGACGGCCATCGAGGAGATGCAGCACTACCTGCCCACCGACGTCGTCGGCACCGGAAAGGCCGCGAACGAGCAATGAGCACCACGCCCACGATCTACGAGTGGATGGGTGGCGCGGAGGCCATGCGGCGCCTCACCGACACCTTCTACGCCCACGCCCTGCGCGACCCGGTCCTGGAGCCGGTCTTCCGGGGCATGGACGCCGAGCACCCCCAGCACGTGGCCGCGTGGCTGTCGGAGGTGTTCGGCGGTCCCGCCGACTACTCGGCCCACCACGGCGGCCACCAGCACATGGCCACCAAGCACCTGGGCCGCGGCATCACCGAGACGCAGCGCCGCCGCTGGGTGGACCTGCTGCTCGACACGGCCGACGAGGTCGGCCTGCCCACGGATCCGGAGTTCCGCGCGGTGTTCGTCTACTACATCGAGTGGGGCACCCGGATGGCTCTGATCTACTCCGGGGAGAACCCGCCCCCGGTCGACGCCGCGAAGGTGCCGGTCTGGTCCTGGGGCCAGACCCCGCCGTGGATCCCGAAGGGCTGAGCACGCCGACGCGCTACCCCTTGCCGGGCCGGTCCGCCAGGAGCACCTGGAGTTCCGGCCCGGCCTCCTGTGCCCGCCAGAACTCCACCGCCTCTTCGAGGACGTCCTCGAACGTCTCCCAGTCGGCCGGCCGCGCCCGCGCGTAGCCCCGCCACGAGGTCACCGCGAGCAGCCGGCCCGGCGCCGGCTCCAGCCAGGACAGGTCGACCAGGCAGTCCGCCAGCGCGTCCCAGTTCCGCCCGAACCAGTCCGGCAGGCGCAGGGCCCGGGCGCAGCGGTCCATCAGCTCGGCCTTGGTCCGTACGCCGTCCAGGTCGAGCCGTACGGTGGTCCACCCGGCCGCGTCGGCGGCCGCCAGGGCGGGGGCGATCGGCTGCGGGTCCAGGGTCATCTCACAACCGCCTTGAAGGTCTTGTAGTGGTCGTCCGTCCAGTACAGCTCTCCGCCCTCGCCGGTGACGATCCGGCGCGCCCCGCGGTCCCGCTCCCCCGGGGTGACCACGGTGAACTCGTGGTAGTAGCCCCGTTTCTGACGGGGCAGCGCCTTCTCGAAGTTCCCGAAGACCGTGCCGTCCTGCCGGTACGGGTACGGGCCGCCGCGGTCGATGAGCGCGAGGGTGTCCCGGGCCTGCTGCGGCAGGTCCTCGGCCCGGACGGTCACCATGCCCTTGGCCCAGCCGGGCGCCGTGGCGGCCGGGGCCGAGGGCGCCACGGCCCGCTGCCCGCCCCCGCCGCCCCCGCAGGCGGCCGCGCCCAGCAGCAGCACGCACAGGAACAGGGCGCCCATCGCCCGGGACACACTCCGGAAGATCATGGGCCGATAGTGCCAAACATCCCATTCCGGAGCGAACCGGCACCCGGACGCACCGGTGCCCCGGCGCGTCCTGCGCGCCGGGGCACCGGGTCCTGCGGTCTCACTCGTCGGGGTCGGACCGCTCCAGGGCCGGCCGCAGCGGCGGAGCCGACTCGGTCAGCAGGTAGTCGGCCGCCGCCGTGTCCGTGACCAGGCTGGTCACGAGGCCCGAGCGCAGCACCGCGCCGATCGCCGCGGCCTTGCGCAGGCCGCCCGCGATGGCCACGACCTCCGGGATCCGCCGCAGCCGGTCGGCCTCCACGGTGATGCAGCGCTCCCCCAGGTCCCGGCCGACCCGGCGGCCCTCCGCGTCGAACAGGTGCGCGGACATCTCGGCCGCCACGCCCAGCGAGGCGTAGTGGGCCCGCTCCTCGTCGGTGAGCATGTCGTGCACCGTGGAGATGCCCGGCTCCCACGAGCCGATCGACACCGCCGCGACCGTGACCTTGTCGAAGTACTCGAAGGCCCGGGCGATCCCGGTCTGGCTGCGCAGCGCCGCCGCCGTGGCCGGGTCGGGCAGCAGCATCGGCGCGTAGATCGGGTGCGCGTCCCCGCCCGAGACCTGGGCGGCCCGGCGGACGGCCTCCACCGAGCCGCGCTCGGCCGTCCCCGCGTCGTACACACCGGTGAGCTGCACCACGGTGCACGGCGGCAGCCGGTGCAGGGCCGCGGCCATGTGGATGGTCGAGCGGCCCCAGGCCAGGCCCAGCACGTCGCCCTCGTTGACGAGTTCGCCCAGCAGGTCGGCGGCGACCGCGCCGAGGTTCTCCGGGTCGGGGGCGTCGTCGGCCGCGTCGGCCGGGGACTCCACGACCACCGCGTGCCGCAGCCCGTACCGGGCCCGCAGGGCGTCGGAGCGCTCCGCGTCCAGCTCGGCGGGCACCCTGATCTCGATCCGGACGAGGTCCCGTTCCAGAGCGGTCTCCAGGACCCGCGCCACCTTGAAGCGGCTCACGCCGAACTCCTCGGCGATCTGGATCTTGGACTTGCCTTCGAGGTAGAAGCGGCGGGCCATGGCCGCCGCCTGCACCAGCTCCGCGGGTCCCATCCGCAGGGCTGACCGTCCCGCCGACATTGCAGACACCGCGCTCTCCTCACTGCTGTTCACACTCTCGACTCGCCGTTCATCCTGTCAGATCCGGCGGCCGTTGATCAGCCCGGACGGCTGCGTTCTCCGAGCTGTTCACCGAGGCTTCGCGTTGTCCGTCCCGTGCGCCTCAGTGGTCGCAGGCCCAGGGTGCCGCGGCGATCGCCGCACCCGCCTGCTCACGCAGCGTACGCACCGCCGCGGCCGGATCGACGGCCCCGTAGACGGCGCTGCCGGCGACGAACACGTCGGCGCCGGCCTCGGCACAGCGTTCGATGGTGGAGGCCGAGACCCCACCGTCGACCTGGAGCCAGACCTCCAGTCCGTGCTTGGCGATCAGCTCGCGGGTGCGGCGGATCTTGGGCAGCATCACGTCCAGGAACGGCTGCCCGCCGAATCCCGGCTCGACCGTCATGATCAGCACCATGTCGAGCTCGGGGAGGATGTCCTCGTACTGCTCGATCGGCGTCGCGGGCTTGAGCGCCATGGAGGCACGGGCCCCCTTGGCACGGATCTCGCGCGCCAGCCGTACGGGCGCCCCCGCGGCCTCGGCGTGGAAGGTGACCGAACCGGCCCCCGCCTCGACGTACTGCGGGGCCCAGCGGTCCGGGTCCTCGATCATCAGATGCAGGTCCAGCGGGATGTCCGTGGCCCGCCCGAGCGACTCCACGATGGGGAGCCCGAGGGTCAGGTTCGGGACGAAGTGGTTGTCCATGACGTCGACGTGCAGCCAGTCGGCGCCCTCGACGGCCTTCGCCTCGTCGGCGAGGCGGGCGAAGTCCGCGGACAGGATGCTGGGATTGATCTGAACGGCCATGCCCCAAGCCTGCCATGCCGGAGGCCGGATTCCGCCCCCCGCCCGGAACCATCCCGACCCCGACCCTGCCCCGGCCCCGTGACGTACACCACTACGCCCCCGGGCCGGGCCCGGCCGGGGCCCGGCGGGGGTCAGCCGGTGCGGCGGAGGAGGGCCAGGTACATGGCGTCCGTCCCGTGCAGGTGGGGCCAGAGCTGGACGTCCGGGCCGTCGCCCAGGGCCGGGACGCCGGGCAGGTACGGGCGGGCGTCGATCAGCTCGGCCTTCGCCGGCTCGGCGCCGCCCCGACCGCGCAGGACGTCGTCCACCACGACCCGGGTCTCGGCCAGGTGCGGCGAGCAGGTGGCGTAGCCGACCACACCGCCCACCCGGACCGCGGACAGCGCCTCGCGCAGCAGTGCCCGCTGGAGCGGGGCGAAGCCGTCGAGGTCCTCCGGGCGCCGCCGCCACCGCGCCTCCGGTCGGCGGCGCAGCGCGCCCAGACCGGTGCAGGGCACGTCCATCAGGACCCGGTCGAAGGAGCCGGGCCGCCACGGCGGCCGGGTCCCGTCGGCGGCGATGACCTGGTACGGCCCGGGGTTGCCGGCGAGCGCCCGCTCGACCAGGCGGGCCCGGTGCGGCTGCTTCTCGGAGGCCAGCAGGGACGCGCCGCGCTGCGCGGCCAGCGCGCCCAGCAGGGCCGCCTTGCCGCCGGGCCCGGCGCACCCGTCCAGCCAGCGCTCGTCGCGGCCCTCCACGGGCACCCCGGCCAGCGCCAGGGCGACCAGCTGGCTGCCCTCGTCCTGCACCCCGGCCCGGCCCTCGCGGACCGCCTCCAGGGCACCCGGCTCACCGCCCTCGGCCAGCCGCACCGCGTACGGGGACCAGCGGCCCGGCAGGGCCGAGTCCTCGCCCACGGCGGCCAGCAGCTCCTCGGTGGTGGCCCGGCCGGGCCGGGCCACCAGGGTGACCTCCGGACGCTCGTTGTCGGCCTCCAGCAGGTCCTCGATGCCCGCCCGGCCGCCGCCCAGCGCGTCCCACAGCGCCGAGACCACCCAGCGCGGGTGGGAGTGCACCACCGCGAGGTGGTCCTCGGCGTCCTCCTCGTACGGCGGGGCCACCCGCTCCAGCCAGCCGTCCAGGTCGTGCGCGGCGATCTTGCGCAGGACGGCGTTGACGAACTTCGCCCGCCCGTCACCGAGCACCACCCGCGCCAGCTCCACGCTGGCCGAGACGGCCGCGTGGGTCGGGATCCGGGTACCGAGGAGCTGGTGCGCGCCCAGCGACAGCACGTCCAGGACCGGCGGGTCCACCTCGCGCAGCGGCCGGTCGACACAGGCCGCGATGATCGCGTCGTACGTGCCCTGCCGGCGCAGCGTCCCGTAGACCAGCTCGGTGGCCAGCGCCGCGTCCCGCGCCTGGAAGCTCTCGTCCTGCCGCGCCTTGCGCAGCAGCGGCGGCAGCACGAGGTTGGCGTAGGCATCACGCTCGTCCACGGCCCGCAGCGCCTCGAAGGCGAGCATCCGGACGGGGTCCTTCTTGGGACGCCGGTAGGGCTTGGCGGGACGACGGGGCTGTTCGCTCACGTGAAAGGTGCTCCGGAAGTATCGGATGGTACGAGGGGGGTCACCGGGGCCGAGGAGGCCCGGTGGGGCCCGGGTGGGGCCCGGGCCCGAAGGCCCGGGGCCCGTGGGCCGCGGAG
Organism: Streptomyces sp. WAC06614; assembly: GCF_003949795.1. Classification (GTDB taxonomy): domain Bacteria; phylum Actinomycetota; class Actinomycetes; order Streptomycetales; family Streptomycetaceae; genus Streptomyces. The sequence continues at coordinate 33,655 of NZ_RPRY01000044.1, forward strand.
AGCGGGGCCCGAAGGCCCGGGGTGCAGGTCTCGGGCCCGAAGGCCCGGGGTCGGGAGT
>NZ_RPRY01000442.1 GCF_003949795.1 Streptomyces sp. WAC06614
CGTCGTCGGTGGAGGGAGGGCGTTCGGGGGTCGCTGTGCGTGGGGCCGGGCGGGAGGGCGTGAGGGTGCGGGCGGTGCCAGACAGCGTCGTCGTGGCCGGCGGCCGGGAGTTGGGGGGGGGGGCGGTGGGGGTGGTGGCCGCGCGGGCCACCGGCAGCATGTCCTCGTCGCGGGAGACGTCGATCCGGTCGGAGTCCGGCCACAGCCCCAGCGCCGCGCACACGGTCGGCAGCACGGCCATCGCCGCGGTCGCGTACCCCTCCGCCGAGGGGTGGTAGAAGTCCGGCCCGAACATCTCCCGCGGATTCGCCGCGAACTCGGGCCCGAGCATGTCACCCATCGAGATCGTGCGGCCGCCCTGCGCCACCACCCCGATGGTCTGCGCCGCGGCCAGCTGCCGCGACGCCCGGCGGGCCAGCCAGCGCAGCGGCTGGTAGACGGGCTCGATGGTGCCCAGGTCGGGGCAGGTGCCCACGACCACCTCGGCCCCGGCAAGCCGCAGCCGCCGCACCGCGGCGGTCAGCAGCCGCACGGACTGGGTCGGCGGCATCCGCCGGGTCACATCGTTCGCCCCGATCATGATCACGCACACGTCGGGCGGCGGCGCACCGTGGTCCAGCAGCAGCGAGACCTGCCGGTCCAGATCGTCGGACATCGCCCCGGACAGGGCCACGTTCCGCATCTCCACGGGTCTTTCGGCCACCGCCGCCAGCCCGGAGGCGATCAGCGCGGCCGGGGTCTGTCTGGCCCTGCGCACCCCCAGCCCCGCCGCCGTGGAGTCACCGAGCATGCCCATCCGCAGCGGGCCCGGACTCAGCTCCGGCCCGCCGAACTCGCTCCCGTACAGCCCGTCCGCCCGCGGCGGCTCGCCCAGGACCGTGCCGACGGTCCGCTTGGCCAGCTGGGCCTCGGCCAGCAGCACCCCGACCGTCGCCACACCGAGCAGGCCGATGCCGCCGCCTCCGTACGCCGCGCCCGCCGCGATCCTGCGGGCCGTCCTCGCTCGCGACACCTTTCGGCCACCTCCTCGTCCTGATCCACGCGCGCTCTCCCCCGCGATCTACCCGCATCGACCTACCTGCCCCACAGTCCCGCCCGGTCAACCACTTTCGGCTTACCCTGGCGGTGCCTCCCGGAGAACCCGTGGAGTCCTGTCCTTGGAGAACATGGTGCAATTCCACGACTCGATGATCAGCCTCGTCGGCAACACCCCGCTGGTGAAGCTCAACCGTGTGACCGAAGGGATCCAGGCGACCGTCCTGGCCAAGGTCGAGTACTTCAACCCGGGCGGTTCCGTGAAGGACCGCATCGCGCTGCGCATGATCGAGGCCGCCGAGGAGAGCGGTGCGCTCAAGCCCGGCGGCACCATCGTGGAGCCGACCAGCGGCAACACCGGTGTGGGACTCGCGATCGTGGCCCAGCAGAAGGGCTACAAGTGCATCTTCGTCTGCCCGGACAAGGTGTCCCTCGACAAGATCAACGTGCTGCGTGCGTACGGCGCCGAGGTCGTGGTCTGCCCGACCGCCGTCGACCCGGAGCACCCGGACTCGTACTACAACGTCTCCGACCGGCTGGTCCGTGAGACGCCGGGCGCCTGGAAGCCCGACCAGTACAGCAACCCGAACAACCCCCGTTCGCACTACGAGACCACCGGTCCGGAGCTCTGGGAGCAGACGGACGGGAAGATCACGCACTTCGTGGCGGGCGTGGGCACCGGCGGCACGATCTCGGGCACGGGCAACTACCTGAAGGAGGTGTCCGGCGGCAAGGTCAAGGTCATCGGCGCCGACCCCGAGGGCTCGGTCTACTCCGGCGGCTCGGGCCGCCCCTACCTCGTCGAGGGCGTCGGCGAGGACTTCTGGCCGACCGCCTACGACCAGGACGTCGCGGACGAGATCATCGCCGTCTCCGACAAGGACTCCTTCCAGATGACCCGCCGCCTGGCCAAGGAGGAGGGCCTGCTGGTCGGCGGTTCCTGCGGCATGGCGGTCGTCGCCGCGCTGCGCGCCGCCGAGAACCTCGGCCCGGACGACGTCGTCGTCGTGCTGCTGCCCGACAGCGGCCGCGGCTACATGAGCAAGATCTTCAGCGACGAGTGGATGGCCGGCCACGGCTTCCTGGAGGAGCCGGGCACCGCCGCCCGCATCGGCGACGTGCTCAACGACAAGCAGGGCACCCTGCCCTCGCTGGTCCACATGCACCCGGAGGAGACCGTCGGCCAGGCCATCGAGGTCCTGCGCGAGTACGGCGTCTCGCAGATGCCCATCGTCAAGCCGGGCGCCGGTCACCCGGACGTGATGGCCGCCGAGGTCATCGGCTCGGTGGTGGAGCGGGAGCTGCTGGACGCCCTGTTCACGCAGCGCGCCGCGCTGACCGACCCGCTGGAGAAGCACATGAGCGCGCCGCTGCCGCAGGTCGGCTCCGGCGAGCCCGTCGCCGACCTGATGGCCGTGCTGGGCAAGGCGCAGGCGGACGCGGCGATCGTGCTCGTCGAGGGCAAGCCGACCGGGGTGGTCAGCCGCCAGGACCTGCTGGCCTTCCTGGCGCGCACGGCCAAGTGATCCGACCCGGCGGGCGGGGCGGGGACGACCATCGACCCCCCGCCGGGCATTCGGCACGAGCCCGACACGTGGGCGCAGCACCCGCTTAACACGGGTGCGCCACAGTGGAGTGCGTCGGCAGGAGCGACGGTTTCCGGCCGACACACCGAACGGCGTCTCGCACCCGGAGCGGCTCCCGGACCGTGCGTACGTCGCCACGGACGCGGACAGCCGGCCCTGACCCGGCCCGTGTCCGGCACGGGGACCGCCGTCGTCCCGCCCCCCGGGCCCGCCCGGGGGTGCGGCGGCCCCCGTGCCCGTCCGTACCCTCCCGGGTGCCGGTACGAGGCCCGGCCCTGCCCGGCCCGGTCGGGCCGCAGGCCGTCCCGGCCCGAGGCGCCCGCCCGAGGCCCTGCCCTGTCCGCCCCGGTCGGGCCGGCCGCGGGGGCGTCAGTCCGACGTGGCGCGGTGCCTGAAGCCCCGCCAGGACTTCTGTGCGTGGACGAAGTTCACGCCGAGGATTCCGCCCCACGTGACCAGCAGCCCGCTCAGCCCGGCCTGGGTCGCGCCGATCGCGGACAGCGGGACCGCCAGCACCAGCGTGATCACGGCGAAGCCGTACCGCTCGCCGAAGCCGCTCGCGCCGTCCGGCGGCGGCCCGGGTGCGCGGGACCCGCGCACCACGGTGAGCTGCTGTTCGGCGAGCCGGCGCCGGACATGGGTGTCGACCTTGTCCACGAAGGAGTCGACGAGCGCGGCCTCGTACTCCGGGCCCAGCTCGCGCCGGGCGTCGAGGGCGGCGTCGAGCTCCTTCTTCAGCTCGTGCGTGCCAGGGGCTTCCATGGGCCGAGCGTAGGAACCGCACCGTGCGCCGGGCACTGGTGCTACCCCCCGTATCCGGGAGCGCGCGCGGTCGCCGCTTGCCGTCCTGCATAACCGCATGCAGAGTGCAGGGTGACTGAATACGTACGCGGACGGAGGGTGGGACGGGATGAGCGAGAGCCCGGCCGCACGGCTGCAGAAGCTGTTCGAGGGGCACCGGCTGACACCGACCCAGCGGCGCATCGCGCACTGCATGGTGCGGGGGGCCGCCGAGGTGCCGTTCCTGTCCAGCGTGGAGCTGGCGGAACTGGCCGGGGTGAGCCAGCCGTCGGTGACCCGGTTCGCGGTCGCGCTGGGCTTCGACGGGTACCCGGCGCTGCGCCGGTACCTGCGGGAGGTGGCCCCGGCGGAGCGGGTGGGGGCGCCGGAGCCGGACGCCGAGCAGAACGCGTACCAGCAGGCCGTCGAGGGCGAGATCGAGAACCTCCGGCGCCTGGTGGCGATGCTGGCCGACCCCGGCCCGGTGGAGGAGGCGGGCCGGCTGCTGGCCGGGTCGGTGCCGCTGCCGGTGCTGGGGCTGAGGGCGGCGTCCTCGCAGGCGCGGGGGTTCGCGTACTTCGCGGGCAAGGTGCATCCGGATGTGCGGCTGCTGGACGAGGGCGGGTCGATGCTGGCCGACCGCATCGACGCCGCGGTCGAGGCCGGGGCCTCGGCGCTGCTGTGCTTCGCGCTGCCGCGGCATCCGCGGGAGGTGGTCGAGGCGCTGACGTACGCGCGGGAGCGGGGGCTGACGGTGGTGACCGTGGCCGACTCGGCGTTCGCGCCGGTGGCGCGGCATTCCGACCTGCTGATCCCGGCGCCGGTCGGGACCGGGCTGGCCTTCGACACGGCCTGCGCACCGATGCTGCTGGGCCGTGTGCTCCTCGAAGCCATGGCTGACGCGATTCCCGAGGCGCAGCACCGCCTCGAATCCTTCGACGCCAAGGCCGCTGCGCGCGGCCTGTTCGTGGAATAGCCCTCGCCAGGGCCGGGCCCACCCGCGACGGCCTGCGGCCGGGCGACGGGGGTTGCGCCCCGTCAGGGGCGCGGGGAACTGCGCGAGCAACCCGCGACGGCCTGCGGCCGGGCGACGGGGGAGGCCCCCAGGGGCGCGGGGAACTGCGCGAGCGACCACGGACGGGCTGCAGGCCGGCAAAAAGGGAGGGGCCCTCCCCCTGACCGGAGCGTGCGGGCCGTCCCTGGCTGGTCGCGCAGTTCCCCGCGCCCCTGGGGGGGGGACCCCGTGACCTGGATTGTGCGGGCCGTCCCTGGCTGGTCGCGCAGTTCCCCGCGCCCCTGGCTGGGGGTGGCTGGGGGTGGCCGTAGGGCGGAGT
>NZ_RPRY01000443.1 GCF_003949795.1 Streptomyces sp. WAC06614
GGAGTGCCCCCTCGGACCGAGGCGTCGTCAGTGGCCCGAGTGCCCGAAGGGGAAGGCGAGGGGGCAGCAACGGGGCCCGAGGCTGTCCCGCAAGGGGTTCCCGGCGAATGATCTCGGGGTGGGTGGGGTGATCACGGCGTCGGAGCCGGGCTGGATCGGATTGCTCTCGGGACTGAGCGAGCGGCGGTTCCACGAGCTGGTCGGTGGCGTACGGCGCGCGGGGGCGGATGCGGCGACCGGTGGCCGACCCTGGGCGTTGCCGGTGGAGGACCGGGTGCTGATGGTCGCCGCGTACTGGCGCACGGATCTGACGTTGCGGCGGATCGGTCCGCTGTTCGGGGTGTCGAAGTCGGCGGCGGACCGGGTGATCGACCGCACGGCGCCGTTCCTGGCCCTCGCACCGGCCGACCGGAGGCACCCGCTGGGCACCGTCCTGATCGCGGAGGGAGCCACGGCGCTCCTCGTGGCCATCGACACCGGCACCCGGCTCGTCGCAGCGGTGGGTGCCCGGCGGCCCTTCGCCCCCACGCCTTACGGGACGGCAGCCCGCCCGGAGGGCCCGCCGGGCGGGCTCGCCTGATTGCTACGTTGCGCCACGAGGCACCGGTGCAGTCCCGGCCGACCAGAGACGAAGGATGCGCGTGGCACACGAGGAATATGCGGTCGTGGATTTCAGGGCCCTGGTCGAGGACGCGACCGCCATCGTCGACCGGATGGTGCACGACACCACCCTGCAGACCGAGCAGCTGCTCCGGGCGGCAGGTGAGCGGCCGTTACGGTTCCTCCTCCAGGAGGGAGAGGTCCTCGCCGCGCGGGACCGGTACCTCGACGGCATCGGCGAGGCCGCGACCTCCTTCCTGTTGGTCTGCCTCGAGTTGGTGACCTTTCAGCAGAGCTACGAACTGGAGGTCTCCCAGGCGCTCGGTCTCGCCGGCACGGTGGCCGCGGAGCAGGGGCCGGTGTTCAACGCCGAGGGCGTCGACGAACTGACGGCGAGGATGCAGGAAGTGGCGGGGGCCTACGCCCGCCACGTCGAGGAGCTGCAGATCCGTTTCGACGCCGCGTACCACGGCTTCGCGGACGCATGCTCCGCGCAGCTCGACCTCTTCAAGAGCGTCGTCGCGCAGGAGTGCAACATCGTCGTCGAGACCCTGGACGACGCCCTGCAGACGGCGTACGAGACGGGCGAGAGGTTCACCGCCGCCGCGGCGACCGGGGCGAGGGGCGCGGGACTCGCGCTGGTCGTCGCCACGTGTGTCGGAGTGGCGGCGACCACGACTGCCGTCCACGCCGCGGGCGCGGCGGCGTCGACGGTCTGGGGCTACTTCGCCGCCCCGGCAGGCCGGGACTGACCGCGCCCGCTCCGCACGCCGGCCGGCTACCCCGTGCCCGGGCCGCCCCCGCGGTGGCACGGTCGCGCACCGCTCGGCTACCCCGTGCCCGGGCCGCCCCCTCGGTGGCACAGGTCGCGCACCGCTCGGGGCAGCAGGAACAGGGCGCCGGTTCCCATCAGCAGTGCCGTCGCCCGCAGGACGCCCTCCAGGGCCGCGACGTCGACGGCGGCGCCCGAGGGGCCGCCGTCGAGGGTCTCCGCCATCGTCGCCGCCAGTGCGAGCGCGACGGCGGAGGCGAGCATCTTGACGGCGAGGCTGAGGCTGACCGCCGCGGCGGCCTTCGCGGGCGCGGTCCGGTGCTGGGTCAGCACGGTGGTCAGCGCACCGGCCAGGCCGATCCCCAGGCCGCACACCACCAACCCGGTCAGGTAGAGGACCAGCCCCTCGGCCCGGACCACGAGCAGGATGCCGAACCCGATCGCCGCGGTCGCCGCGCACAGCCAGACGGAGGCGTAGGCGCTCCCGGCCACCTTGCCGGCGGCGTAGCTCGCCGACGCGTCCGACACCGACAGGGCCAGGACGATGCCTCCTGCCACGCTCGGCGGGAGCCCCTGGGTGGCCTGGAGGTAGATGGCCGAGAAGGTGGAAACGACGGTGTAGGCGATGAGGGACAAGGCCCCCACGGCGGTGAGCAGCTGCACCACGGGGTCCAGCAAGAAGTCCCGGTCGTACAGCGGGTGACTGCTCCTGAGCTCCTGCCGCGCGAAGTTGCCCAGGAGGGCCGCCCCGCCGAGGGCACACGCCAGCACGGTCGGCGAGGTCCAGCCCCACGTGGATCCCCGGTCCACGGCCAGCGTGAAGCCGACGAACCCGAGCACCACGGAGCAGGTGCTCGTCAGCGGCGGGCGCCGGGCCGTGGCGCCGGGGTCGTACGAGGGCCTGACGCACCACTGGATCAGGGGGATCGCCAGCAGGCCCACGGGCACGTTGACGAGGAAGAGGTAGCGCCAGTTCAACTCCGCGAACAGCCCGCCGACGAGGGGCCCGAGGGCCGCCCCCGCCCCGGCCGCCCCCAGGACGAACGCCAGCCCCCGGTTCTTGAGCCGTCCCCGGAACATTCCGGAGATCATGGCGACGGCGCCGGGTACGACGAGGGCACCGCCCACGCCCTGCACCACACGGCCGACGACGAGCACGACGAGGTCGCCGGCCGTCGCGCAGACGACCGAACCCACGAGGAAGACCACCATCCCGTAGATCGTCGCCCTGCGCCGCCCGCGGGCGTCCGCGAGCCATCCTGCGAAGGGCAGCAGGCCACCGAACGCCAGCATGTAGGCGGTGAGCACCCACTGGAGGTCGGTCACCGGCTGGGAGAAGTCGCGGGCGATGCGGGTGAGCGAGAGGTTGACCGCGAGCCAGTCCAGCTGCACGGCCATGGTCGACAGGGCGGCGGCCAGCAGGGCGAACCGCTCCCGCCACGAGAAGGAGGCGGGACGTTCGCGCTCGGCCGACGATGTCATGGGGGACGAGATCCGTTCCTCCGGTCAGTCGTGGGGCGGCAGGTGGCCGATCTGGTGGTCGGCGGCGTTCAGGGCCTCGGTGACCAGGCGGCCCAGGTGTCCGTGGCGGAGCCGGTAGATGACGTGGCGGCCGTCCTTCCGGGTGGCGACCAGGCCGGCCAGGCGCAGGCGGGCGAGGTGCTGGCTGACCGAGGTGCGGGAGGCGCCGGCGGACTCGGTGAGGGTGGTGACGTCGGCCTCGCCCCGGGCGAGCTGCTGGAGCAGGGCCAGCCGGGTCCGGTCCGCGAGCAGGCCGAGGATCTCCACGGCGACGCCGAGCCGATCGCCTGCGGCCCGAGCGGGCGGGGCCTGATCCATCACGTCCACATGTGCGCGCATATGCACATGATGCTACGGTCGGAACGTCCCGTCCAATCCGATCTGCCCGGGATGGTGTGAGAGCGTGTACGACCCCCAGCCCACCCCACGGACGCCCGCGGCCGGTCAGGGCCACTCGCCCGGGCACGGCGATGCGGCAGGTCATGGCCATGCGGCCGGTCGGGCCTCCGGGCCCGGCCACTCGCCCGGGCACGGCGATGCGGCAGGGCTCGGCCACGCGGCCGGTCACGCCCCCGGGCACGACCACGCGGCCGGGCAGGGCCCCGGGGACGGCGACGCGGCCGGTCACGGCCCCGCGGCCGGCCACGGCCACGCGGCCGGTTATGGCGACGCGGCCGGCCACGGCCACACGGCTGGCCACGGCCACACGGCCGGCCACGGCCACGCGGCCGGTCACGGCCCCGGGCACGGCCCCGACCACGCGCCCGCCGACGGTCACGCTCACGCCCGGAGCCGGACGGCGCGTGCCGACGGTCACGCCCACGCCCCGAGCCGGACGGCGCGGTTGCGCCACCGGCTCGCGCACCTCGTCACTCCCCACGGCCACGAGCCGGCGGACAAGATCGACCCCGCGATGGAGGCCTCCCGCGAGGGCATGCGCACCCTGTGGCTGTCCCTCGGCGTCCTCGGCCTGACCACCGTGGTCCAGGCGGTGATCGTCGCGCTGTCCGGGTCGGTGGCGCTGCTGGGCGACACCGTCCACAACGGGGCCGACGCCCTGACCGCGATACCCCTGGGCACGGCCTTCCTCCTGGGCCGGCGGAGGGCGAACCGCCGCTACACCTACGGCTACGGCCGCGCCGAGGACCTCGCCGGCATCGCGATCGTCCTGACCATCGCCGCCTCCTGCGCCCTGGCCGCCTACGAGGCCGTCGGCCGCCTGCTGCACCCGCAGCCCGTCTCCCACCTGTGGGCCGTCGCCGCCGCCGCGGTCGTCGGCTTCATCGGCAACGAGTGGGTGGCCCGCTACCGCATCCGCACCGGCCGCAGGATCGGCTCCGCCGCCCTCGTCGCCGACGGCCTGCACGCCCGTACCGACGGCTTCACCTCGCTCGCCGTCCTCCTCGGCGCCGGCGGCCTCGCCCTCGGCTGGCGGTGGGCCGACCCCGTCGTCGGCCTCCTCATCACCGTGGCCATCCTCCTCGCCCTCAAGGACGCCGCCCGCGAGGTCTACCGCCGCCTCATGGACTCCGTCGACCCCCGGCTGATCGACACGGCCGAAGCCGCCCTGCGCGGTGTGGACGGCGTCCAGCACGTCGGAAGCGTCCGCATGCGCTGGATCGGCCACACCCTGCGCGCCGAGGCCGACATCGTCGTCGACCCCGACATCACCGTCCACCAGGGCCACGCCATCGCCGTCGACGCCGAACACGCCCTCATCCACGCCGTCCCCCGCCTGACCGCCGCCACCGTCCACACCGACCCCCACGC
>NZ_RPRY01000444.1 GCF_003949795.1 Streptomyces sp. WAC06614
GCACGACCCGCGCCCCCCACGCCACCACCCTGCCGACCGAGGCCCCGCCGCCGGGCCCGGCGCCCGACGAGGGCGGCGCTTTCGCCGGCGCGGGCGGACACGGCCCCGGTGCCGGGCCCGCGCACGGGCTCGCCGGGGCCTCCGGTCCGGCCGAGGGTGCGCCGTACGGCCTGGACGGTGCCGCGCGCGGCGGGATGTCGGCGCCCGCCACCCATGTGGCCGGGGCGCACCTGCCGGGCCCACGGCATGCGCCCGAGCCGGCGGTACGGGTCGCGGCCGCGGCCGCGCAGCAGTTCCCGGCGGGGACGGGCGCAGCCGCCGGCCGGGCATCCGGCGCGCCGGTCCCGAGCCCGCCGGCTCCGGCGGCGGGGCCGGCCGGCCGGCCGACGGCCGCGGGCGCAGCCGTCCCGGCCCCGGTCCCGGGCGCAGCCGTCCCGGCCGTGGCTGCCGGGGTCGGGCAGGGGCCCGGGAGCGACGGGGTGGTCGTGGGGCTCGGGGTGTTGGACGTCCGGGGGACGGCCTTGGCGTTGCCCGTGCCGCTCGTCGATCCGGGCGACCCCAACGCCGCCTTCCTGGCGGGCCTGTCCGCCTCCGCGCCGGGCGACCTGCTCAGTGCGCTCCCGGCCGCCCCCGCCGACACCCCCGAGCTGCGGCTGCGCGAGGTGCGGGCCCGGCTGGAGCTCGGCGAGCCCGAGCCGGCCCTGGCGGCGCTGGCCGGGCTGGAGGCCCGTGACCCGGACGACTGGCGGGTCGTCTGGGCCCGGGGCATCGCCTCCCTCGCCACGGGCGACGACGAGACCGCGGCGCTCTCCTTCGACGCGGTCTACGACGCCTTCCCCGGTGAGCCCGCGCCCAAGCTGGCCCTGGCCCTGTGCGCCGAGATCCTCGGCCAGTTGGACAACGCCGCCGAGTACTACGGCCTCGTGTGGACCACCGACCCCGGCTTCGTCAGCGCCGCGTTCGGCCTGGCCCGGGTCCAACTGGCCACCGGCGACCGGGCCGGAGCCGTCCGCACGCTGGAGTCCGTACCGGAGTCCTCGATCCACTGCACGGCCGCCCGGGTGGCAGCCGTACGCGCACGCCTGCGCGAGCGGTCACCGCAGGAGGCCCTGCTGCCCGATCTGACGGCGGCCGCCGCGCAGGTGGCGGCCCTGGAACGGTTCGGGCTGGACGCCGAGCGCCACGAGCGGTTGCGCACGGAAGTTCTGGGCACGGCCCTGGACTGGGTACTGTCGGGTAGCCGGGGTGCCGACCCCGGCCGGACCTCGCTGCTCGGCAGTCAACTGGACGAGCGGGGCCTGCGCTTCGGCCTGGAGCGCTCGTACCGCGTGCTGGCCCGGCTGGCCCAGCGGGGCGAGGAAAGGATCGAACTGGTGGAACGGGCAAACCGTTTCCGTCCCCGGACGTGGGTGTGAGAGATGTCGATGCATCGGCCGTCGGGCTGCCCCAGTTGCGCCGAGCCCCTGGAGGAGGGTGACCGTTTCTGCGGTGTCTGCGGGTACGACGTCTCCGTGCCACCGCCGTCCGCGACGGCCCCCACGGACACGACGGCCCCGACGGCCCCGACGGCCCCGACGGCCCCTGCGGCCGGCCCCGACCGGCCGACGCTCCCGCTGCACAGCCCGCCGGACCAGGCCCGCGACACCACCTTCGGCTTCGGCTTCGCCGCCGCCCCGCCGGCCACCGCGGGCGGGGCCACGCCGACAGCGCCCGGCACGCCCGCCGCACCCGGCGCACCCGGCGCACCCGGCGCGGCCGGCCGACCGACCCGCTACGACACCCCCGCCCCCGCGGCGGCCGTGGCGCACGACCCGGAGCCCGACGACCCGCGCAGCGGCCCCGTCCCGCCGGCCCCGGAACAGCCCGCCGCGGACGCGCCCGGCACGGGCGCCCCCGCGGGGGACGGCCCCGCCGGGGACACGGCGGCGCCCGGCGGCACCGGCAAGGTGTGCGTGGCCTGCCGCGCGGGCCGGGTGGACACCGACGGCTACTGCGAGCACTGCGGCCACGCCCAGCCCCGCGAACGCGACCACCTGGAGGAGGAGCTCGGCAGTGTGGCCGCGGTCAGCGACCGCGGGCTGCGCCACCACCGCAACGAGGACTCCTTCGCCGTGGCCGCGACCGCGCTCGCCGACGGTTCCACCGCCACGGTGGCCATCGTCTGCGACGGCGTGTCCTCGGCCAGCCGCCCCGACGACGCCTCCGCCGCCGCCGCGGCCACCGCCAACGAGTTCCTGCTCGACGCCCTCCCCCGCGGCACCCACCCGCAGGAGGCCATGCACGAGGCGATCCTGGCCGCCGCCCAGGCCGTCAACGCCCTGGCCCCGGAGGTCCCCGGCGCCCAGAACGCCCCCGCCTGCACCCTGGTCGGCGCGGTGGTCAGCGGGGGCCTGCTGACCATCGGCTGGGTCGGCGACAGCCGCGCGTACTGGGTGCCCGACGACCGGGCCGCGCTGCCGCGCCGGCTCACCGAGGACGACTCCTGGGCCGCCCAGATGGTCGCCGCGGGCCTGATGGGCGAGGCCGAGGCGTACGCCGACGTGCGCGCGCACGCCATCACCGGCTGGCTGGGCGCGGACGCGTACGAGCTCGAACCGCACACCAGAACCTTCCGGCCCGACCACCCGGGTGTCGTGGTGGTCTGCACGGACGGCCTGTGGAACTATGCCGAGTCCGCACAGGAGATGGCCCACGTCCTGCCGGCCGACGCCGCCGAACACCCGCTGCACAGCGCCCAGGTGCTGGTCGGCCACGCCCTCGACGGCGGTGGCCACGACAACGTGACCGTGGCCGTCGTCCCCTTCGCCGTTCCCCCGGGCCCCGACGCGTAAGGAGTCGCGCCGATGGCGAACTTCGCCAAGCCGAGTGCCCCGCGCTTCACCGTGGAGGTGTACCAGAACGCGTTCCTGCCGGCCGGCGGCCGGGACGTCCACGCCATCGTCAACGTCACCGCCACGGGCGGCGCGACCGCCCGCACGCCGGCCCCGGGCGGAGCCGCCGTCGTGATCATGGTGGACTGCTCGGGCTCCATGGACCATCCGCCCGCCAAGCTGCGCGGGGCCGTCGAGGCCACGGCCGCGGCGGTCGACACCCTGCGCGACGGCACCGGCTTCGCGATCGTCGCCGGCACCCACCAGGCCCGGGAGGTCTACCCGGGCGCCGGTCGGCTCGCGGTGGCGGACGCCACCACCCGGGCCGAGGCCAAGGAAGCCCTCGCCCGGCTGACCGCCGGCGGCGGCACCGCGATCGGCACCTGGCTGGGCCTGGCCGACGCGCTGCTGCGCCGGTCCCCGGCGGCCGTGCGGCACGGCATCCTGCTGACCGACGGCCGCAACGAGCACGAGGAGCCCGCCGCGCTGCGCGCCCGGCTGGAGGCCTGCGCGGGCCGGTTCACCTGCGACGCCCGCGGGGTCGGCACCGACTGGGAGGTCGCGGAGGTCACCGGGATCGCCCGGGCCCTGCTCGGCACGGCCGACATCGTCGCCGACCCGGCGCACCTGACCGAGGACTTCACCCGCCTGATGGAGCACGTCATGGGCAAGGAGGTCGCGGACGTGTCCCTGCGCCTGTGGACCCCGGTCGGGGCGGAGGTCCGGTACGTCAAGCAGGTCGCCCCGAGCGTGGAGGACCTCACCGGGCGGCGCACGGAGGCCGGCCCGCGGGCCGGTGACTACCCGACGGGTTCCTGGGGCGACGAGTCCCGCGAGTACCACGTGTGCGTACGGGTCCCCGAGGGCGGGCGGGTCGGCCAGGAGATGCTGGCCGCCCGTGCCTCCCTGGTGCTGCCCGGCCCGGCCGGGTCCCCGCCCGAGGTGCTCTGCCACGGTCTGGTCCGCGCGGTGTGGACCGACGACCTCGCCGCCTCGACCGCGATCGACACCCAGGTGGCCCACTACACCGGCCAGGCCGAGCTCGCCCGGGTGATCCAGCAGGGCCTGCGGGCCCGCCGGCTGGGCGACGCGCGGGACGCCACCGCCAAGCTGGGCCGGGCCGTGCAGCTCGCCGACGCCTCCGGCAACGAGGACACCGCGAAACTCCTCGCCAAGGTGGTGGACGTGGTGGACGCCGTGGCGGGTACTGTGCGGCTGAAGGCGCAGGTCGCCGACGCCGACGAGATGGCTCTCGACACGCGTTCGACCCGTACCGTCCGAGTGAAGCGAACCTGACGTGACCACGCAGGAAGAAGGGGGAAGGGCCGCCATGCCGACCTGTCCGAACGGCCACACATCGGCCTCCGGCGACTGGTGCGAGGTCTGCGGCCACCGCATGACCCCCGGCCGCGCCTACGACTTCCCCTCCGCCGGCGGCGAGCCGACCGCCCAGGCCGAGCTCTGCCCGGAGTGCCGGACGCCGCGCGAGGCGATGGCGCCGTTCTGCGAGGAGTGCCGGTACAACTTCCTGACCCGGACCGCGACCTCCTACGAGGGCCGGGAGTCCTGGTAGCCGAACGGGTCCGCCTCCGGCGGGAAGCCCGGCCCTCGCGGGTCAACCGGCCGGCCGAGCCGCTGACCGCCGAGGGCGAGGACGACTGGCTGCTCCCGCCGCCGACACCCCCGGCTCCTCCGGCTCCGGCCCCGACGCCTGCCGTGCCCCCGGTCGCGGCTCCGGTGGCCGCCCCGGCCGCGGCGGACCGTGATGGTGGTCCAGGCACCCACGTGGAC
>NZ_RPRY01000445.1 GCF_003949795.1 Streptomyces sp. WAC06614
GTACCGCAGCGGCCGCCCGTCCGACGCCCTGACCGCGTACGAGGCGGCGGGCCGCCTCGTACGCGGTCAGGGCGTCGGACGGGCGGCCGCTGCGGTACAGGGCCGTCATCAGGTGCGCGAGCAGGCCCTCGCGCAGGGGGTGCAGGGCGACCTGGCGGGTCAGCCCCGGGACGAGCGCGGCGTGCTGGCCCAGGGCCAGGGCGGCTTCCGCGTGGAGTTCGACGGCCGTCAGGTGGGCCTCGGTCATGGCGGGGGTCTCGGCGGCGCCGAGGTGGTCCGTGACGTCGGCCAGGGGGTGGCCCTGCCACAGGTCGAGGGCTTCGGCGAGGCGGCGTTCGGCGTCCGTGGGCCGGCCTTCGCGCAGGGCGGTGCGGCCGGCCGCCGCGAGGGTCTGGAAGGTGTGCCAGTCGACGAGCGTGGTGTCCGCCGTCCTCATGGCGTAGCCCGCGCCCCGGCGTTCCAGGCCGTGGTCCGGGCCGAGGCGGGTGCGCAGCCGGGAGACGTAGGTGTAGAGCTGGCTGGTGGAGGTGGCGGGCGGGTCCTCGCCCCACAGCAGGGTGGTGAGCCGCTCGTCGGTGACCACGTGGCCGCGGGCGAGGAGCAGGGCGGCCAGGACCGTGCGCTGCTTGGCCCCGTCCAGGGCGACCGGGCGGCCGGCGCGCCGCGCCGACACCGGGCCGAGGAGGGTGAACTCCATGCCCGTGGCCGGCCCGAGGGACGCAGCCGCGCCCGTGGCCGGGCCGCGCGCGGTGGTCCCGATCGCGCCGCGCGCCGTGGACGGGGCGTGGGGCGGGGTCGGGTTCGGGGACTTGGCCCTGTTCATGGTCGCCTCCGTCGCCGGTGCGAGGGGGCCTCCTCGTGGGCCCTCTCTTTTCGGGGAAACGGTATTGACCTGCGGTTTTATGGCACTCTCGGATCGATTTCGGTGGACCGAAAGCGCTTTGAAAGCGGTCGGAAACGGCGGCTTCCTACGTTGGTGTCAGCCGAAGGGAACCCCCTCCCGGAGCCACCCGAAGGAGACGTCATGCAGCGCTTCGACCGCCTCGCCCTCACCGCTCGTCGCACCGCCGCCACCGCCGTCGTGGCTCCGCTCGGACGCATCGCCGCCACGACCGCCGTGCTCGTCGCCGCCCTCGGTGCGGCCGGGGTGAGCGCCGCCGCGGGCGACGACCCGTGGGTCTCGGCGCGGACCGCGGTGGCCAAGGACGACCCGTGGATCTCGGCCCCAGCCGGTGTCACCAAGGACGACCCGTGGATCTCGGCGCCCCGGACGATGGGGGACGACCCGTGGATCTGATGCGCTGCGGGGGCCCGGCCCGCGCGGTCAGGGGCGTACGAGCGCGAACAGCTCCGCGGAGCCGACCGGTCCGCCGTCCGCGAGCGCCACCAGGAGCCGGTCGGCCCGGTCCCGCCACTCCCGCGAGCCGATCGTGTCGAACAGTTCCGTCGCCTCCACCAGAGCGCCGGCGGCACCCGCGCGGTCGCCCCGCAGCATCAGTGCACCGCCCAGCACCATGACCGCCCTGGCCTCGAGGAACGTGTCCGGCACCTCCTGTGCCGCCTTCACCGCGCTGCGCAGCACCGACTCGGCCTCGTCCGGCCGGTCCTGGCACCACAGTGCCTCACCCAGTGCCCGCAGCACATGCGCCTCGCCCCGCTGGTCGCCGCTTTCCAGGACCAGTTCCAGCGCCCGCCGGCAGGCCTCCTCCGCGCGTACCCCGTCACCGCTCTGCAGGAGCGCCTCGGCCAGCCGCGCCGTGCTCTGCGCCTCGCCCCGGGCCGTGCCCAGTCCACGGCTCTTGGCCACGGCCTCCGACGACATCATCAGCGAGGCCTGCGCGTTGCCCCGTTCCAGCTCGAACTGGGCGAGCATCCCCAGTACGTGGGTCTCGGCGTAGTGGTCGCCGACCTCCCGGAAGATCTCCAGGGAGTGCCGGCCCCGCTCCACCGCCCGGTCCAGGTCCCCCCGATGGCGTTCGCACAGCGCCAGGTTGCGCAGGACCAGGGCCCGCCCCTGGGCCTGGCCCCGCTCCTCGAACAGGAGCAGGGCCCGGCCCAGGCGCTCGTAGGCGCTGTCGTGGTCCCACCGGACGATCTCCAGGGTGCCCAGGGACTGCTGCATCGCCGCCTCGCCCAGCCGGTCGCCGGTGCGCCGGGCCGCCTCCAGGGCGGCTTCGGCGCACTCGCGCCAGTCCTCCAGGTAGTTGCGGTTCTGGAAGAGGGTCACGCCGGCCATCGCCAGTTCCCAGGCGTATCCGGACTCGTTCTCGCGGGCGGCCTGCTGGACCAGTGCGGTGATGGCCATCCGCTCCGCCTCGAACCACTCCATCGGGTCCTCGACGAGGTCGGCCGAGAGCGTCCGCGGCAGTTCGCGGACCGGGGCCGTGCCGGGGACCACCGTGTAGTCGCCGCCGTAGACGCGCCGGTGCGCCTCCTTGGCCAGGCCCAGGAAGACCGCGCAGACCCGGCGCAGGGCGGTGCGCAGTTCCTCCTCGCCGTCCTCGGCCACCGCGCACTCGCGGGCGAACAGCCGCAGCAGGTCCTGGAAGCGGTAGCGGACGTGTCCGCGGCCGGCGCTGAGCGGTTCCAGCATCTGGGCGTCGACGAGGTGCTCGATGAGGTCCTCGGCGTCGACGGGGTCGATGTCGAGGAGGGCGGCGCCGGTCCAGGCCGAGAACTCGGTGATGTTCAAGGAACCGAGCAGCCGGAACATGCGGGCCGTCTGCGCCGGCAGGTCGCGGTAGCTCAGGCGCAGGCCCGCGCGGACGCCGCGGGAGTCGAGGCTGAGTTCGTCCAGGCGGCGGCGCTGGTCCTCCAGCCGGGAGACGAGCGTACGGACCGTCCAGTGCGGTTTGGCGGCGAGCCGGGCCGCGGCGATGCGCAGGGCCAGCGGCAGCCGGTCGCACAGTTCGCTCAGCCGGGCGGCGGCCACCGGGTCGGCGGAGATCCGGTCGTCGCCGGCGACCCGGGACAGCAGGGTGATGGACTCGTCCTGGCCGAGGGAGACCAGGTGCAGGGGCACGTACGCGTAGTCGCCGGCCAGGGCCCCGCCCATGCTGTCGCGGCTGGTGATCAGCACGCAGCAGCCGGAGGTGCCCGGCAGCAGGGGGCGTACCTGCTGGAAGGAGCGGGCGTTGTCCAGCACGATCAGCACCCGGCGGCCGTCGAGCACGCTGCGGAACAGGGCGGTGCGTTCGTGCTGGTCGGCGGGGATCTGCGGGCCGGGCACGCCGAGGGCGCGCAGGAACCGGTCCAGGACGGCGGCGGGCCGGCGCGGGGCCTCCTCCTCGTCGTAGCCGCGCAGGTCGGCGAAGAGCTGCCCGTCGGGGAAGCGGGAGGCGACCTGGTGCGCCCACTGCACGGCGAGGGCGGTCTTGCCCACGCCCCCGGTGCCGACGACCGAGCCGACGGGCAGGGAGGTCCCGCCCTGCTGGTCCAGGAGCCGGTCGAGGGCGGCGAGTTCGCCGGTGCGGCCGGTGAACGAGGCGGGTGCGGGGGGCAGGTGGGCCGGTACGGCGGCCACGGCGACGGCCGGGACCGCGGTCCCGGTGCCCTCGGCCGGGGTCAGCCGGGGCGCGTCGGCGAGGATGTCCTCGTGGAGCTCCTGGAGGGCGGGGCCGGGGTCGATGCCGAGTTCCTCGGCGAGCAGCCGGGCGCCGACCCGGTAGGCCTCCAGGGCCTCGGCGCGGCGTCCGGAGCGGTACTGGGCAAGCATGAGCAGGGCGAGGGCCTGTTCGCGCAGCGGGTGCTCGCGGACGAAGCCGGTGAGCTCGCCGATCAGTTCGCGGTGCTGTCCCTGCTCCAGGCGCAGCGCGGTGAGCTGCTCGTAGACGTCCAGGCGCAGTTCGGTCAGCCGGGCGGCCTCGGACTCGACGCGTTCGGCGGTGATGCCGGCGAGGGCCGGGCCCCGCCACATGGCGAGGGCCTCCTCGAAGGCGGCGCGGGCCTCGTCGGCGCGGCCGCCGCGGGCGGCCTCGCGGCCCTGGGCGGCCCGTTCCTCGAACTCGACGGCGTCGATGCGGTGCTCGCCGGGGTGCAGCAGGTAGCCGGGGTGGCTGGTGACCAGCAGGTCGTCGAGGCCCACGGCCGTCTTGACGATCTTGCGCAGGGCGGAGACGCAGATGGCGATCTGGTTGCGGGCGGTGGCGGGCGGGTTGCCCTGCCAGACGGCATCGGCGAGGGCGTCCACCGAGACGACGCGGCCGGGGTTGAGCAGCAGCATCGACATGATGGTGCGCTGCCGGGCGCCCTGGAGGGCGACGGGGCGTCCGTCCGCACTGATGTCCAGGGGCCCCAGGATCCGGAACACCAGCTGGAGCACGGCTGCCCTCCTCACTCGGCCGCAGCCGTACCCGAACGACCCGTTACGCCGCTTTCCTCTGGGTTACAAGGCGGGGCGTCGGGCGGGCAACGCGGTCGGCAGCAAGCTGCCAGACCGCGCCGGGCCCGGACCGGACCGGTCAGGGGCGGGGTGCCGACGGCGCCTGCCAGGAGGCGGGGGGCAGCAGGCCGGGGCGTTCCCAGCGGGCGGCGGTGTCGGCCGCGGGGTCGTCCGTCGCGGCCGTGGGGGCGTCCCCGTCCGCCTGACGGGAGGTCAGGGCGGCGACCAGGGCGGCGACGGCGGCCAGCTCCTCGGGGGTGGGCCGACCGTTGATG
>NZ_RPRY01000446.1 GCF_003949795.1 Streptomyces sp. WAC06614
CCTCGGCCGGGAACTGCAGGTCGGCGATCCCGCGCAGGGTGATCCCCCGGCGCTCCGCCCCGGCCGGGTCGACCGGGGTGAAGCCGCCGCTCGGCGCTCCGTGCAGGGAGGCCCGGCCCCCCGGGAGCGAGGGGCGTGCCGCCCGTGTGCCGGCCCCCGTACCGGCGCGCGGGCGGCACGCGTTCAAGGGATCAGCAGGGCCTTGCCCGCGATCTCACGCGCCTCGATCGCGCGGTGCGCGGCGGCCGCCTGCGCCAGGGGGAACGTCCGTGCGATCACCGGCCGCAGCCGGCCCGCCGCCGCCTCGGCGAGGGCGAGGGCGCCCAGCCGGGTGATCTCCTCGGCCGGGAACTGCAGGTCGGCGATCCCGCGCAGGGTGATCCCCCGGCGCTCCGCCCCGGCCGGGTCGACCGGGGTGAAGCCGCCGCTCGGCGCTCCGTGCAGGGAGGCCCGGCCCCCGTCACGGACCAGCGCGAACGCGGCCGTGCCCAGCTCCCCGCCGACCCCGTCGAGCAGCACGTCCACCGGCCCACCCACCCGCTCGGTCCAGCCCGGCTCCGCGTAGTCGACCACCGTCTGCGCGCCCAGCGAGCGCACCAGCTCCCGCTTCCGTCCGCCCCGCGCCGCCGCCACCACGTGCGCCCCCGCGGCCACCGCCCGCTGCACCAGCAGCGTGCCCATCCCGCCGGCCGCGCCCAGGATCAGCACCCGCTCGCCGGGCCGGATCCCGATCCCCTCGACCAGGCCCGTGCCCGTCACCCCGTCGTGCGCCAGCGCCGCCGCCTCGCGCAGCCCCAGCCCGTCCGGCACCGGGATCAGCCGCTCCAGCGGGACCCGGACCAGCTCGGCGTACGTGCCGCGGGTGCCCGGCCCCGCCACCACCCGCCGGCCGAGCCACTCCCCGGCCACGTCCGGACCCACCGAGACCACCGTGCCGGCGGCCGCGCCGCCCGGCACGAACGGCGGGAGGTAGCCGAAGCGCTCGCCCCAGCCGCCGCGGATCTGGGTCTCGACGTAGATGGTGTCGACGGCCTCCGCCCGGACCACCACCTCGCCGGGACCGGCCACCGGATCGGGCACCTCCACCGGAACCAGCTCGTCCGGCCCCCCGTACCGGGCCACCTCGATCGCGCGCATGACGCTCCCCCTGTCTCGTCGGCCGTCGTCCGGCCGTGATCACTGCGCCGAGTCTCGGACCTCGACCGCAGTTGAGGTCAAGCGGCGGACGCGGCCGGAGGAGTCCGGTCCGGCCGGGTGTGGGAGGGCGGGCACGGGGTAGGGCGCTTACCGTGGTCGGGGGGTCCGCACGCGCGAAGGGAGACGGCGATGACCGAATCCGCACCCGGTGCTCCCGTACGAGGTCCGGCCGACCGCGGCCGGACGACCATCGCCGACGGGGTGGTGGAGAAGATCGCAGGACTCGCGGCCCGCGAGGTCCCCGGGGTGCACGCCCTCGGCAGCGGCCTGGCCCGCACCGTCGGCTCGCTGCGCGACCGGGTCCCCGGCGGGGCCAAGGCCGCGGCCTCCCGCGGGGTGAAGGCCGAGGTCGGCGAGGTGCAGACCGCCCTCGACCTGGAACTCGTCGTCGACTACGGCGTCTCCATCCGGGATGTCGCCCGCTCGGTGCGGGAGAACGTCGTGGCCTCGGTGGAACGGATGACCGGACTGGAGGTCGTCGAGGTCAACATCGCGGTGACCGACGTCAAGCTGCCCGACGAGGGCGACGAGGACGAAGAGGCGCCGGAGCCCACCAGGACCCGGCTGCAGTAGCGCGCGGCGCGGCATGCGGCCGGGCCGCCGGGAGGAGTCCGCATGAGCATGGCTGTCGCCGGGATGCTGGCCGGCATGGCATTGGGGTTCGCCGGGTTCTTCGGCGGATTCGGGGCCTTCCTGCTGGTGGCGGCCCTGGGCGCCATCGGCTTCGTCCTGGGCCGGTTCGTCGACGGTGACCTCGATCCGGGCGACTTCTTCCGCCCCCGAGACAACCGCCGCCGATGACCCCGCCCGACCGGCCGTCCCTCGACCGGCCTGACGAGGACCGAGCGCCCGCGGACCGGCCTGACGAGGACCGACCGCCCGCGGACCGACCGCTGGTGGGCCGGGCCGGCGGGCGGGTGCGGCGGGTGGCGGCCGGGGAGCGGGGGGCCACGAAGATCGCTGACCGGGTGGTGGCCAAGATCGCCGCGCAGGCGGCCAAGGAGGCGCTCGCCGGACGCGCCGCAGGAGCCGCCCCACCGCACGCCACCGTCACCGTGCACCACGACATCGCCCGGGTCCGGATCGCGCTGGAGCTCGCCTACCCCACCGACATCGCCGCCCAGTGCGCGGCCGTCCGCCGCACGGTCGCCGCCCGCGTCGAGGAGTGCGCCGGCATGGCCGTGCCCGAGGTGGACATCGACGTGGAGCACCTGCACGCCCGCTCCGGGCCCGGCCGGGGCCGGGTGCGATGAGCGCCCCGTCCGCCGCCCGGCGCCCCCGCCGCTTCCGCTCGGCCCGGCGGATCCCGGCCGCGCTGGTCGCCCTGGTGGTCCTGGCGGTGGCCGGGCTGTTCCTCTACGACCTGGTCGCCGTCCGCGCCCACCGCCCCGGCATGGAGTGGCGCCGGGAACTCGCCCACCAGCTCGACCGGCACACCCCCGCCGACGCCGCCGTGCTCGCCACGGGCGCCGGCCTGGCCGCCGTCGGCCTGGTCCTGCTCCTGCTCGCCCTGACCCCCGGCCGGCACGGACTGCTGACGATGGCGGGTCCGGCCCCCGGCGTCCGCGCCGGGATCAGCCGCAAGAGCGCGGAACTGCTGCTGCGGGACCGGGCCATGGAGGTCTCCGGGGTGCAGTCGGTACGGGTGGCGGTGCGCCGCCGGCACGTCGCCGTCCGGGCCGCCTCGCACTTCCGCGAGCTGGACGACGTACGCGCCGACCTGGACGCGGTGCTCGCCGTGGGCCTGGCGGAACTGGGCCTGGTGCGCCGGCCGCCGCTGCGGGTGCGGGTCACCCGGCCGGCCGGGAAGGGGTGAGGGCGGCGTGCGCGGAGTGACCAACCGGATCCTGCTCGCGGTGACCGGCGCTCTGGCGGCGCTGGCCGGGACCGCGCTGCTCGCCGCGACCTGGCCGTTCGCCGGACGCCACCAGGCGGTGCTGAGCGCGGAGCGCCGGCGCGGCCTGCACGCCGAAGCCTGGTACTGGTGGGCCGTCACCGGCGCCCTGGCGGTGTGCGTGGTGCTCGCGCTGTGGTGGCTGCTCGCCCAGCTGCGCCGCTCCCGGCTGCCGTCGGTCCTGGTCGACACCGGGGACGGCGGCTACGCCGTTCTGCGCGGCCGGGCGCTGGAGGAGGCGGTGGCGGGGGAGTGCGAGGCCCTGGAGGGCGTGGCCGGCGCCCGGGTCCGGCTGCACGGGCGGCGCGACGCGCCCGCGTTGCGGATCGTGCTGCGGCTGGAGCCGTACGCCGTCCCCGCCGATGTGCTGGCCGCGCTCGCCGGGCCCGTGCTGGACCGGGCCCGGACCTCGGCGGGTCTGGCCGAACTGCCCACGGAGACCCGTCTGCTGGTCGGCGGCCACCACGCTCCCCGGGTGACCTGAGCCCGGGGCGCGGGCGGACCGGGGCCGTGCCCGGTCGGACGGGAGCCTGCCCGGGCGGGCCGGGGCCGTGCCCGGTCGGACGGGAGCCTGCCCGGGCGGGCCGGGGCCGTGCCCGGTCGGACGGGAGCCGGCCCGGGCGGGGCGGGCCGTCAGAAGCCGTGCCGGGCGCCGCCGTCCACCGGGAGCATGACGCCGGTCAGGTAGGAGGCGGCCGGCGACAGCAGGAAGGCCGCGGTCCGGCCGAACTCCTCCGGGGTGCCGTAGCGGCGCAGCGGGATCCGTGCCTCGTTCGCCGCCCGGGCGCCCTCCGCGTCCCCCGACAGCGCGTCCAGCTCCCGCACCCGGTCGGTGTCGACCCGGGCCGGCAGCAGGCCGACCACCCG
This sequence comes from Streptomyces sp. WAC06614, assembly GCF_003949795.1. Lineage (GTDB taxonomy): Bacteria > Actinomycetota > Actinomycetes > Streptomycetales > Streptomycetaceae > Streptomyces. The sequence continues at coordinate 3,959 of NZ_RPRY01000446.1, forward strand.
GATCCCGCGCGGGCCCAGCTCGACGGAGAGGGACTTGGCGAAGCCGGCCAGCCCGGGCCGCAGGCCGTTGGAGATGGTCAGCCCCGGGATGGGCTCGTGCACCGAGCCCGACAGCACGAAGCCGATGACCCCGCCCTCGCCGAGCTCGGCCGCGGCCGTGCGGGCCAGCCGTACGGCGCCCAGGAAGACCGCCTCGAAGGCGGCCTGCCACTGGGCGTCGGTGTTGTCCGCGGCGAAGCCGGGCGGCGGGCCGCCCACGCTGATCAGCACGCCGTCGAACCCGCCGAAGTGCCGGCGGGCGGTGGCGACCAGCCGCTCGGCGCTCTGGGGGTCGGCGTTGTCGGCGGCGACGCCGAGGGCGTTCGGGCCCAGCCCGGCCGCGGCCTCGGTCACCCGCTGCTCGTCCCGCGCGGCGAGGACGACCTTCGCCCCGTCGGCGACGAGCGAACGGGCGGCGGCCAGGCCCAGCCCACGGCTGGCCCCGGTGACGACGTAGACACGGTCCTTCAGTCCAAGATCCATGCGCCCACGCTACGCGGTGCGCGACGGCCTAGGTGTGTTGTCCCGGGACGTTGGTGACACGCGTGCTGGGTTCTTGAAATGGGTGAGGGCCTCCGGGTTCGGTGTGGATTGCGACATCTACACGGATCCGAGGAGGCCCTCGTGCCCCACCGTA
>NZ_RPRY01000447.1 GCF_003949795.1 Streptomyces sp. WAC06614
CCCCCGGGTGGCCCGGCAGCCGGGCAGCCGAGGCAGGGCCCTGCGGGGTGACCCGGTCGACGGCCGGCACGGCCGCAGGGCCCGGTAGCCGGGCGGCGGGACCTCGCCCCGCCCCCGGCGGCGAGGGCGGCAGGGCCGCGGTGCGGCCGCGTGCCTGGCGGTGGACTCCCCGGCCCCGGCCCCCCACCCGTACGACTGCGGGCCGCTGGCCGCGGGCACACCGGCCCACGGGCGGTGAGGCCTCGGCAGGGCGGGTGCGGCGGGTCGCCGGGCCACCCGGCCGACGGGCGGCAGGGCCCCTGCGGGGTGACCCGGCCGACGGCCGGCACGGCCGCAGCGCCCGGTAGCCGGGCGGTGAGCCCCGGCCCGCCCCCGGCGGCGAGGGCGGCAGGGCCGCGGTGCGGCCGCGTGCCGGGCGATGGAATCCCGGCCCCGGCCCCCCACCCGTACGACTGCGGGCCGCAGGCCGCGGGCACACCGGCCCACGGGCGGTGAGGCCTCGGCCCCCACGACGGCGAGGGGGGCCGCGGCCGGGCGGGTGCGGTGGGCCCCGGGCCCGGCCCGGGCCCGTACGACGGTGGGCCGGCGGTCGTGGGCGCCCGTCACGGCCCCGCCGACCCGGCGGGCCGTGGCGGTGGGGCTACGGGCGGGTGAGGCCCAGGCGGGCTCGGAGGCCTGTGCGTTCGTCGGCGGCCACGGCGGCGGCGCCGTCGGTCACCGTTTCGTAGACCGCCAGGATGTCCGCCCCGACGGTCGACCAGTCGAAGCGGCGCACATGGGCCGAGCCGCTCGCGCTGAGCGCCGCGCGGCGCTCCGGGTCGCCCAGCAGGGCGACCGCCGCGGCCGCCAGCGCGTCCGGATCCTCGTTGGCGAACAGCTCGCCCGCCCCGCCGTGGTCCAGGACCTGGGCGAACGCGTCCAGGTCCGAGGCCAGGACCGTCGCGCCCGCCGACAGCGCCTCGACCAGGATGATGCCGAAGCTCTCGCCGCCGGTGTTGGGGGCCACGTAGACGTCCACGCTGCGCAGCAGCCTGGCCTTGTCCTCGTCGGAGACCATGCCGAGGAACTCCACCTTCGACCGGAGCCCGGCCGGCAGCGAGGCCACGGCCTCCTCCTCGTCGCCCCGGCCGGCGACCAGCAGCCGCACGTCGGGACAGGCCTCGACGATCTTCGGGAAGGCCGCCATCAGCACCGGCAGGCCCTTGCGCGGCTCGTCGATGCGGCCGATGAACCCCAGGGTCCGGCCGGACCAGGCCGCATTCGGCTCGGCGCGGGCGAAGAAGTCGACGTCCACCCCGTTCGGGATGACCACCGCGTCCCCGCCCAGGTGCTCCACCAGGGTCCGCCGCGCGTACTCGCTCACCGCGATCCGCGCGCTGATCTTCTCCAGGGCCGGCTGGAGGATCGGGTACGCCGCGATCATCGCCCGCGAGCGCGGGTTCGAGGTGTGGAACGTCGCCACGATCGGCCCCTGCGCCGCCCAGCAGGCCAGCAGCCCCAGCGAGGGCGAGGCCGGCTCGTGGATGTGGATCACGTCGAACGTGCCCTCGTGCAGCCAGCGCCGCACCCGGGCCGCGGACAGGAAGCCGAAGTTCAGCCGGGCCACCGAGCCGTTGTACGGGACCGGGACGGCGCGGCCCGCGGAGACCACGTACGGCGGCAGCGGGGTCTCGTCGTCGGCCGGGGCCAGGACGGACACCTCGTGGCCGAGCCCGATCAGGTGCTCCGCCAGGTCCCGGATGTGGAACTGCACCCCGCCGGGGACGTCCCACGCGTACGGGCACACGATGCCGATCTTCACGCCGACCGTTCCTCCGACCGCTTCCCCGACCGCTCCTCCTCGGCCGGCCGCGCCGGCTCCCTGCGCGGCTCCAGGTCCGCCAGCCACAGCCGCTGCAGCATGTGCCAGTCCTCCGGGTGCGCGGCGATGCCCTCGGCGAAGACGTCGGCCACCGCCTGGGTCATCGCCGCGGTCTTCTCCTGCCGCGTCCCGGTCTCCGGCACCGGCACCGGCGGGTGGATCCGCCCGCGCATCACCGGCGTCTCGTCGTACCAGAGGGTGACCGGCAGCAGCACCGCCCCGGTCTGCTGCGCCAGCAGCGCCGGCCCGGCCGGCATCCGCGCCGCCGAGCCGAAGAAGTCCACCTCGACGCCCGAGGCCGACAGGTCCCGGTCAGCGACCAGGCAGATCAGCCCGCCCGCCCGCAGCCGCCGGGCCAGCACCCCGAACGCGGCGCCGCCGGTGTGCGGCAGCACCTCCATGCCCAGTCCCTCCCGGTACGCCACGAACCGGTCGAACAGGCTCGCCGGCTTCAGCCGCTCCGCCACGGTGGTGAACGGGATCCGCAGGTGCGAGGTGACCCAGGCACCGGCCAGGTCCCAGTTGGCCAGGTGCGGCAGCGCCACGATCACGCCGCGGCCGGCGGCGATGCCGTCCGTCAGGTGGTGCGCGCCCTCGATCAGGACCTCGTCCGCGAACCGCTGCCGGTTCATGGCCGGCAGCCGGAACGACTCCATCCAGTAGCGCATGTACGAGCGCATGCCGGCCCGCGACAGCTCCCGCAGCCGCTCCGGCCCCGCTCCGGGCACCACCCGGGCCAGGTTGGACTCCAGCCGCAGCACACTGCCGCCCCGCCGCTTCCAAGCGTAGTCCGCCACCTTCCGGCCGAGTGCGACGGCCGCCGGCTCCGGCAGCTTCTTCACCCCGGCCCAGCCGAGCCCGTACAGCCCGTCCGTGAGCCGGTCCTTCAGCCCGGGCCGCTCCCCGGCGGCCGCCGACGTCCCGCCGGGCGCCCCGCCCTGGTCCCCGGCCATCAGTGGGCACCGCTTCCCGAGGCCGCGTCGGCCGCGTCGGCCTCCGCCGCCTCGCGCCGTACGGTGACCACCCGCTGGACCAGCGTCACCAGCGAGCCCACCGCCACCGCCCACAGCGCCACCGGCAGGACCACGCCGATCCAGGACGGCACGCCGAAGATCTGCAGGCCCGACAGTCCGGCCGCGGTCAGCGAGAGCACCAGCCGCTCGGCCCGTTCCACCAGGCCGTTCACGGCCACCGGCAGCCCGATCGACTCGCCGCGCGCCTTGGTGTAGGACACCACCTGGCCGCTGGCCAGGCAGAAGATCGTCACCGCGCACAGCACGTTGTCGTCGCCCCGGCCCGCGTACCACAGCGCCAGACCGCCGAAGATCGCCGCGTCCGCCACCCGGTCCAGCGTCGAGTCCAGGAACGCGCCCCACCGGCTGGAGACCCCCGCCTGCCGGGCCATGTTGCCGTCGACCAGGTCGGAGAAGACGAACAGGGTGATGGTGATCGTGCCCCAGAAGAACTCGCCCCGCGGGAAGAACCACAGCGCGCCCGCGACCACTCCGGCGGTGCCGATCAGCGTGACCGCGTCCGGGCTCACCCCCCGCCGGAGCAGAAACGCGGCGAACGGTGTGAGGACACGCGTGAAGAAGGCACGCGCGTACTTGTTCAGCATGGTCTTCCCGGAGGGTCGCTGGGCCGCGCGGCCCCAACGACCACCGGCTGGCCCATCGTAGCCAGCGGCCCGCCCGAGTTCGGCCCGCACCCTCCGGACGGTGTCGCGGCGCGGAGGTGGCCGGTCCGCTGCGGCCGGAGGTACGACGTATGGACGGAGTGTGACAGCGGTGCAAAGCTCGTAGAACCTCATCCTCCGCACCACGAACGGGAGGCACGAGCATCATGGGTGACAAAGCACAGCAGCCCGGAGCCGCCGGCAGGGCACTGACGGCCGACCGGCCCACCTCCATCCGGAACGTGGTGCTGGTCGGCCACAGCGGAGCGGGCAAGACCACCTTGGTCGAGGCCCTGGCCCTCACCTCCGGGGCCGTGAACCGGGCGGGCCGGGTCGAGGACGGCGGCACCCTCTCCGACTACGACGAGACCGAGCACCGCCAGCAGCGGTCGGTGCAGCTCTCGCTCGTCCCCGTGGAATGGGGCGGCATCAAGATCAACCTCCTGGACACCCCCGGATACGCCGATTTCGTCGGCGAACTCCGGGCCGGCCTGCGCGCCGCCGACGCGGCCCTCTTCGTCGTCTCGGCCGCCGAGGGCCCCGACGGACTCGCCGGCCCCACCCGCATGGTCTGGGACGAATGCGCGGCCGTCGGGATGCCCCGGGCCATCGTCGTCACCCATCTGGAGGCATCGCGCGCCGACTACGCACAGATGACCTCCGTGTGCGGCGAGCTGTTCGGCGGCGACGACCCCGACGCCGTCCTCCCCCTCTACCTCCCCCTGTACGGAACCCCCGGCGCCGACGGCCACGCCCCTGTCACCGGCCTGCTGGGGCTGCTCTCCCGACGCGTCTACGACTACTCCTCCGGCAGCCGCGCCGAACGCGACCCCGACCCCGCCGAGCTGGCACTGATCACCGAGGCCAGGGCCCGGCTCATCGAGGGGATCATCGCCGAGAGCGAGGACGAGACCCTCATGGACCGCTACCTCGGCGGCGAGGACATCGACCTCAAGACGCTCGTGGACGACCTGGAGCGGGCCGTCGCCCGCGGCACCTTCCACCCCGTGCTGATGGCCGCCCCCGCCCCCGACGGGGCCCGCCAGGGCCTGGGCACCGTCGGGGGCGGGGGCGGCCATCAGCACGGGGTGGAAGG
>NZ_RPRY01000448.1 GCF_003949795.1 Streptomyces sp. WAC06614
GCCCGAGCCACGCCGGGGCGGGAGGGCCGGGGGACCCCGGCGTGGCTCGGGCGGAGCCGGTGGGGCCCAGTTCCGTCCAGGAGCGGGTCGCGCTGCGGGAGTTGCTCGGTGAGCGCTACGCCCTCCTGGCCAGCCGGACCGAACTGCTCGGCTCCCGGCTGCCCTCCCTGCGCGCCACCCCCCAGGACGACCTCACGCCGGACCTGGTCGCCCTCGCGGCCTACCAGGCCGACACCTGCGGACCGGTGCCCCGGGCCGACCTCGTCCGGGCCGCCCGGGCCGGCGCCGCCCGGGCCGGCGGTGGCCCGGGACCGTACACGCCGCTGCTCCGCTGCCTCGGCTCCGGCCTGCGCCGTCTGCCCGGCCACTACGGGGCGGTCATGCTGGCCGCCCCGGCCGAACAGGTCCCGCTGGACCGCTACATGCCTGGCTCCCTGCTCGTCGAGCCCGCTCCGGTGGCTGCCGTACCGGCCTGCGACGCCGACCTGGAGGGCACCGTCGAATTCGGCATCTGGTCCACCGCCGGCCGCCGCATGGCCCTCTTCGCCGGACCCGAGGACGAGCCCGAGGTGGTGTTCCCGCCGGGAACGGCCTTCTCCGTCCTGGCGCTGACCGCACCCGCCGACGACGACGGGCCGATCCGCATCCTGCTGCGCGAACTCGCGCCCGCCGAGGCGCAGGCGGCGGCGCGGCCCACGAAGCCGGGAGGCGCCGCCGCCTCCGCCGTCGCCCGGTCCCGGGAACAGGACGACCAGGCGCGGACCCGGCTGACCGCCTGGTTCGCGCGCAGGGACATGCTCGCGGCGCCCGACCGCCGCCCGCTGCCGCACGTCACCCGGTACCACGTGGCCCCGGGCGGAGCCCCCCGCCAGGACCCGCCACCGGCCGGCGAACCGGGACCGGCACCGCGTGCGTACCCATAGGCGAGACCAGACCTGGCACCGGGACCGACCGGCTCCGAGCACAGCACAGCGCAGCGCAGCGCAGCACAAGCACAAGCACAGCGCAACGCAGCCCGCACAGCTCGCCGTCGGCCCGCGTACGGACGATCGGAACGGGAAGACCATGCACGGAACCAGACGCTCCACCCTGCTCGCCGCCGTCGCACTGGCAGCGGCGGCCCTGCTCTCCGCCCCCGCGGCGGCCACCGCCGCCCCGGTGCCCGGCGTGTCCGCCGCCCCGATGGAGCCCGACGTCCCGGCGGCGCCCGGCACCTGCACCGACCCGACCTTCGGCGGGACGTTCTACTGCGGCGGCACCTACGGCTCCGGCAAGGCCTTCTACACGTTCTCCAACGGCACCCGCGAGATCTTCGTCATCGGTGCCGACCACGCCGTGTGGACCCGGTGGACCCGCACGGACGGCAGCTTGAGCGCTTGGACCTCCCTGGGCGGCCAGGGCCACGCGGCGCCGCGGATCCTCCCCCGCTCGACCAACTCCTTCGCCGTCCGCGTCCGGGACTACACCCGGGGCAGCGACAGCGTGCCCTACACGGAGTACGAGCGCGTCCGCTCGTCCAGCGGGAGCTGGACCTCCTGGTACCGGGTCTAGGCCGCCCCGTGGACGTCACCGTGAACGGAGCCGCGCGGCAGGTCGTGCCCGCCCCGGACGCCACCGCCGTCGAGCTGCTGCGCGACACGATGGGCCTCACCGGGGCGAAGCTGGTGTGCGGGTCGGGCGCGTGCGGTGCGTGCACCGTGCTCGTCGACGGCGTCCCGAGGGTCTCCTGTCTGACCCCGGCCGTGGCCCTGGAGAACCGATCCGTCACCACGGTGGAGGGTCTGCACGGCAAGCACCCGGTGCAGCGGGCCTTCGCAGCGCACGACGCCCTGCAGTGCGGCTACTGCACCCCGGGGTTCGTCGTGGCGGCGTCGGAATTCGTCGACCGGTGGCGCTCCGAGCACGGTGACACCGCGCCGCCGCGGCCCGAGATCACCGCGGCGCTCGCCGGCAACCTCTGCCGCTGCGGGGCGTACCCGGGCATCTACGCGGCGGTCGCCGCGGCCTGCACCGGCGCCCACGACGCGCAGGACGCGGCCGCCGCCCCCCGCGTCCCGCCCGCCCGCGTCGAGGCCGAGGAGAAGATCACCGGTGCGGCGCGGTACACCACGGACCACCGCCCCGAGGGGATGCTGGAGGGCGTCATCGTCCGCTCCCGGCATCCCCATGCCCGGGTCCGGTCGGTGACCGGCGCCGGGACGCTGGTCGACCTGCTGCCCGCCGACCGTACGGTCCGCTACGTCGGCCAGCCGGTCGCGGCCCTCGCCGCGCCCACCCTCGCCGAGGCCCTCGCCGCCGCCCGGCAGGTGGAGGTGGAGTACGAGGTCCTGCCCGCGGTCGTCGACGTCCGCCACGCCGAGGAGCCCGGCAGCCCCCTGGCCTACCCGTCGCGGGCGGACCGCAGGACCGCCCCCACCTCGGTCGAAGGGATCCTGATCCCCGCCCGGTGGCGCGGGAACCTCCGGGGCCCCCTGAACCTGAGCCGGCGCGCCCGCGTGGCGGTGCACCGCATCGAGGAGGCGCGCGCCGACCGGCGCGGCGGCCGGCACCTGGTCGAGGGCACGTTCACCACCGCACCGCAGACGCACACGCCCCTGGAACCCCACGCCTGCCTGGCCTCGTGGGACAGCGCGGGGGAGCTGCACCTGTGGGTCTCCACCCAGGCCGTCGGCGCCGTGGCCGAACAGGCGGCCGAGCGGTTCGGGCTGAAGCCCGGTCAGGTCCACGTCACCGCACCCCACGTCGGGGGCGGATTCGGCGCGAAGCTCCGGATGACCGGCGAGACCGTCGCCGCCGCCGAACTGGCGGCGGCCCACGCGGCACCGGTCCGGGTCGTCCTGAGCCGCGCCGAGGAACTCACCGACGGCGGCCACCGCCCCGGCACCCGCGCCGAGATCGCCGTACTCGTCGACGAGCGGGGAGACCTGGCGGCGCTCACCCTCGACGTGCACGCGGACGGCGGCACCTCCATCGGCTCCGGCGTCGCCGCGCAGGCCAGGTTCCTGTACGGCCGTGCCCCCCGACGCCTGCGCGACTACGACATCGTGACCAACCGGCCGCCCGCCGCCCCGTTCCGGGGGCCCGGCGGGCCGCCCCTGGCCTGGGCGCTCGAACAGGCGGTGGACGAAGCGGCGCACCGCCGGGGGGAGGACCCCCTCGTGCTGCGCCGCCGCTGGGACGGCAACGCCAAGCGGCGGGCCCTGTACGACGTCGCCGCCCGCCTGCCGCTGTGGACGCGCCGCCCCACCTCCCCCGGGACCGGCCGCTTCCGCCGCGGTGTGGGCGTGGCCGCCGCCAACTGGGTGTACTTCCTCGACCCGGGCACCCGGGTCGAACTCGCCGTCGAGCAGGGCCTGGTGGTGGCGCGCAGCGCCACCCAGGACATCGGCCAGGGCTCCCGGTCCGTCATGGCCGAGGTGGTCGCGGCGGAGCTGGGGCTGCCCCGGGAACTGGTCCGCGTCGACATCGGCCGGAGCACCGCCGTCCACGGCCCGACGTCGAGCGCCGGCCGGACCACCGCCTCGGTCGCCCCGGCCGCCCGCGACGCCGCCGTCCGGCTGCGTGCCGCGCTCACCGCCCGGGCCGGGCGGGCCGCGGCCACCGCACCGCTCCACGCGCTGCTGGCCGGGGCCGACGGCCTGCGCGTGATCGGCCGACGCCCCCGTGACCGCCGCGGCCACGTCACCCCCGTCGCGGTCGACCACCTGGCGGTCGGCCGCGGGTTCACCGGCGCCGTCCAGGTCACGGAGGTGGAGGTCGACACCCTGCTCGGCCGGACCCGCGTCACCCGGGCGTGGTCGGGGATCGCCGCCGGCCGGATCCACGCACCCGTACTGGCCCGCAGCCAGTGCGAGGGCGGGATCGTCCAGGGCATCGGCTACGCCCTCCACGAGGAGCGGATCACCGATCCGCTGACGGGCGTCGTGCTCACCGACGACCTGGACGACTACCGCATCCCCGGCATCGGCGACGTCCCCGAGATCGACGTCCACTTCCACGAGGAGGGGTTCGAGCACGTCGACGGCGGCGGGGTCGGCCTGGCGGAGGTCTGCACCCTGCCGGTCGCGGCGTCCATCGGCAACGCGGTCCACGCCGCCACCGGCTGGCGGCCGTACCACCTGCCCATCCGCCCCGACCGGCTCCTGGAAGGGCTGAACCCGTGAACCGGCCCCGGACCCTCGACGAAGCCGCCGCCCTCGTCCGGGCCGGCCACGGCGAACTGCGCGCGGGCGGTACGGACACCACCGCCCGGCGGCACCGCGCCGCCGCCGGCCCGCCGCCCGTGCAGATCCCCCCGCTCCCCGCCCTGTACGGCATCACCCGCCACGGCGACGGCACCACCCGGCTCGGCGCGCTGACGACCCTCGCCGCCCTCGCGGCCGACCCGGGGCTGCGCGCGGACTACCCGGCCCTGACCCGTACCGCGGCCGCCGTGGCGACACCGCAGATCCGCGCCGCGGCCACGCTCGGCGGCAACCTGCTCCAGCACAACCGCTGCGCGTACTACCGCAACCCCCACGTCCGCTGCTTCCGCGACGGCGGCGACGGCTGCCCGGCACGCGACGGGGTCCACCGGCACGCGGCCGTGATCGACCAGGGCCCCTGCATCGCCCCGCACCCGTCGTCG
>NZ_RPRY01000449.1 GCF_003949795.1 Streptomyces sp. WAC06614
GCCGTGTTGCTGGCGGGTGGGTGTGCGGGGCCGGGCGGGAGCGGGGTGGCGGCCGGGACGCCGTCGGCGGGGACGGCCGCCCCGCGGGTCGCTCCGTCCGGAACGGCGACCGGGGCGAGGCCGCCAGCCCAGGGGTCGGTCGCGGTGACCGGCGAGGTGGCCAAGGGCCTGGAGTCGCCCTGGGGGGTGGCCCCGCTGCCGGACGGTGACCTGCTGGTCGCCTCCCGCGACCAGGGGACGGTCAGCCGGGTGGACACCGCCACGGGCGCCGTGACACCGGTCGGCGAGGTGCCCGGGGTGGCCCCGGGCGGCGAGGGCGGCCTGCTCGGGCTCGCGCTCTCCCCCACGTACGCCGCGGACAAACAGGTGTACGTCTACTTCACCACGGAGTCCGACAACCGGATCGCGCGCATGCACTACGACGGGCGCCGACCGGCCGGGCAGCAGCTGGACGCGCCCGACGTGGTGCTCCGCGGCATCCCCAAGGGCCTGATCCACAACGGGGGGCGGATCGCGTTCGGTCCGGACCGGATGCTCTACGCCGGCACGGGCGAGACCGGTGACAAGGCGCTGGCCCAGGACCCGGCCTCGCTGGGCGGGAAGATCCTGCGGATGACCCCGGACGGCAGACCGGCACCGGGCAATCCGCGGCCGGGGTCGGTCGTCTACTCGCTCGGGCACCGCAATGTGCAGGGACTGGCCTGGGACGGCGACCGGCGGCTGTGGGCGGCCGAGTTCGGGCAGAACACCTGGGACGAGCTCAACCTGATCGCGCCCGGCGGCAACTACGGCTGGCCGGAGGCCGAGGGCAAGGCCGGGCGGGCCGGGTTCCGGGACCCGGTGGCCCAGTGGGGCACGGCCGAGGCCTCGCCCAGCGGGATCGCCTGGGCGGAGGGCTCGATCTGGCTGGCCGCCCTCAAGGGCGAGCGGCTGTGGCGCGTACCCCTGGACGGCACGCGGCCGGTGGCCGACCCGCAGGCGTTCCTGACGGGTACCTACGGCCGGCTGCGCACGGTGATCGCTCTGGGCGGGGACAAGTTGCTGCTGGTCACGAGCGAGACCGACGGCCGGGGCTCGCCCGCGCCGGGCGACGACCGGATCCTCACGCTGACGGTCCGCTGACGGCCCGCCGCCCCGCCACCGCCCCGACGGCCCGCAGGCCCGGGGCGGTGACGCCCTAGCGGGCCGGCTGGTCCGCCGGGGCGAAGAGGCGGAGGCGGTGGGCCAGGGCGGCGGCCTCGCCGCGGGCGGAGACGCCGAGCTTGGCCAGGATGTTCGAGACGTGGACGCTCGCCGTCTTCGGGGAGATGAACAGTTCCTCGGCGATCCGGCGGTTGGTGCACCCGGCCGCGACCAGCCGGAGCACGTCCCGTTCGCGGCTGGTCAGGCCCAGCGCCTCCACCGGGTCGGTCTCGGCCTCCTCGGCCTCGACGGCCCCGGTCCGGGCCGCGGCGAGCGGGAGGCGGGCGCGCTGGGCGAGCAGGCCCAGGTCCTCCCGCAGCCGGCGGGCACCGAGCCGGTCGGCGGCGGCGAGGGCGTGGCCCACCAGCGCCGCGGCCCGGTCCCGGTCGCCGCCGGCGGCCAGCACGGCCTCGGCGAGCCGGTGCCGCGCGCGGGCCAGCAGGTACGGGCGCTCCAGCGGGCGGACGGCGGCCTCGACGGCGGCCCAGTCCTCGGCGGTGTCCGAGCCCTCGGCGCGGCGCAGTTCGGCGTGGACGAACTCGGCGTGGGCGCGCCACACCGGGAACGGCGTGGCCAGGGTGCGGGCGGCGGTGCGGATCGCGTCCACGGCCGCGGCCCGCCCGGCGTCGGCCGCGGGCAGGCCGACCGCGTCGGCCTCGGCGGTGGCGGCGGCCAGCAGCAGCGGCCAGGCGTAGCGGTGGTGGCCGAGCGGGAAGCCGTAGCCGACCGCGTCGACGAACTCGCTGCGGACGTCGGCGATCCGCCCCTCCCCCGCCGCGACGCCCACCGTCAGGCGGTAGAGCGGGATGCGGTGCTGGGGCTGTGTGTCGTGGGTGCCGAAGTGGGTGTGGGCGGCGGCCAGTTGCTGGGCCGCCTCGGCCAGTTCGCCGCGAGCCAGGGCCAGGTACGCCAGGCGTGCGGAGGCGGAGCCGCGCGGTGCGGCGCTCTGCGCGACGTGCAGGGTGCGCCGGGCCACGTCCGCGGCCTCGTCCCAGCGGCCGAGGCTGTACAGGCTCTCGGCGAGGTTGCCCCGGATCCAGGCCTCGGTGTCCAGCAGCCGGGCCCGGCCGACGAGTTCGACGCCCTCCTCGGCGAGTTCGACCGCTTCGCGGGAGCGGCCCATGCTCTCCAGCTGGGAGGTGAGGTTGATGGTGGCGCGGCCCGCGATCATCGTGAAGCCGCGTGCGACGGCACGGTCCTTGACCTCGTGCAGGGCGGCGATCCCGGCCTCCGCGCCGCCCGCGTCGGTGAGCAGGCTGCCGACGGTGACCCGGGCGTCGAGCTCGACCTCCTCGGCGCCGACCATCCGCGCGTACTCGACGGCCCGTTCGGCGGCGGCGAGGTTGTCGGGGCCGGGGTTGTGGAGCATGCCCCAGCCGGCGGCGCGCATCAGCACCTCGGCGTGGACGTGGGACGGGGGCAGGCCGCGCACGAGTTCCTGGGCCTTGGCCAGTTCCTCCCAGCCGTCGCCGCGGGCGAGGCTGGAGACCAGCCGGGAGCGCTCGGTCCAGAACCAGGCGGCGCGCAGCGGGTCGGGGTCGTCCTCCAGCATGCGCAGGGCCAGCTTGGTGAACTTCACCGCGCGTTCGCGCTCGCCGCCGAACCGGGCGGCGACGGTGGCCTCGGCGAGCAGGTCGAGCCGGACCAGCGGGGTGGTCGCCGGGTCGCACCCGCACGGAGGGTAGACCTCGGTGTAGTCCACCGGCCGCAGCCCCTCGCGGACCTCCGCCGGGACGCTGTCCCACAGGTCCATGGCCCGCTCCAGCAGGCGCAGTTGCTCGGAGTAGGCGTGCCGGCGGCGGGCGGCGACGGAGGCGTCGAGCACGGCGGGCAGCGCCTTGGCCGGGTCGTTGGCGTAGTACCAGTAGGTGGCGAGCCGGATGACCCGCTCCTCGGCGCGCACCAGGGTGTCGTCGGCCTCCAGGCACTCGGCGTAGCGGCGGTTGACGCGGGCGCGTTCGCCCGGGAGCAGGTCGTCGCTGACGGCCTCACGGACCAGGGAGTGCCGGAAGCGGTAGCCGTCGCCGTCGGGGGTGGCGAGCAGGATGTTGGCGCCGACGGCCGCGCGCAGGGCCTCGATCAGTTCGTCCTCGGTGAGCCGGGAGACGGCCAGCAGCAGCGGGTACTCGACGGTGGAACCGCCCTCGGCGACGATCCGTACGACGCGCTGGGCGCGTTCGGGCAGCACCTCGACGCGGACGAGCAGCAGGTCGCGCAGGGACTCGGTCAGGCCGGTGCGGCAGCCGCTCTTCATGGAGGCGACGAGTTCCTCGACGAAGAAGGCGTTGCCGTCGGAGCGGTCGAAGACGGACGCGACCATGTCCTCGTCGGGCTGGGAGGCGAGGATGCCGGCGAGCTGGCGGCGGACCTCGGCGCGGTTGAAGCGGGCCAGTTCGATGCGCTGGACGGTGCGCAGCCGGTCGAGTTCGGCGAGCAGGGGGCGCAGCGGGTGGCGGCGGTGGATGTCGTCGGCGCGGTAGGTGGCGACCACGACGAGGCTGCCGCCGGCCAGGGTGCGGAAGAGGTACGCGAGCAGGTGGCGGGTGGAGGTGTCCGCCCAGTGGAGGTCCTCCAGGACCAGGACGACGGTGCGGTCGGCGGCTATGCGTTCCAGCAGCCGGGCGGTGAGCTCGAAGAGCCGGGCGGTGCTCTCCTCGTCGTGCGGGCCGCGCGGGGTCTCGCCGAGCTCGGGCAGGATCCGGGCGAGTTCGCCCTCCTGGCCGGCCGCGGCGGCGGCCAGTTCGTCGGGGAGCTGGCGGCGCAGGCTGCGCAGGGCCGTGGAGAAGGGGGCGAAGGGAAGTCCTTCCGCCCCGATCTCCACGCACCCGCCGACGGCCACGACGGCTCCGCGGCGCGTGGCCTCGCACAGGAACTCCTCGGTGAGGCGGGTCTTGCCGACACCGGCCTCCCCGCCGATCAGCAGTGCCTGCGGTTCGTGGCCGGAGGCACGGGACAGGGCGTCGGTGAGGACGGCCAGTTCGTCGGCGCGGCCGACGAACACCGGGCTGACAGATCTGGTCTCCACGGGGGCGAGCATCGCACAGAGATCCACCTGCGCGGCACTGCGTATCGGGACGGTCGTCATCACGGGTTCAGGTCACGGCCCGGGCCGGGCCCTCAGGCGGCGCGGCCGAAGAAGCTCCGTCCGTCCCTCACCTTCCCTTCGGATTCCTCGCGACGACCGGAGCGGAGCGCGGCCTCGACCTGGCGCACCATCCGGTACCGGTCGGCCTCGCGGTAGAGGTCGGCGCGGCGGGCGACGGCGATCTCGTACTCGAACATCTGGTTCTCCTCGGGGAGTTCGGTCTTCTCGGGCACCTCGTGCGGTGTGTTCCAAGAATCCCGTCCCAGAGGGGTCGGCCACATCGGGCGCTTGCCGCATCTGTGCGGCCCGGGGGTCCTTAGGGCGGGGCGGGGTGGTCCCGGTCGCGGCCTAAGGC
>NZ_RPRY01000450.1 GCF_003949795.1 Streptomyces sp. WAC06614
TGTATAGGAGACAGGTTCGGCGTTGGGCGGGGGTCCTGTCCGGGCGGCGGGTCCGCCGGGGCGGAAGCCGGGGTTCGGTGGGGGGTGCGGTCCTGTTCGGACGTCGACACCACCTCGGCGGAACCGCGGACCCGTGGCGCCCGTCCGTTGCGGAGTGAGAGACAATGAGGGCTCGGCCGGGGCGGGTTGCGCCGGGCCCGAGCCGGGTGGAATGCCGGGCCGGCCGACGGACAGGGCGGCACGATCGCGGAGGGGACGCATGTCGAAGCCGGAGCACACGGTCACACCGGACGACGCCGTCGGCTCCCCGGAGCCCAAGGACGCCGCCGGCACGCCGAAGCCGAGGTCGGCCCCGGCCGGAGCCGGGGCCGCCGACGCGGCGGAGCCGAAGCCGGCTCCGGCCGGGGCCGAGGCGGCCGCCGCCGCGGAGCCGGGCTCCGGTTCCGGCTCCGGCTCCGGCTCCGGCGGAGCCAAGGTCCCGGCCCAGGGCCGGACCACGGCACCGGCCGAAGGCGGAGCGGGGGCTGACCGTACGTCGGCCACGCCGTCCGACACGGCCGCGGCGAAGCCGGGTGACGGTGCGTCGGGCGGATCGCGCGACGCCGAGGCGTCGGCGAAGCCGGGTGATCGGCCGGCCAAGGCCGCTGCCGAGCAGGCCGGATCCGGGTCGGCGAAGCCCGCCGACCGGCTGACCAAGGCTCCGGCCCCGGCCAAGGCCGGCGTTGTCGGCGCCAAGCCTGCGGAACCTGCGGCGAAGCCGGGGGACCGGCCGGCCAAGGGGTCGGATTCGGCCAAGGCCGGGGACCGGCCGGCCAAGGCTCCGGTCGGGGCTCCGGCCAAGCCTGCTGCTGGGCCGGAGCGGGCCGGTGAGGGCGTGGTCAAGGGGGTCACTCGGGACACCGGGGCCGATGAAGGGCGGCTGCTCGCGCGGCGCTACCGGCTGGTGTCCGTCCTCGGCAAGGGCGGCATGGGCACGGTCTGGCGGGCCCAGGACGAGACCCTCGGCCGGACGGTCGCCGTCAAGGAACTCCGCTTCGGCAACGGCGTCGACGAGGACGAGAAGCGCCGCCTGATCACCCGTACCCTCCGCGAGGCCAAGGCCATCGCCCGTATCCGTAACAACGGCGCCGTCACCGTCTTCGACGTCGTCGACGAGGACGCCCGCCCCTGGATCGTCATGGAGCTCATCGAGGGCCCGTCCCTCGCCGAGTTCATCCGCGAGCGCGGCCCCCTCACGCCCCGCCGGGCGGCCGAGGTCGGCCTCGCCGTGCTCGACGTGCTCAAGGCCGCCCACGGCGAAGGCATCCTGCACCGCGACGTCAAGCCCTCCAACGTCCTGATAGCCGAGACCGGCCGCGTCGTCCTCACCGACTTCGGCATCGCCCAGGTCGAGGGCGACCCCTCCGTCACCTCGACCGGCATGCTCGTCGGCGCCCCCTCCTACATCTCTCCCGAGCGCGCCCGCGGCCAGCGCCCCGGCCCGCCGGCCGACATGTGGTCCCTCGGTGGCCTGCTCTACGCCGCCGTCGAGGGCGTCCCCCCGTACGACAAGGGCAACGCCCTCGCCACCCTCACGGCCGTGATGACCGAGCCCGTGGACCCGCCGAAGAACGCGGGCCCGCTCACCGAGGTCATCTACGGACTCCTCGTCAAGGACCCGGCCCGGCGCCTGGACGACGCCGGGGCCCGCGCCCTGCTGACCGCCGTCGTCAACGCACCCGAGCCCGAGCCCGTCCCCTCGGTCGAGGAGACCCGGCAGGTCTCGCTGGCCGAGGCCAGGGCGGCCGCCGAGCAGGCCGCCACCGCCAAGGCGGCCGAGCGGGCCGCGAAGAAGGCCGCCGAGCAGGCGGAGAAGGCCGAGAAGAAGGAGCGGGAGCGGCGCGAGCGCGAACAGCGCGAGCGGGCCCGCGCCGCGCTGAAGGCCACCCGCAAGGCCGCCGCCGAGGCCGCGGCCGCGTCCGCGGCGCAGGGCACGGCCACCGCGTCGGCGGCCGAGGCTCCCACCACGGCCGGCGAGGGCCGGCCGGGCGCCGGCGGCGGTGTGTTCGGCAAGCGCACCGCGCCCGTCGCCGCCCCGCTCACCGACGTCATGCCGCGCCGCACGATCGCCCTGGCGATCGCGGCCGTGGTCGTCGTGCTGGCCGTCGTCGGCGGGCTCATCGCGTACCTGGTCTCCGGCGACGACCGGGCCAAGGGCAAGGGCGGCAGCAACGCCAAGGGCTCCGGCACGAGCGCCGGCCCGTCCGCGAGCGGCACGCCCGGCAGCCACGGCACCGGCAACGGCAACGGCACGGGCAACGGCAACAGCAACGGTGCCACCGGCAGTGCCACCCCCAACGGCGACCAGGGCGGCCAGAGCCAGGGGCAGGGCCAGGGCCAGACCCCGGGCCAGGGCGGCAACGGCCTGCCCCTCGACGGCACGCCCCCGCCCGGCAGCGGCAACGGCGGGACCAGCGCGAACGGGATCCCGGCGGGCTTCGGCATGGTGACGAACGACCACTTCCACTTCACCATCGCCCTGCCCAACGGCTTCCGCCAGACCGGCACGGCCGGCGAGGACTCCGGCGCGATCTACAGCCGCGACGGCGACTTCCCGCGCGTCCAGGTCGACTACACGCCCACGCCGGGCAACGACGCCAAGCTGGCCTGGCTGGGCTCCCAGGCCGGCGTGGCCGCCGGCAGCAAGGACTACCGCCTCATAGGCATCCGAACGGTGAACTACCGCAACTACCCCACCGTCGCCGACTGGGAGTTCGAGCGCACCCAGAACGGCAAGCGGATACGGGTCCTCAACCGCGGCTTCAAGGTCGACGCCACCCACGGCTACGCCATCATGATCAGCTGCGTGGCCGACACCTGGGACGGCGCGGAGTGCACGCAGTTGCGGAACACCGCGTTCGACACGTTCCAGCCCGTGGGCTGACCCAGGCCCGGGACGCGGGCGGCCCCGGCGACGTATCGTGGTCGGCGGGGCATGGGGGACACCGCACTCGGGGGAGGCGACGTGGACGACTACGCGGGCCGGATCCTGGCCGGCCGCTACCGTCTGCCGGTGCCGCCGACCGATGCCTACGAGCTGGTCGAGACCCGGGCCTTTGACACCCGTACCGGGCAGGAGGTCCTCGTCCGGCAGGTGCCGCTGCCGGAGGTCCTGGACGCGGAACTGCTGGACGGGGCCGGGACGCCCGCGGCGGACGTCCGCGAGGCGGCGGAGCTGCCGGCCGTGCGGCGGGCGATCGAGGCGGCCCAGGCCGCGGCGCGGATCCCGGACCATCCGCGGCTGGACCAGGTCTTCGACGTGTTCGCGGAGGGCGCGTCGCTGTGGATCGTCGGTGAGCTGGTCCCGGCGAGGCCGCTGGCCGCGTTGATCGCGGAGCGGCCGTTGAGTCCGTACCGGGCGGCGGAGGTCGCCGCGGACGTGCTGACCGCGCTGCGGGTGCTGCACGCCCATGGGTGGACCCACCGGAACATCACCGTCCGCACGGTGCTGGTGTGTGACGACGGCCGTGTCGTCCTGACGGGACTGGCGTCGGGCGCGGCCGAGGAGGCCCTGTGCGGCTACGACCCGGTGCCGCTGTCCGACCCGTGGACCTTGTCCCCGGGCCCGGCACCCGAGGCTCCCGCCCCGCGTCCGGACGGCACCCCGTTACGCGGCGCCGGCGCGCCACCGAGGGCCGGCGGCCCCGAGCCGGCGCCCCGCGAGTGGTGGCGCCCCGCCCCCGCCGGAACGGACACCGCCCTGCCCGGCCGCGCGGGGCAGGGCCCACACCCGCCCGAGAACCAGGGCCGGGGGCCGGGTCCACGCCCGCCCGAGAACCAGGGCCGGGGGCCGGGTCCACGCCCGCCCGAGGACCAGGACCGGGACCAGGGCCCCGGCGGATCACCGCTCCCGGACGGCCCGGTGCCCGACCCCTGGGCCGAGGAATCCGTCCTCCCGCCCCCGCGCCCCGCTCCGCGGCAGGACGAGGCCGGGTACGCGCCCCTGGTCGCGCCCGGGTACGCCACCGTGCCCTTGCCGCGCGGGGCCGGCGGCCCGGTCTACCGGGACCATGTCGTGCCGCGGCAGGACGGTGACGGCCGCCCCGACCTCACGGCCGCCGCCCGTGCCGGAGCCATCGCCGCCTACCGGGCCGGCGCCCGCGCCGCGGCCCAGGAATCCACGGAGCCCCACCGCGCGTCCGTCGAACCCGGCCCCCGCGAAGCGCCCCCGACGCACCCCGCGCCACCGGCCCTGTCCGCCGGGGCGACCGCGCCCCGCGGGGCCGCGGAGCTCCAGCAGCGCGGGGACGGGGAACGCGGCGCGGAGGCGACGGAGGCCGGGCCGTCGGCCCGGCCGGCCGGGCCGCGGGACCAACGCGAGGCCGGGCGGCGCGGTGACGAGGCGACGGAGGCCGCGCAACCGGCCCGGCCGGCCGGGTCGACCGTGCCGCAGGGGTACGAGTTTCCGTACGGGACGCCGCGCCGGCCCGCGCTCCCGACCCCCCGGCCGGACCGGGCCGTGCCGTCGCTCCCCGCCCAACTGGCTCTGCCCCAAGGCTTCCAGCAGGCGCGCCCCGGACCCGACCCGGACCGGCCCGACGACGTCGGAGCCGCCCCCGGAGCCGCTGCCGCCGACGAC
>NZ_RPRY01000451.1 GCF_003949795.1 Streptomyces sp. WAC06614
GCGGAGTGCGGTCGCCCTGGGCGGGAAGGGAGGGAGCCCCGGACGCCTCGCCGGACGTCGTGGGCTCCTGGACCGGCTCCGCCGAGGAGCGGCCGAACACCTTGCGCAACAAGCTCCGAATACCCATGAGCGAGGCCTTTCGCATGAGTTGCTTGAGTCATTTGTCCGTGCTGTGCGGAAGATCCCTGCCCAGAGTGGACACGTAAGGTTATCGGCCACGGAGGGCGATCTTCAGCAGGGTCGGCGCAACATGGCGCCCCCCACCGCCGTTGGGGGGACTCCCGGCGCCCCCCGGCGTAGAACTCCCGCTCCGACGTGCCCGGTTCACCCTTCGTTCATCCTCCGGCCGCCGCAGTGGCGCACCGCCCCCCTACCGTCGCGGTCGATTCGATCCGACAGGTTGTCGGTGTGCACAGACCGGAGGACACCCGTGCGCAAGCTCCTGCCGTTCATAGGCAATTCGCATGGGGGCGGCCGTTCCGCCCTCACCTGCCGCTACCGCTGCGGCAACGCCTGCTTCCACGAGGTGCCCAACACCAGCGACAACGAGTACGTCGGTGACGTCATCGCCGGTGCCTGGTCGCGCCGCTCGATGCTGCGCACCGCCGCCGTCGTGACCGTCGCCACCGCGGCCGGCGCCGCCGTCACCGTCGCCGGCGGCAGCTCCTCCGCCACCGCCGCCGAGGCCGCCGAGGCCAAGAACGCCGGCGCCGACGGCGCCCGTGGCCTGCGCTTCAAGCCGGTCGTGCCGAACACCGACGACAAGGTCACCGTCCCCGAGGGCTACGAGCAGAACGTGGTCATCCGCTGGGGCGACCCGATCGTCAAGGGCGCGCCGGGCTTCAACCCGGACAAGCAGACCGCCGCCGCCCAGGCCGGCCAGTTCGGCTACAACAACGACTTCCTCGCCCTGCTCCCGCTGGGTGGCCCCTACGAGCGCCAGCAGCTGCTCGTGGCCAACCACGAGTACACGGACGAGAACCTGATGTTCAAGGGCTACGACCCGGCCAACCCGACCCGCGAGCAGGTCGAGATCGCCTGGGCCGCGCACGGCCTCGGTGTGGTCGTCGTGCAGGAGGACCACCGCAGCGGCAAGCTGACCGCGGTCAACCGCCACCAGCTCAACCGCCGCCTGACCGCCACCAGCGAGTTCAAGCTCTCCGGCCCGGTCGCCGGCAGCGCCCTGGTGAAGACCTCCGCCGACCCCTCCGGCACCAGGGTCCTCGGCACCCTGAACAACTGCTCCGGCGGCACCACCCCGTGGGGCACCACCCTCCACGGCGAGGAGAACTTCAACCAGTACTTCGCCAACGCCGGCAAGGTCACCGACCCCACCCAGGCCGCCCGCCTCAAGCGCTACGGCGTGACCTCCGGGGAGTCCGAGCGCAAGTGGGAGCGGTTCGACAAGCGCTTCGACTGCGTCCAGGAGCCCAACGAGGTCCACCGCTTCGGCTACGTCGTCGAGCTGGACCCGTACGACCCGCACTCCACCCCGCGCAAGCGCACCGCGCTGGGCCGCTTCAAGCACGAGGGCGCCCAGCCGCGCCTGACCGAGGACGGCCGCCCGGTCGTCTACATGGGCGACGACGAGCGCTTCGACTACTTCTACAAGTTCGTCTCCTCGAAGCGGATGATGAAGGGCGACTCGCGCGCGGCGAAGGAGCACAACCTCACGCTGCTCGACGAGGGCACCCTCTACGTCGCCAAGCTGACCGGTGACTCCCCGGCCGCCGAGATCGACGGCTCCGGCAAGCTCCCCTCCGACGGCCAGTTCGACGGCTCCGGCGCCTGGATCAAGCTCGCCACCGCCTCGCCGGCCGGCAACGTCTCGCACATCGAGGGCATGACCGCCGAGGAGGTGTTCGTCTTCACGCGCCTGGCCGCCGACAAGGCGGGCGCCACCAAGATGGACCGTCCCGAGGACATCGAGCCCTCGCCGCGCACCGGCCGCGTCTACGTGGTGCTGACCAACAACGCCGACCGCGGCAAGCCCGGCAAGGAAGGCGCCACCGAGGCCAACCCGCGCAACCTCAACAAGCACGGCCAGATCCTGGAGCTCGCCGAGAACTTCGACGACCCGTCCGGTGACGGTTTCGCCTGGCGGCTGTTCCTGGTCGCCGGAGACCCGAAGGACCCGGCCACCTACTTCGCGGGCTTCCCGAAGGACCAGGTCAGCCCGATCTCGTGCCCGGACAACGTCACGTTCGACCCGCACGGGAACCTGTGGATCTCCACGGACGGCAACCAGCTCGGCTCGCACGACGGCATGTTCGGCGTCGCCACCTCCGGTGAGCGCCGCGGTGAGCTCAAGCAGTTCCTGACCGTGCCGCGCGGCGCCGAGACCTGTGGCCCGCTGGTCCAGGACAAGCGCGTCGTGGTCGCCGTGCAGCACCCGGGCGAGATCGACGGCGCGTCCGTCGAGAAGCCCCAGTCGGTGTGGCCCGACGGCCCGGGCAGGATCGTCCGCCCGGCCGTGGTCTCGGTCTGGCGCAAGGACGGCAGGAACATCGGTGTCTGACCGGCGCTGACCCGAGAGGGCGGTGCTCCGTGGGGGAGCACCGCCCTCGCCCCCTTCCCGGTGCCGTCCCGGTCACGGGCCGGTGACCGGGGGGAGGGCGAGGGTGGTCACCGCGCCGCCGTCCGGGGCGTTGGCGAAGCTCAGGGCGATCTTCAGGACGGCCGCCTGGCCCACCACGATGGTCAGCCCCAGCCCGTGGCCCCGGCCGCGGCCCGGGTCGCCGGTGCGGAAGCGCTGGGGGCCGAGCCGGATCAGCTCGGGCGGGTAGCCCGGGCCGTGGTCGCGGACCACCACCGCCGGGCCGTCCACGGTCACCTCGACCGGCGGGCGGCCGTGCCGCTGCGCGTTGCCCAGCAGGTTGGCCAGGATCCGGTCGAGCCGGCGCCGGTCGGTGAGCACCCGCGCGTCGCGCACGACGGTCACGGTCACCTCGGGGTGGCCGGCCGCGGTGACGGCCCGTTCCACCGCGCGGCCGAGGTCCAGCTCGGTGAGGTCGGCCCGTTCCACACCGGAGTCCAGCCGGGAGATCTCCAGCAGGTCCTCGGTGAGCCGGTGCAGGGCCCGGAGCCGGTCGTTGATCATTTCCTTGGGCCGGCCCTCGGGCAGCAGGGACGCCGCCGCGAGGGAGCCGGTCAGCGGGGTGCGCAGATCGTGCGCGACGTCCGCCGTGAACCGTTTCTCCGCCTCCAGCCTGGCCTGGAGCGAGCCGGCCATGGAGTCCAGGGCCAGGGCGACGTCCCGGACCTCGTCGTGCGACCGGAAGCGGCCCTCGGCGGGCGCGGGCCCCTGGCCCTCCGCCGTGGGGAACCCGACGCGGGCGTCGAGGTCGCCCGCGCTGATCCGGCGGGCCACGGCGGCCGTGGTCACCAGCCGCCGGCTGATCCGGCCGGCCAGGAACAGACCGGCCAGTGCCACCGTGCCGGCCGCGAGCGCGGCCGAGGCCAGGATCGCGGTGTCCACGTCGCGCAGCCGGTCCTGGGTGCTCTGGTACGGCACCCAGACGGCCAGCGGTTTGCCGTCGGCCGGTCCCGCGGCCCACATGACCGGCTTGCCGTCGTGCCGGCCGACCATGCTGCCGGTCTCCCCGCGGTCGACCAGGAGGTGCAGCGGGCCCGGCAGGTCGGGCGGGTCGAGGACGGAGTTCACGTCGCCGTGGGTGGTGCCGTACGCGTAGTGGGACAGGGCGTGCTCCAAGGCCTGGTGGGCCTCCTTGCGGACCTCGCCGGCGATCTGCCGGGCCACGACGTTGTGCACCAGCACGCCGAGGACCGCGGCGACCGCGCAGCACACGGCCGTGGTCGTCAGCGCGATCTTCCAGCGGAGGCTGCTCGTGGGGCGCATGGCCGAGGCCTAGGTCCCGCCGGGCGGGCACTGCGTGGTGGAGGCCGTGCCGGCCGGGCACTCGTCGATCGTCAGGGCGGTCAGCTCCATGACCGAGGTCCGCGGGTTCCAGACGTAGTCGGTGATGGCGACGAGCCGGTCGTTGGAAGTGGGCTCGCGGACGGCGAGGTGGTCGGCGGCGACCTCGACGCCGGTGAGCACCCCGCGGCGGGACAGGATGCGGGCGACGGTCCCGTCGGGGCGGACGGTGTAGACGCGGAGCTCGCTGACCCGGTCGTCGACGTCGACCGCGGTGATCAGCTCCTCCTTGCCGTCGTCGGTGAGGTCGTGCAGCACGGGCGGGCGGACCGGGCAGTCGGGGCCGCCGCTGCTGCTGTCGTCGCACAGGGCGAGGCGCTGGACCGTGCGGGGGTCGACCAGGCGGCCGGTCCCGCCGTCGAGGCGGGTCGCGGCGGTGACGTCGGCCTTGAGCACGGCCAGGGCGTCGGCCCCGCGCATGCTCTGCCCCGGCCGGGGCGGGATCCCGGGCACGGGTGTGGCCTGGCCCCGCGTCGCCTCGTCCGGTGGCAGCGGGGCCGGGCGGTGGTCGGGCCAGAGCGTTTGCGGCGCGTGGACCTCGCCGAGGTCGCCCTTGCTCCGCAGTCCCTCGACGTCGGCGCAGCCGGCTGCCGCTGCCCCGGCAACCACCACCACGATCCAACGGGGCCATCTCCCCATACCCCGATCCTCCCCCTTCCGT
>NZ_RPRY01000045.1 GCF_003949795.1 Streptomyces sp. WAC06614
CGTCCAGGCAGTCCTCGCCCTGGCCCGCCGACGGGTCAACGTCCTGTGGGCCCTGATACGTGACGGACGGTGCTACCAAGGCGAACTCCCCGTCACAACAACGGCTTGACAACGTCATTAGGAGGTGTGGCCGACGAGGAGGTCGGCGAGCTTGTTGAGGCGCTTGACGGTGCGGTCCTCGGTGGCGGCGGGGGCCGGGGCGACGCGCTCGGAGCGGTCGTAGTAGGCGCCGTTGACGATCTCCGTGGCCGGGTCGCAGAGCCGTACGACGTGCTGGGCGCCCTCGGCAGCCGGCGCGCCCTCGTGCCCGTACAGCGGGAGGAGGCCGGTCTCGCACACGCCGGGGTTGACGGAGACGGCGGTGACGCGCGGGTCGGCGGCGAAGACCGTCAGGGCCAGCTGCGACTGGGCGTACGCGGCGAGGCGGGAGTAGCGCCGTACGCGCTGCGGGTCGTTCCACTGGATGGCGCCGGAGCGGTGCAGCGCGGAGGAGACGTTGACGACGCGCCCGCCTGGGTCGCTGGTGAGGGCGGGTTCCAGGAGGTTGGTGAGGAGGTAGTGGGCCAGGAAGTTGACTTGGAAGGCGATCTCGTTGCCGTCGGCGGTCAGGGTGTGGCGCTCGGGCGCGGCGATGGCCGCGTTGTTGACCAGTACGTCCAGGTGCGGGTGCTCCCGTACGACGGCGTGGGCGAGGTTCTCGACCTCCTCCAGGCGGGTGAAGTCGGCGGCGAGCGGGCGGAGCTGGGCGCCGTTGATGCCGGAGGTGGCGATCAGCCGGTCGGTGGCCGCCTGGGCCTCCTCAGGCGTGCGGCCATGGAGGAGGACGGTGGTGCCGAGCTCGGCGAGCTGGCGGGTGGTCTCGTAGCCGATGCCGGAGGTGGCCCCGGTGACGAGGACGGTACGGCCGGACAGGGATGAGGACATGGTGGATTCCTGGAAGAGGGCATGCCTGACGTACCCGGCGTCCCGGCGCAAGGCGGGGGCATGGGCTCAGGTCATGCGGTGAAGGTGAGGATGCGTACGGAGCCTCGGTCAGCGCCCATCAGGGGGCTGGTGGCAGGTACGCGGAGGACGCGCGGCCGTAGTCAGAAAGCCGGGCGGACAGCGGGCGCCGTCGGCTGCACCGGATTCGGTGGCCGATCGTCGTAGCGCGGACCGCTGTTCATGGCGCAATCCCAGCGCATCGGGGAGGCGGAGGCAAGCGTTCAAGGCCTTCTTGACGGCCTTCTGATGCCCCATCGTCAGGGCCGCATCAAAGATCGACTTCCACGCGGAAGGAACCCGTCAAGGAGTGCTGCCAGGGCCGTCGGCCGGCTGCAGACTGGTGTGGCGACGGAGCCGGAAGACGGTCCGGCAGTACGCGGCTGGCGGCGGTGACCTGAACACCGCCCGAAGCAGCGCAGGGTCCCACCGTGGGGGTACGGACCGATGCGACCGCGTGCCGGTCACACGTCGCACAACACATGAGCCGTCCGGCTCTCCGGTGTGGGGATACCGGGGCCGGACGGCTCGCGTGTTTTTCGGTCGGTCGCCTCGGCGTCAGGTCACCGCGGACGTCGGGAGCTCCGGCGCTACCGGAGGACCGTCCCCCGCTATGGGGAGCGTGAGGACCATGGTGAGGCCGCCGCCCGGGGTGTCCTCCGCGGCGAGCGTGCCACCGATGGCCTCGGTGAAGCCGCGGGCGACGGCGAGGCCGAGGCCGACTCCGGCGCCTCGTGGGGCGTCGCCGTGGCGCTGGAAGGGTTCGAAGATGCGGTCCTTGGCCTCGTCCGGGACGCCGGGCCCGCGGTCGACCACGCGCAGCTCGACGCGGCTGGCCAGGGCGCTGGCAGTGACGTTGACGGGCTGGCCGACGGGGCTGTACTTGACGGCGTTCTCGACGATGTTGGCGACGGCACGTTCCAGCAGACCGCGGTCGACGGCGACCATCGGCAGGGTCTCGGGGATGTCCAGCTCCACGCTGTCCTCCGGTACGCCGCCCAGGGCCATGGGGACGACCTCGTCGAGGTCGGTCTCGCGGATGAGCGGTACGACGGTGCCGGTGTTGAGGCGGGACATGTCGAGGAGGTTCCCGATGAGGGCGGCGAGGCGGTCGGCGCCGTCCTCGATGCCTTCGAGGAGTTCGGCCTTGTCGTCTTCGGACCATTCGACGTCGTCGGAGCGCAGGGAGGTGACGGAGGCCTTGATGCCGGCGAGCGGGGTGCGCAGGTCGTGGCTGACGGCGGCGAGGAGCGCGGTGCGGATGCGGTTGGCCTCGGCGAGCTCGCGGGACTTCTCGGCCTCGTCGACGAGGCGCTGGCGGTCGAGTACGACGGCCGCCTGGGCGGCGAAGGCGCCGAGGACGCGGCGGTCCTCGGCGGGCAGGACCCGGCCGGTCAAGGCGAGAGCCATGTTGTCGCCGATGGGGAGGTCGACGTCCGCGTCCTCGGGCCGGCTGACTGGGTTGGTGCCGACGGAGGCCGCCGTGGTCCAGGGCTCGACCTCGCTGGTGCGCTCCAGGAGGACGACCGACTGCATCGCGAAGGTCTCGCGCAGCCGCTCCAGGAGAGCGTCGAGAGAATCCTCGCCGCGCAGAACACTGCCCGCGAGGAAGGAGAGGATCTCGGACTCGGCGCGCAGCCGGGCGGCCTGGTGCGTGCGTCGGGCGGCCAGGTCGACCACGGAGGCCACGGACACCGCCACGCCGACGAAGATCGCGATGGCGACGATGTTCTTGGGGTCCGAGATCGTGAACTCGTGCAGCGGCGGCGTGAAGTAGTAGTTCAGCAGCAGGGACCCGAACGCCGCAGAGGCGAGCGCGGGCAGGAGCCCGCCGAGCAGCGCCGCCGCCACGGTGAAGGTCAGGAAGAGCAGCATGTCGTTCGCGAGCCCGAGGTTGGGCACGAGCTGATTCAGTAGGACGGCGAGGAGGGCGGGGCCGGCGATGCCAGCGAGCCAGCCCCAGATGATGCGGGAGCGGCCGAGCCGGGCGCCGCGTGCGACGGGCAGGCCGCGGCGGCCCTTGGCGGCCTCGTCGTGGGTGACGATGTGGACGTCGAGGTCGGGGCCCGATTCGCGGGCGACGGTGGCGCTGACGCCTGGGCTGAAGGCGTACTGCCAGGAGCGGCGGCGGCTGACCCCGAGCACGATCTGAGTGGCGTTGCAGCCGCGCGCGAACTCAAGCAGGGCGTCGGAGATGTCGTCGCCTATGACGTGGTGGAAGGTGCCGCCGAGGTCTTCGACCAGGGTGCGCTGGACGGCGAGTTCCTTGGGTGAGGCGGAGGAAAGGCCGTCGCTGCGGGCGATGTAGACGGCCAGGACCTCGCCGCCCGCTCCCTTCTCGGCGAGGCGGGCGGCCCGGCGGATGAGCGTGCGTCCTTCGGGGCCGCCGGTGAGGCCGACGACGATGCGTTCGCGGGCCTGCCAGGTGGAGCGGATGTTGTGCTCGCCCCGGTACTCCTGGAGGTACTCGTCGACCCGGTCGGCCACCCACAGCAGTGCCAGCTCGCGCAGCGCGGTCAGGTTCCCGGGCCGGAAGTAGTTGGAGAGGGCCGCGTCGACCTTGTCCGGCTTGTAGACGTTGCCGTGGGCCATCCGGCGCCGCAGGGCCTGCGGGGACATGTCGACGAGCTCGATCTGGTCCGCCCGGCGCGCGACCTCGTCGGGGACCGTCTCGCGCTGGCGGACCCCGGTGATCGTCTCGACCACGTCCCCCAGCGATTCCAGGTGCTGGATGTTGACGGTCGAGACGACGTCGATGCCGGCCTGGAGGAGTTCCTCGACGTCCTGCCACCGCTTGGCGTTGCGCGAGCCGGGCACGTTGGTGTGCGCGAGTTCGTCCACCAGGGCCACGGCGGGGCGGCGGGCGAGGATCGCGTCGACGTCCATCTCGGTGAACGTGGAGCCGCGGTACTCCAGCTCGCGCCGCTCGATGAGCTCCAGCCCGTGCAGCATCACCTCGGTGCGCGGACGGTTGTGGTGCTCGACGAAGCCGACGACGCAGTCGGTGCCCCGCTCGACCCGCCGGTGCGCCTCGGAGAGCATCGCGTACGTCTTGCCGACGCCCGGTGCCGCACCGAGGTAGATGCGGAGCTTGCCGCGTCCCATGTTCAGACTCTTCTTCTCTGTTGACGATCAGGCGGTGATCAGGGTTCGAACCGGTAGCCCATGCCCGGTTCGGTGATCAGGTACCGGGGGTGGGAGGGGTCCGCTTCCAGTTTGCGCCGCAGCTGGGCCATGTATACGCGCAGGTAGTTGGTGTTCTCCCCGTACGTCGGACCCCAGACCTCCAGCAGCAGCCGGGCCTGGGTGATCAGTCGGCCCGGGTTGGTGATGAGGATCTCCAGCAGGTGCCACTCCGTCGGCGTCAGGCGCACGGTGCGCTCTCCGCGCCGCACCTTCCGTGCGACGAGGTCGACGGTGAACTCGTCCGTCGTGACGACGGCGACCTCGTCGGCCTGGGACACCGCCGGGGCGTCCTGCCTCCGGGCGGCTGCGCGCAGACGGGCCAGGAGCTCGTCCATGCTGAACGGTTTCGTCACGTAGTCGTCGGCGCCGGCGTCCAGGGCCCGGATCTTGTCCTCCGAGGTGTGGCGGGCGGAGAGGACCAGGATGGGCACGCGGCTCCAGGCGCGGACGTTCTTGATCACGTCGACGCCGTCCATGTCGGGCAGCCCGAGGTCCAGCACGATGACGTCCGGCTTGCGTGCGGCCGCGAGCCGCAGGGCCGAGCCGCCGTCGGAGGCCTCCTCGACCTCGAACTTGCGCGCCTGGAGATTGATCTTCAGTGCGCGGACGAGCTGGGGATCGTCCTCCACCACCAGCACCCGGGTCATCGGTGTGCAGCCTTTCGTTCGTTACGGGCACGGTGAGGAGCCGGCGGGGCGCTCGGGCGCCCTCCCAGCGTTGGCTGGGGGAGTCCCGTGCCCCGCCGGCTCTCGGTCCGTGCGAGGGGGAGCATCAGCTCTTGGTCAGTGCCTTGAGGGCGGTGTTGAGCTCGAGGACGTTGACGCGGGGCTCGCCCATGAAGCCGAGTGTCCGGCCGGTGGTGTGGTCGGCGACGAGCTTCTCGACCTGCTTGACGTCGAGCTTGTTCTGCTCGGCGACCCGGTGGACCTGGAGCTTGGCGTACTCCGGGGAGATGTTCGGGTCCAGGCCCGACCCGGAGGAAGTGACGGCATCGGCCGGAACGTCCTCGGGCTTGACCGTGTAGCCGGCCGTGGAGTTGTCGGCGATGACCGCTTCCTTGGCGGCGACGACCTGGGCGCAGAGGGTGCCTTCGTCGGCGGCCTTGGTGCACTTGCCGTTCACGGCGCCGTTGTCGGCGGAGCGGTTGGTGGCGCCGGAGAGGATCAGCGAGTACTGGGTGTTGACGCTGTTGGTGCCCAGGCCGTTGGAGGGGCGCGGCTGGAACCACTTGAGGTCCGGCTTCGCCGCCTCTTCGGCGTCGTCGGGGTTCTGCTTCGGGAGGTTGTAGGTCTGCCCGATGAGGGAGGAGCCGACGACCTGCCCGCTCTTGTCCTTGATCTCGGAACCGTTGGCCTTGTCGTTGAACAGGGCCTGGGCGATGCCGGTGACGGCGAGCGGGTAGATGACCCCGCAGATCACGGTCAGGACGAGAAGGGCGCGCAGGCCCGCCCCGATCAACCGTGCTGTGTTGCCTACAGAGTTGTTCATGTCGTCTCAGCCGATTCCGGGGATGAGGGTGATGAGCAGGTCGATGATCTTGATGCCGATGAACGGGGCGATCAGGCCGCCGAGTCCGTAGATCCCGATGTTGCGGCGGAGCATCTTGTCGGCGCTGGTCGGCTTGTACTGGACGCCCTTGAGGGCGAGCGGCACGAGCGCGATGATGATCAGCGCGTTGAAGATGACGGCCGAGAGGATCGCCGACTCGGGCGAGTGCAGGCCCATGATGTTGAGCTTGTCCAGGCCCGGGTAGACCACCGCGAACATCGCGGGGATGATCGCGAAGTACTTCGCCACGTCGTTGGCGATGGAGAAGGTGGTCAGGGCTCCGCGGGTGATGAGGAGCTGCTTGCCGATCTCGACGATCTCGATGAGCTTGGTCGGATTCGAGTCGAGGTCGACCATGTTGCCGGCCTCCTTCGCGGCCGACGTACCCGTGTTCATCGCCACGCCGACGTCTGCCTGTGCCAGCGCCGGGGCGTCGTTCGTACCGTCGCCGGTCATCGCGACCAGCTTGCCGCCGGCCTGCTCCCGCTTGATGAGGGCCATCTTGTCCTCGGGCGTCGCCTCCGCGAGGAAGTCGTCGACGCCCGCCTCCTCGGCGATGGCCTTCGCGGTGAGCGGGTTGTCGCCCGTGATCATGACGGTCTTGATGCCCATGCGGCGCAGCTCGTCGAACCGCTCGCGCATGCCCTCCTTGACCACGTCCTTGAGGTGGATGACACCCAGGACCCGGGCGCCCTTGTCGTCCTTGACGGCGACGAGGAGCGGCGTACCGCCTGCTTCCGAGATCTTGTTCGCGAGGACGTCGGCGTCGTCGGCGACCTGGCCGCCCTGCTCGGTGACCCAGGCGATGACCGAACCGGCCGCGCCCTTGCGGGTCTGCTTGCCGTCGACGTCCACGCCCGACATACGGGTCTGTGCGGTGAAGGCGATCCACTCCGCGTGCGCCAGCTCGCCCTGGTGACGCTCGCGCAGCCCGTACTTCTCCTTCGCCAGGACGACGATGGAACGGCCCTCGGGGGTCTCGTCGGCCAGCGAGGACAGCTGGGCGGCATCGGCCAGCTCGGCCTCGGTGGTGCCCTTCACGGGTACGAACTGGGAGGCCTGGCGGTTGCCCAGGGTGATGGTGCCGGTCTTGTCGAGCAGCAGCGTCGACACGTCACCCGCGGCCTCGACGGCCCGGCCCGACATGGCGAGCACGTTGCGCTGGACCAGGCGGTCCATGCCGGCGATGCCGATCGCGGAGAGCAGCGCACCGATGGTGGTCGGGATCAGGCAGACGAGCAGCGCGGTGAGCACGATCATCGACTGCTCGGCTCCCGCGTAGATCGCGAAGGGCTGCAGGGTGACAACGGCGAGCAGGAAGACGATGGTCAGCGAGGCGAGCAGGATGTTCAGCGCGATCTCGTTGGGCGTCTTCTGCCGGGCCGCGCCCTCCACGAGGGCGATCATCCGGTCGATGAAGGTCTCGCCCGGCTTCGTCGTGATCTTGATGACGATCCGGTCGGAGAGGACCTTCGTACCGCCGGTGACGGCCGAGCGGTCGCCGCCGGACTCCCGGATGACGGGGGCGGACTCGCCGGTGATGGCGGACTCGTCAACCGACGCCACGCCCTCGACGACGTCACCGTCGCCGGGGATGATGTCGCCGGCCTCGCAGACCACCAGGTCACCGATCTTCAGCTCGGTCCCCGGTACGGACTCCTCGCCGCCCTCCTTGGTCAGGCGCCGGGCGACGGAGTCGGTCTTGGCCTTGCGCAGCGTGTCGGCCTGCGCCTTGCCGCGGCCCTCGGCCACGGCCTCGGCGAGGTTGGCGAAGATCGTGGTCAGCCACAGCCAGGCCGTGATGGCCCAGCCGAACCAGTCCGTCGGGTCCTTGATGGCCAGGACGGTGGTGACCACCGACCCGATCAGGACGACGAACATGACCGGCGACTTGATCATCACGCGCGGGTCGAGCTTGCGGACCGCGTCGGGGAAGGACTTGACCAGCTGCTTGGGGTCGAAGAGGCCGCCGCCAACGCGGCCGGCGGGCGGCTTGTGGCCCGTGGGCAGGTCCTCGTGCGGAGCACGGGTCGGGGTGGCGGTGCTCATGATGCGAGCCCTTCGGCGAGCGGCCCCAGCGCGAGCGCGGGGAAGTAGGTCAGACCGGTGACGATGAGGATCGTGCCGACGAGCAGACCGGTGTAGAGCGGCTTGTCGGTACGGAGGGTGCCCGCGGTCTCGGGGACGGGCTTCTGCTCGGCGAGCGAGCCGGCGAGCGCCAGGACGAACACCATGGGAAGGAAGCGGCCGAGCAGCATTGCGATGCCGATGGTCGAGTTGAACCACTGGGTGTCGGCGTTCAGGCCCGCGAAGGCGGAACCGTTGTTGTTGGCGCCGGAGGTGTAGGCGTACAGGACTTCGGAGAAGCCGTGGGCGCCCGAGTTCAGCATCGAGTGCGGCGGGGTGGGCAGCGCCATGGCGGCGGCGGTGAAGCACAGCACGAGGGCCGGGGTGATGAGGATGTAGCAGGCCGCGAGCTTGATCTCGCGGGTGCCGATCTTCTTGCCCAGGTACTCGGGCGTACGGCCGACCATCAGGCCGGCGATGAACACCGCGATGATCGCCATGATCAGCATGCCGTAGAGGCCGGAGCCGACACCGCCGGGAGCGATCTCGCCGAGCTGCATGCCCAGCAGCTGGATGCCGCCGCCCAGGCCCGTGTAGGAGGAGTGGAAGGAGTTGACCGCGCCCGTGGAGGTGAGCGTGGTGGCGACCGAGAAGATCGCGGAGGCGCCGATGCCGAACCGGGTCTCCTTGCCCTCCATCGCACCACCGGCGACGTCGAAGGCCGGGCCGTGGTGCGCGAACTCCGTCCACATCATCAGCGCGGTGAAGCCGAGCCAGATGGTGGCCATCGTGGCGAGGATCGCGTAGCCCTGGCGCAGGCTTCCGACCATGCGGCCGAAGGTCCGGGTCAGCGCGAACGGGATGACGAGGATCAGGAAGATCTCGAACAGGTTCGAGAACGGCGTGGGGTTCTCGAACGGGTGGGCGGAGTTGGCGTTGAAGTAGCCGCCGCCGTTGGTGCCCAGCTCCTTGATGACCTCCTGCGAGGCCACGGCCCCGCCGTTCCACTGCTGGGTGCCGCCCATGAACTGGCCGACCTCGTGGATCCCGGCGAAGTTCTGGATGGCTCCGCAGGCGACCAGGATGATCGCGCCGATCACGGCGATGGGCAGGAGGATGCGGACGGTGCCGCGGACCAGGTCGGCCCAGAAGTTGCCGAGCTCGCCGGTACGGGAGCGGGCGAAGCCGCGTACGAGGGCGACGGCGACGGCCATGCCGACTGCGGCGGAGACGAAGTTCTGCACCGCCAGGCCGCCGGTCTGCACGACGTGGCCCATGGCCTGCTCGCCGTAGTACGACTGCCAGTTGGTGTTGGCCACGAAAGAGGCGGCGGTGTTGAAGGCCTGGTCGGGGTCTATCGCGGAGAACCCGAGCGAGCCGGGCAGAATGCCCTGCGCGCGCTGGAGGCCGTAGAGGAAGAGCACGCTGACCGCGGAAAAGGCGAGGACGCCGCGCAGGTAGGCGGGCCAGCGCATCTCGGCGGACGGGTTGGCACCGATGGCCTTGTAGATCCACTTCTCCGGGCGGTAGTGCCGTTCGGAGGAGTAGACGCGGGCCATGTAGTCGCCCAGGGGGCGGTAGGCCAGCGCGAGCGCGGCGATCAGTGCGAGGAGCTGGAGCACACCAGCGAGAACGGGACTCATCGGTGGCTAGAACCTCTCCGGCTTGACGAGGGCGAGGACGAGGTAGCCCAGCAGGGCGACGGCCACGACGAGGCCGACAATGTTTTCGGCGTTCACAGCTTGGTCACCCCCTTGGCGATGAGAGCCACCAGCGCGAACACCGCGACCGTGGTGACGACGAAGGCCAGATCGGCCATCGCGAGCTCCTGAGTGAAGTGGGAAGAAATGAATCGGCCAGATGGCCGATGACGAGATAACCGTGTCTTCATCCCGGCGTTAAGACACCTTGACGGTGTCCATACGGGCGCACGGGAACTCTTAACGCCACCCTTACGGGCAGGGACCGGAAAGGCCCCTGTCAGCCCAGGTGGGCCAGGCCGGCTGAGTCCAGGGCGGAGCCGGCCTGTGCCGCCAGCGCGACGGCCACCAGGCGGTCCTGTTCCGGGGGCAGCGGGCCGGGGAGCGGATCCAGCAGGAAGCGGCCGTAGTAGTGTCCGCCGCCTACGACGCGCAGCTCGGTCTCGCCGTCCGGCCAGTCGGCGTACTCCGTCACCCGGCCCGGTCGGCGCAGCCACAGGCCGCCGCCGTGCTCCAGGCGCGGCAGGTTTCCCATCAGGGTTCCGTATTCGAAGCGGCAGCCGCGCAGCCCGAGCAGGCCGACGAGCTCCCGGCGCACGTACTCGACGACCGCCTCCGGCGAGCGGCCGTCCTCGGCCATCCGGGCGGTGCCCTGGAGGCTCGACAGATGGGCGGCGTCGGTGATCACGGTTGTCTGCAGTCGGCGAGCGCGTACCGCCAGCTGGGAGACGATCAGGCCGACCACGAGCAGCAGGACCGCCGTCTCGACGTCGTCGCGGTCAGCGATCACGAACCGCTGGTAGGGCTCGGTCAGGAAGAAGTCGAACCAGGCGGCCGCCGACAGTGCGGCCACCGCTCCGGCGGTCCGCGTGCCGATGGCGGCGACCGCGACCACGGCGACGACGAGGATCAGTGCCGCGTTCGTGGCAGAAAGGTCCGTGCGGAAGGGCACGAGCGCGAGCGCCACGAGGAAGGGGGCCACGAGGGCCGCAAGCAGGGCGGCAGCGTCGTGGAGTCGATACCCGGACATGTGATCCCTCCTGTCCGGACATGAGGGCTTCGGATCAGAACTTCTCGGGCCTGATCAGCGCGGTCACGAGATAGCCGAGCAGCGCGAGGGCGACGACCAATCCGACCACGTTCTCCGCTTCCATCTGAACCTTCTCCGTTGTCGAGGGCGGGGCTGGGAGCACCCCTGTCAACAATGCCCCCTGTCAGAGGTACGGCCACACACCCTGGCGAGGTCTTGACGCGCCTCATACGGCGCGCCCGCTTCGGCATCAAGGGCCCGTGAGGACTGGAGCGGCAGCCGTATGAACAGCGTCAAGAACACTGGCGATCAGGCCACGGAATTCCGACGCTGTCCTCACTTTGCCCAACGGAGGAACAGCGAGAGATGTCCATAGACATGGGAAAGCCGAGCACGGCAGGACAGGCCCCGGGCACGGAGGAGCCTCCTGATACCGGCGTACGGACGTCTGCGGCAGGGGACCGCCACCGGCTGACCGCCCTCCAGGGCCTGGCCGCGCTGTCGCTGGACGCGATGGCGTCCGTGGCGTACGGGCCGGAGTCGATCGTGCTCGTCCTGGCCGCGGCTGGTGCGTACGGCATGGGGTTCACCCTTCCCGTCACGCTGGCGATCGCCGCACTGCTGGCGGTGCTGGTGGCCCCGTACCGGCAGGTCATCGCCGCGTTCCCGGACGGCGGCGGCTCGTACGCCGTCGCCAAACGGCACCTGGGCCGGCGTACGAGCCTGGTCGCCGCCGCCTCGCTGATCCTGGACTACGTCCTGAACGTCGCCGTGTCCGTCACGGCCGGCGTGGCCGCCCTGACCTCGGCCTTCCCCGAGCTGTACGGCGAGCGGGTGTGGATCTGCCTGGGCATCCTGGTCCTGGTCACCGCCGTGAACCTGCGCGGGGTCGTGGAATCGGCCAAGGCGTTCCTCGTGCCCACCGCCGTTTTCGTCAGCTCGATCCTCGCGATGGTCGCCGTCGGGCTCTTCCGCGACGGCCCCGTCAGCACTGCCTCCGCCGCCGGGCACGCCTCCGCACTTGGCGAAGGCGCGACCGCCGTCGGCGCGCTCCTGCTGCTCAAGGCGTTCGCCGCCGGCTGCTCGGCCCTCACGGGAGTCGAGGCCGTTGCCAACGCCGTGCCGTCCTTCCGGGCGCCGGCCGCCCGCCGGGCCCAGCGCACCGAAGTCGCCCTCGGCGCCCTCCTGGGCGTGATGCTGATCGGCCTGTCCATTCTCATCGGCCGCTTCCACCTCCAGCCGGTCGAGGGCGTGACCGTCCTCGCCCAGCTTGCCGACGCGTCCTTCGGCCACAACGCCGCCTTCTACGTGGTCCAGTTCGCCACGATGGTGCTGCTCGCGCTCGCCGCGAACACCTCCTTCGGCGGACTGCCCGTCCTCATGAGCCTGCTGGCCCGCGACAACCACCTGCCGCACGTCTTCGCCCTCAAGGCCGACCGCCAGGTCCACCGCCACGGAGTGGTCTGGCTGGCCCTCGTCTCCGCCCTCCTGCTCGTCCTCTCCGGAGGCGACACCAACACCCTCGTCCCGCTCTTCGCGATCGGCGTGTTCATCGGCTTCACCATCTGCCAGGTCGGCATGGTCCGGCACTGGTACGGGGAACGGCCCCGCGGCTGGCAGGCGAAGGCGGCACTCAACGGCTTCGGCGCCCTGCTGACCGGCGTCTCGGCCGTCGTCGTCACCGCCACCAAGTTCACCGAAGGCGCCTGGCTGATCGTCGTCGCGCTGCCGCTGCTCGTCCTCGGCTTCGAAAAGGTCCACCGCGCCTACACCGAGATCGGCGAACGCCTGGAACTCGGCCGGATCCCGCAGCCCCCGCAGCGCTCCCGCTCCGTGGTCGTCGTCCCCGTCTCCGGCCTGTCCCGCCTGACTAGCCAGGCCCTCACCGCCGCCCGTTCGCTGGGCGACGAAGTCCTCGCCGTGACCGTCACCCACCCGGCTCCCGAGGACCGTCAGGCGACCGAAGCCCTCAGGCGGGACTGGGAGTTGTGGAAGCCTGGCGTCGAACTGATCGAGCTCTCCTCGGAGACCCGCTCGCTCGGCCGCCCGCTGTCGGCGTACGTACGGAAGCTGGCGCAGGCCGACCCGGACGCCCAGGTGACCGTCCTGATCCCGGAGACCGAACCCGCCCACCTGTGGCAGCGGCTGCTCCAGAACCAGCGCGGCTCCGTCGTCGCCCACGCGGTCCGCCGCGACACGGACGCCGTGATCTGCCGACTGCGTTTCCGCATCACGGCCGAGGCACGCTGACGTGCGTTGACGCGCCTCTGACGGCGGCTTGACGCATCTCGTGCGCCGCCATCAAGAAGGTGCCAATTCCCACGCCCACATGGGCATTTCCAATGGAACGGGCAGTAGTTTCCTGCCTGTTGCGCCGCCGGGGACCTCGAATACTCACATGACGGCCGAGGGGGTCCATGGAGACAGTCCCCGGCGGCGACACCTTCCTCCGCACCCCGGGGCCACGCGCCGCCGGGGCTGCCACGCCTCAACCCCATCCAGAAGGTATTCATGCCTCCCGCCGCCGCGCAGCACGTTCCTCCGGGTCTTGGGACCCCTCCGCGGACTCCGATCAACCGACCGTCCCGGAAGCGCTCCGGCCAGGTGAACCTGGTGGACCCCGAGCTCCTGGCCGCCTCTGCACGCGAGGCCGTCGGCAAGCTCCACCCGCGCGAGCTGGTCAAGAAGCCGGTGCTGTTCGTCGTCGCCGTCGGATCCGTGCTGACGACGCTCTCGGCGCTCATCCACCCGTCCGTGTTCACCTGGGTGATCAGCGTCTGGCTCTGGCTGACCGTGCTCTTCGCCAACCTGGCCGAGGCCGTGGCCGAAGGCCGGGGCCGCGCCCAGGCGGAGTCGCTGCGCAAGGCCCGGACGGACACGGTCGCCGTGCGGCTGAACCACTGGACGTACGGCGCGAACCTGCGGCACGCGGAGACCGAGGTGGTCACGCCCGCCGAGCTCCAGCCCTTCGACTTCGTCGTCGTCGAGGCCGGCGAGCTGATCCCGGCCGACGGCGACGTGGTCGACGGCGCCGCGATGGTGGACGAGTCGGCCGTCACCGGTGAATCGGCCCCCGTCCTGCGTGAAGCCGGCGGCGACCGGTCCGGGGTCACCGGCGGTACGACCGTGCTGTCCGACTCGGTCGTCGTACGGGTCACCTCGCGCCCGGGGCACAGCTTCATCGACCGGATGATCGCCCTGGTCGAAGGCGCCACCCGGCAGAAGACCCCGAACGAGATCGCGCTCAACATCCTGCTGGCCGCCCTGACCGTCATCTTCATCCTGGTGGTCGTCGCCATCCAGCCGATGGCCGACTACGCCCACGCCGCACAGTCCACGACCGTCCTGGTCGCCCTCCTCGTCACCCTCATCCCCACCACCATCGGCGCCCTCCTGTCGGCCATCGGCATCGCGGGCATGGACCGGCTCGTCCAGCGCAACGTCATCGCGATGAGCGGCCGCGCCGTCGAGGCCGCCGGAGACGTGAACACCCTGCTGCTCGACAAGACCGGCACCATCACCCTCGGCAACCGCGAGGCCGCGGCCTTCATCCCGCTGCCCGGCGTGGACCACCTCAAGGTCGCGGAGGCGGCCCAGCTGTCCTCGCTCGCCGACGAGACGCCCGAGGGCCGCTCCGTCGTCGCTCTCGCCCACCAGTACGGACTACAGCCGGCCGCCGTGGGGGACCTCAGCAATCCGCGGTTCACCGAGTTCAGCGCCCGCACCCGCATGAGCGGCATCAACCTGAGCTGGGACAACGGGGCCGGCTGCGCCATCCGCAAGGGTGCGACGGCTCAGGTCTGCGACTGGGTCACGATGCGCGGCGGCACCGTACCGCCGGAAGCCGAGGCGTGGTCGGCCACCGTGTCGGAGTCTGGAGGCACTCCTCTGCTGGTGGCGGTCCACGACTGGGACGGCCCGAGGGTGCTCGGCATCATCCACCTCAAGGACGTCGTCAAGGAAGGCATCCGCGAGCGCTTCGCGGAGCTACGCAGCATGGGCATCCGCACGGTCATGGTGACCGGGGACAACGAACTGACGGCCCGCGCCATCGCCGCCGAGGCCGGAGTCGACGAGTACCTCGCCGAAGCCACCCCCGAGGACAAGCTCGCCCTCATCAAGCGGGAGCAGGCGGGCGGCAAACTCGTCGCGATGACCGGCGACGGAACGAACGACGCGCCCGCGCTCGCCCAGGCGGATGTCGGCGTGGCGATGAACACGGGTACATCGGCGGCCAAGGAGGCCGGGAACATGGTCGACCTGGACTCGAACCCGACCAAGCTGATCGAGATCGTCGAGATCGGCAAGCAGCTCCTCATCACCCGAGGCGCCCTGACGACCTTCTCCATCACCAACGACGTCGCGAAGTACTTCGCGATCATCCCGGCCATGTTCACGGCGGCCTACCCGGGACTCGAAGCCCTGAACATCATGGGTCTGAGCAGCCCGACCTCGGCCATCACCTCGGCGATCATCTTCAACGCGCTGATCATCATCGCCCTCATCCCGCTCGCGCTACGCGGCGTCCGCTACAAGCCGGCGTCCGCACACGACCTGCTGCGCCGCAACCTCCGCGTCTACGGTCTGGGCGGCCTGGTCCTGCCCTTCGTCGGCATCAAGCTCATCGACCTGCTGGTGTCCACCATCCCCGGCCTCGGCTGACATCAGTAGGGGCGCCGGACCACGGCCGTACGAGGCCAGCCAGCGTTGATCCACACTCCGCTGGTTCCCCTGCGGGGGCGGCCCCCGTCCGGGCCGCCCCCGCTCCTTCGTCGTGTGCGAGTGCATCCACTACGCCACAGGGGGCGCTGTTTGCGTTAAGGACGCGTCAGGATTCGCTCGCTTGCGTGCATGAGTGATCAGTCTGCGTACGCTTGCTCAGCCGTCGATGCCGATGGCTGATTCTTTGCCGTACGACAGGAGCCCCCACGATGGCCACCCCTGCCCGCTCTTCGCGCCTGCGCGCGTGGATGCTGGAAGGCCTGACCGCCGAGACGAGTTCGCCCGCCGCCAAGGAGGCGGCAGCCCAGCCGCACGGTCGGCCGTGGTGGCGGGTCATGTGCCTGACGGGCCTGGACTACTTCTCCACCCTCGGCTATCAGCCCGGTATCGCGTTCCTCGCGGCAGGTCTGCTGTCGCCGCTGGCGACCATCGTGCTCGTGCTGCTGACCCTCTTCGGCGCGCTGCCCGTCTACCGGCGGGTGGCGGAGGAGAGCCCGCACGGCGAGGGCTCCATTGCCATGCTGGAGAAGCTGCTGTCGTTCTGGAAGGGCAAGCTGTTCGTCCTGACCCTGCTCGGGTTCGCGGCGACCGACTTCCTCATCACCATCACCCTCTCGGCCGCCGACGCGACCGCGCACATGGTGGAGAACCCGCATCTCACCAGCACCCTGCACGGTCACGAGGTGCTGATCACCCTGATCCTGATCGCGCTGCTCGGCGGGGTCTTCCTGAAGGGCTTCAGCGAGGCCATCGGTGTGGCCGTGGTCCTGGTGGCCACCTATCTCGGCCTGAACGTGGTCGTCGTGGCGGTCGGGCTGTGGCACGTGTTCACCGCACCGCAGGTCATCACGGACTGGACGGCCGCGCTGACCGCCGAGCACGGCAACGTCTTCATGATGATCGCCATCGCGCTCGTCGTGTTCCCGAAGCTCGCGCTGGGCCTGTCCGGCTTCGAGACCGGTGTGGCGGTCATGCCGCACGTCCAGGGTGACCCCGCGGACAGCGAGGAGAAGCCCGCCGGCCGGATCCGCGGCGCGAAGAAGCTGCTGACCACGGCCGCCGTGATCATGAGTGTCTTCCTGATCTGCTCCA
This sequence comes from Streptomyces sp. WAC06614, assembly GCF_003949795.1. Lineage (GTDB taxonomy): Bacteria > Actinomycetota > Actinomycetes > Streptomycetales > Streptomycetaceae > Streptomyces. The sequence goes on from NZ_RPRY01000045.1 coordinate 16,327, forward strand.
GTCTGATCACCACGCTGCTGATCCCGGCCGCCCAGTTCGAGCCCGGCGGCGAGGCCAACGGCCGTGCCCTCGCGTACCTGGCCCACGAGTACCTGGGCTCCGCCTTCGGCACCGTCTACGACGTCTCCACGATCCTGATCCTGTGGTTCGCGGGCGCCTCGGCGATGGCGGGCCTGCTGAACCTGATGCCGCGCTACCTGCCCCGTTACGGCATGGCCCCGCAGTGGGCCCGCGCCCTGCGCCCGATGGTCATCGTGTTCACCCTCGTCGCGTTCCTCGTCACCTGGATCTTCAACGCCGACGTCGACGCCCAGGGCGGCGCGTACGCCACTGGTGTCCTGGTCCTGATCACCTCCGCGGCGGTCGCCGTGACCATCGCGGCCCGGCGTGCCGGGGAACGCGGCTGGACCATCGGCTTCGGGATCATCTCGGCCGTCTTCATCTACACCACGGCCGTCAACGTCGTGGAGCGGCCGGACGGTGTGAAGATCGGCGCCTGCTTCATCGGCGGCATCATGGCGCTCTCCCTGCTCTCGCGCCTGGCCCGGGTCTTCGAGCTGCGCGTCACGGACATCGAGTTCGACGACATGGCGCAGCGGTTCATCCGCGACACCTCCAACCGCACGATCCGCTTCATCGCCAACGAGCCGGACAGCCGGGACCTCGAGGAGTACCGGCAGAAGAAGGCGCAGATCCGCGCGGACAACGACATCCCGGCAGAGGACGACGTGATGTTCGTCGAGGTCACCGTCCTGGACGCCTCCGAATTCGAATCCGGCATGCGGGTGCGCGGCGAGGTGCTCCACGACCGCTACCGCGTCCTGACCCTGGAGAGCTCCAGCATCCCCAACGCGCTCGCCGCCCTCCTGCTCCACGTACGCGACGAGACCGGCCAACGCCCGCACATCTACTTCGAGTGGACCGAAGGCAACCCCATGGCCAACTTCTTCCGCTTCTTCCTCTTCGGCCAGGGCGAGGTCGCCCCCGTCACCCGCGAGGTCATCCGGGAAGCGGAACCCGACCGCTCCCGCCGCCCCCACGTCCACGCGGGCTGAGCTTTTCGCATCAAGGCGCCGACAGGAATCCCGCTGGACCCTCGCCATGGAGAAGTTCCAGCGGGATTCTCGTACCGTGACCACTCGCTCGCTCGCCGACCGCGGAATCCGCACGACCGTAATCGCCCTCGGGGCAGCCGGACTGACCGTCATCGCCGCCGGCGCCGTCCTCGACGTCCTGTGGCTGCTCGGGATCGGGGTCTGGGGCGTCATCGCCGCGATGGTGCTCGAGCTCGTCTACCGGCCTTAGCCCAGCACCCTGCTGCAGGCTCCGCCGGATCGACCGAGGCAGCTCTACCCGCCGATGTCCCGGCTGCGGAAGTCCTCGAGAGTCTCGCGCCGGACCAGAACCCGGGCCGAGCCCTCGTGGACGGCGATGACCGCGGGCCGGCCCACGAGGTTGTAGCCGGAGGCCATGGACAGCTGGTAGGCGCCGGCCACCGGGACGGTGAACAGGTCCCCGGGGCGGATGTCGCCCGGCAGTTCCACATCGGCCGCGAGGATGTCGCCGGCCTCGCAGTGCCGGCCGACCACCGTGGCCGTACGGGGGCCCGCCGTCGACGCGCGGCCGACGAGACGGGGCGCGTAGCGCACCCCGTAGAGGGCCGGACGCGGGTTGTCGCTCATTCCCCCGTCGACGGCGACGAAGATCGTCTCGCTGGTGTGCTTGACGGCGAGCACCCGGTACAGGGCGACTCCGGCCGGCCCCACGATGGCCCGCCCGGGTTCGACGGCGAGCCGGGGTACGGCCAGCCCCGCGGCAGCGCAGCCTTCGACGAGCTCGGCGCGCATCCTGCGCGCGAGTGCCGTGAGGTCGAGAGCGGGCTCGCCGGGACGGTAGGCGATGCCGTGGCCGCCGCCCATGTCGAGCTCGGCCAGGACGACCCCGTGGGCGTCACGGACACGGGCCATCAGCCCGACCATGCGGCGCAGGGCGACCAGATAGGGCTTCACGTCGGTGATCTGGGATCCGATGTGGCAGTGCAGTCCGCTGAGTTCAAGCTGCGGCTGGCTGAGTACCCGGGTGATGGCGTGCTGTGCGCCCCCGTCGGTGAGGGAAAGACCGAACTTCTGGTCGTCGGTACCGGTACGGATCTTGTCGTGACCGCCGGCCGAGACGCCCGGCACCACCCGCACCATCACCTTCTGGCGCCCGTCGGGCCCGACGGCGGCAGCGATCCGGGCGATCTCCGACGGGCTGTCGATGACGATCCGCCCCACGCCGAGGCGCAGCGCGGCTTCCAGGTCACGGGGCGACTTGGCGTTGCCGTGCAGAACGATGTGCTCGGGAGGGAATCCGGCGGTGACGGCGAGTTCCAGCTCGCCAGCGGAACACACGTCCAGGCCCAGCCCCTCTTCGCGCACCCAGCGGACCATGGCGCGGGACAGGAAGGCCTTGGCGGCGTAGAGGACGTCGGCTTCGGGGAAAGCGTCCCGGTAGGTTCGACAGCGCTCGCGGACCTCGCCCTCGTCCAGGACGTAGGCCGGAGTGTCGAACCGCTCGGCGATCTCCGTCAGCGGCACTCCGCCGACGGCCAGCCCACCGTGCGCCGACCGAGTCGTGGATGCCGGCCAGATCGACAGATCATCCGCACGGGCCCGTACCTCCGACAGAACGGCCGTCGCCATCGTGTGATCGCCCATCAGGCGATCCGGGCCGCGATCGGGGATGCCTGGGGCAGCGGCGTCGTGACCGGAGGCACCGCACCGACCGCTGGTGCGCTGAACGTCGGGTCCACGGTCAACAGAGTCACGCCGAGCGGCTCTGCCATCGAACGCAACGCGGACTCGGAGAGCCGGATCCACGGCTGCTCGGCGCCGAGTGTGGCGGCGAGACGGTCCGGGCTGGTGAAGGCGACGCTGGTGCGCGCTCCCAGCGGGGTGCGGAACAGGCGCACCACAACCTCTGCTCCTCCCGACCGGACCGGCACACACAGGGGCCCGGCCGGGATCCGTTCTTCAGGCTCGGGGTCGTCGTCGTACTGGAACAAGCACATGGGGCCCTCCCTGAGGAACCACGAGTCGGCAGGTGACGCCCCGGGTGCGAGGAGGCAGTCCGGGGCGTGACATCGAAGCTATCCCCGCATCCCTGCGCCTACGGCAGCCCCGTAACGAGACTCTTACGGAGGCGGGCCAAGTCCTGACGGATCACTGACGTGGGAGCGGGAGGGCATCAGAGACCCGTCATAGTTACGGATCTCCGCGCTAGAAGGCCATCAACACCCACACCTCATCCTCCGCCGAGGCCTTTCTATGGGGACCGTCGAACGAGACGAGAGGGAAGAGGCCTTGCGAAGAGTCGTGGTCGGCGTGACCGGAACTCCAGGGAATCTGGCCGCGCTGCATCGGGCCGCGGCGGAAGCCCGCGTGCGCGGTGCGGAGCTGTTGGCCGTCCTGGCCTGGCAGTCGCCCGGTGGCGAACTCGGAAGCCGCCACAGCCTCGGCCCCTCTGCCCTTGCGCATTGCCGCGCAGCGGCTGTCGAGAGACTCCGCGAAACCCTCGATACGGCCTTCGGGGCCGTGAAACCCGGTGTCGCCCTCGAGGGGCTCACGGTACGGGGGACTCCGGGCGCAGCGCTCGTCGACGTCGCCCGCGACACGGAGGACCTCCTCGTGGTCGGCACGGGATCCCGCACGCTGGTGCGCCGCCTCGTCCGCCCCTCGGTCGCCCGGTACTGCCTGGCCCACGCCTCCTGCCCTGTTCTGGCGGTTCCTCCCTCTCCGCTCAAAGCCGAGCTGGAAGCCGTGCACCGTCGCAACGCCTGGAGAGTTCCGCTGGACCTGCGGGAGCTGACTCCATAAGGCACCTGATCTGGCAGGGCAGTTGTTCCAGCGGGGGTTCCGGAGAGGGGAGTGCGGGCCGCTTCCTGCCGAACAACCCCAGCTATTCTGTGTTGCTGAGTACCGGTAGTCAGTGTTACGTTGTACTGGTACTCAATAGCGCTGACTAGCTAGGGGAGGGGGTGCTCCGTGGCCAAGCTGCTGACGGAGATGCTCAAGGGCACGCTCGAGGGCATCATTCTCGCGTCCCTGTCCGGCCGGCCCGCCTACGGCTACGAGATCACGGCACGGCTGCGGGAGCAGGGCTTCTCGGACATCGCCGAAGGAACCGTCTATGCACTGCTCATCAGGATGGAGAAGCGCGGTCTCGTCGACGTGGAGAAGGTCCCCTCCGAGAAGGGGCCGCCCCGCAAGGTGCACTCCCTCAACGCCCAGGGGCGGGAGTACCTCGAAGAGTTCTGGAGGACGTGGAGCTTCCTCGCGGAACGACTGGAACAGCTCCGCGAACGGGGAGGCGAGTGACCATGTCCGATGGCGAAAAGACCGGCTTCATATCGAAGATGATCGGGCCCAAGAAGCGCTGGAGGGCGTACAAGTCCCGCGTCAAGGAGCTTCCCGAGAATTACCGCACGGCGGTCGAGGCGATCGAGCGGTACCTGATGCACTTCGTGCCGATCGACGCAGACAGCAACGCTTCGACGTTCGAAGACCTCGCCGACCTGTTCGAGCAGGCTGCGGCGGATGGCACACCGATCCGCGAGATCGTCGGGGAGGACCCGGTGGAGTTCGCCGAGGCGTTCGCCCAGAACTACACCGAGGGCGGCTACGTCCCCGCCCGCGCACGGAAGCTGCTGACCGACGACATCGAGCGTGCCGCCGGTGCTCAGGCCGGAACGGACGACAAGACGGTCTGATCGCACCTCAACACAACGCCCCGCCCAGGGGGCGAGCACCGCGTTCATCGCCCTTCTGCACAGCGCGGCCGGCGGGGTCATGCCCTGCCGGCCGTCTCTCGCCGCATGCCCGCGGCACCTTCGCAACTGACCACTGCGTACAAGGAGATTCATGATGGGAAACAGCAACAAGGTGTTATCCGAGGCAGGTCTGCGCCGCCTGCGCGAGGTGCTGGAGGCGCATGTCGAGTCGAGGAAAATCCCCGGACTCGTCGCCCTGGTAGGCCGGGGCGGAGAGACCCACGTCGAGGCGATCGGGACGATGCGCCACGACGGCGGTGCGCCGATGCGCCGGGACACCATCTTCCGGATGGCCTCGACGACCAAACCCGTCGCGGTCGCCGCGACCATGGTCCTGCTGGACGAGTGTCGACTGCGGTTTGACGAACCGATAGACCGATGGCTGCCGGAACTGGCCGACAGGCGGGTGCTCAAACGCCCCGACGGCCCGCTGGACGACACCGTGCCGGCCCGGCGACCGATCACCGTACGGGACCTGCTCTCCTCCACCTGCGGGCTCGGGCTGGACATGACGGCGACGGGCTCCCCGATGATGACCGCGTACTTCGAGCGGAAGGTCTACGGCGAGAATGGATGGATGCTGCCGGCGGTGGAGCCGGACGAGTGGATGCGCCGCCTCGGCACGCTTCCGCTGATGTACCAGCCCGGGGAGCGGTGGCTGTACAACGTCAGCGACGACGTGCTCGGCGTGCTGGTGGCCAGGGTCACCGGCCAGTCGTTCGAAGCGTTCCTGCGCGAGCGCATCTTCGATCCGCTGGGCATGAAGGACACCGGCTTCCACGTGCCCGCCGACAAGATCGACCGGCTGCCGCCGCTGTACGCCCCCGACCCGCAGACCGGGGAGTTCACCGTGGAGGACCCGGCCGAGGGGGGACACCACAGCCAGCCCCCGGCGTTCCAGTCGGGCGGCGGCGGACTCGACTCCACCGTCGACGACTACCACGCCTACTTCCGGATGCTGCTCAACCACGGGATGCACGGCACCGGACGGATCCTGTCCCGGCCCGCCGTCGAGCTGATGACCACCAACCGCCTCACGACCGAGCAGCAGGCCGCCCTGCAGACCTGGGCTCGCAGCGTCGTCCACCTGTCACACGGTCAAGGCCAAACGGGTGGCTGGGGCTTCGGGATGACGGTGCGCACCTACCGGGGCGACTACGCGCCCATCGGCCAGTTCGGCTGGGACGGCGGAGCCGGCACCACGACGTACGCCGAGCCCCGCAACCAGCTCGTCGGCATCCTGCTCACCCAGACCGGGATGTCCACACCGGACTCGGCGCGGGCCATGCAGGACTTCTGGACCACCCTCTACCAGGTAATCGACGACTGACCCGGCTGCCCCATCAAGGTCGATCGGGTAGGCGGCCCTGGGACGGACTGCGGCCTTAGGCGCTTCTGATCCGCTGCACGGCCGCCTCAAGGCATCGCTGCCCCATTCGGTGTTCGACGTCGCAGAGCACCCGGCGCTATGGCAACGGGGGACGCCGGCTTTCCTTGGGGGAGGGCGGGTGAAAGTGTCATCCCGATGGCGTTGAATGGCTGCCATGGCCGAAAGTACCCGTGCGCGTTTGTGGCGTTACAGCCGAGACGGTGACGACCCCAATGAGCTGACACTCATCGTTGAGACGGCGAACGGGCCGTACGTGCGGCGGATACGTCCCGCGCTGCCCCTTCCGCTGGACGTCGACCATGGTCCAGGTGCAGAGCAGGCTGCCCACCAAGCAGCGGCAATGTGGGGGCTGCCGGACTTCGTCTTCCAGCAGGCCGAGCACGCTCGGAAGGGCTCCGGGCAGCGCGAGCTGGGAGACCGATTGCTAGTCGCCGGACGGCGTGGCGCAGTGGTGCAGGTCAAGGCACGTACGGTCGCGCCCAAGTCGGATGTGGAGGAGATCGGCTGGATCCAGAAAGTGGCGGCCAAGGCCGTGCGCCAGGCGAAGGGAACGGTGCGGCAGCTGCGGCTCAAGCCGGCTGACATGGTCAACGGCCGTGGTCGGACGCTAGGCATCGACGGCAACGAGATCGAGTGGATCGCGGTGTTCCTCCTGGACCACCCGGACGTGCCGAAGCAGATGGTGCCCTCATGGGAAGACCCGGGCATGCCGTCCATTGCACTGACGCGCCGGGACTGGGACTTCCTCTTCAACCAGCTGCGTTCGACTACCGCCGTGCTCGACTATCTCTTCCGTGTTGCCGCTGAACCCGCGATCGCGCTGGGTGACGAACCCGTGCGTTACTACGAGTTCGCGGCTGCCGACGAGGCGGCACCGCCCACCACGGTGGACGCTGACTTGGTCGGTCCGGGTGGCGTCCTGCACTCGACCCCGCTCCTGCCTCAGGAGCCGGTCGGCGGAGCTGGTATCCGTGCCCATCGCGTCATTCGCCTGGTGCTCGAGGACGTTTCTACGAGCCCCTTGCCAGCGCACGCGAGCGAGGCGGACCGCCACACCTTTCTCTCAGACCTCGACAGTCTTCCGGTGGGGGTCCGAGAGGAGTGGGGGCAACTGCTGCTCGACATGCTCTCCGACGTCGTCCAGACGCCGGAAGAGGAGACGAAGTGGCGCATCCGGCGCCAGCTGAACGCCGAGACCACCCGGCACGCCATCTACGCCTGCGCCACCCGCTTCAACGAGACGGTCCAATCGGGCTTCTCCGGATACGTACGGCTGCGCCATCACGAGGTGTCCGGGCGTACGGGCAGACCTGAGGAGCTCGTCACCATCGGGGTGATGCTGACACCCAACACCACGGGTGCCCGCCCGTGGGATACGACCATGGTCCGCACGTACGGGGAGAGCGACCTGACCGAAGAGGAGTTCGAGGTGTTGGGGCGGCTCTGGAACCGTGCACCCGCTGGGTGAGACAGCAGACCGCCGTCCAGCAGGGTCCGGAAATACTCCCGCGCCTCTTGGTGTTAGGCCAGGTCCACGAGGGGGAGGTGTCCGGACTGAAGCTGTTCAGCACCGGAAGCGGCGTGAGGGAGATCGCGCCACGGCTGGCTGAGGTAGAGGCCGACGTGCAGGCTCTGATCGAGGCGCACATGGAGGTCATGCTGGGGGTGCGGTTCTTGGCGAGCGAGTACGAATTCCCCGGGGGCCGGATCGATTCCCTGGGGCTCGACGAGAACAATGCGCCTGTCGTCGTCGAGTACAAGCGGGGCACGCACGCCGGCGTGATCAACCAAGGCCTGTACTACCTGGCCTGGGTGATGGACCACCGTGACTTCTTCCGGGAGCTGGTGAAGGACAGGCTCGGCTCAGAGCCCGCGTCGCGGCTGCTGTGGAGCGGGACACGGCTGATCTGCGTAGCCGGTGACTACACCCGCTACGACATTCACGCTCTGCGCGAGTACCGGCGCAGCATCGACCTCGTTCGCTACCGCTACTTCGGGGTGCATCACGTGGCTCTTGAGACAGTGGCTTCGGCGGCCGGCCCTGCATCGCCGCGAAGGCCGGGCAGCCGTCGCACCGCGCCCGTGCGGCAGCGGCGCACGGCAGCGATGATGGAGCTCCACGCCGCGGTGGACGAGTTGTTGCTCGGCTTGGGTGATGGCGTCATCAAGGTCGAGAACAAGACGTACACGGCGTACCAGCGGCTTCGGAACTTCGCCTGCATGTGCCCACCGCAGAAGGAGAAGGTCCTCGTCTATCTCAAGACAGACCCGAACAGTGTGGACCTCGTCCCGGGTCTGACCCGGGACGTAACGGGTCTTGGGCACCACGGCACCGGCGATCTGGAGCTACAGCTTCGTTCCGAGCGGGACCTGGCTCGGGCAGCGGAGTACTTCCGCCACAGTTACGCCACAGCCTGACGAAGCCATGCCGGGTGCATGTACCCGTGTCGGCTTGGTCCAAGACCTGTCGGGGAAGGTGGGCTGCTATGTGCCGCGCTGGAGGGTGGCCAGGTTTGCTCCGGGTTCGGGACCAGGCGTGAGGGTGATCCGCCAGCCGTCTGCAGTGCGTTCGTGGCTGGAGACGAAGAGCGGCGGCATCGTTCTTACTACAGGTCCGATGGGAACACTCTGGCCGAAGATCTCCACCTCGTATTCCGGGTGGCTCTCGCGCAGCCGGACCGGATGGTCCCCTGCGAGGAGCCCTCGCACGAATGTGGTGTTGTCGGCCTCCATGGTCGCCGAGGAGACCACTTCCTCGACCGTCCCGCCCGTCAGGAGGGTATGCGCTTCCCGTACGGTGAGAAGGTCCCCAGTGCTCGGATCCTTGGGTACCAGAAGGGTGGTCACCGCCAAGCGCTCGATGGCGACGAGTTGTTCGAGCAGGTGCAGGACCGGTACCGAGCCACCTTGCCGGGGCGAGATGCGGAAGGGCGCGGGGTCGTTCACGGGGTGGCCTGCAAGGGTCATGTGCAGGTTCGTACCTGGTTCTGCCTGGGATGCGAACTGCACTACGTCCAGCCACTGCGCAGGGCGCAGGTGTTCGGGCACCTCCACATCGATCTTGATGGACGACTCTCGCGTAGTGCGGTCCACACGGAGTCGGCAGGTGACGGCTCCGCTCGGGTCAGTTCCCGTTAGCGTTCCGCCATCGGTGCCTGAGCGGATGGACGTCATGTGCAGGCCAAGGGCGGCCAGACGTCTGCCTGCCTGGTCGGTGACGATCAACTGAGCTGGGAGGTCGCGGGGCTCAGGGACCGCCTCGACGCGCACCCGGTCGGAACTCGTCGGTGGTAGCAGTGAGGCAGGGCCGGACAGATGCAGGAAGCCTGTAGGCAGCTCGATGGGATCGCCGTACCTCCGGCAGCGCTCGAAGTCCGAGACTGCGCGCCGGCCTTCCGGGGTGTCAGGGTCGGTGAAGCTGAGTGCGATGTGGAGCGGCTGGTCGCGGTCGGCGCCCGGATAGGCAGGGAGAACTTCCGTTCCCGTGTGCTGTCCGGGGCCGGCGGTGATCCGGAAGTTGTAGTGCGGGTCCAGCTCGGCCAAGCGATCGCACAGCTGTCGTAGCCGTGTGGCGGCATCGGCTGCGGTGGCGACCGGGGCGATGTTCCTCCGGGCGATCTCCTGGAGCAGGTGCCCGAGCTCTGCCTGATGGTCGGCGAAGTAGAACCGACGCACGGCCGGGTGCTCGACAAGCCGGGCCTTGATCCATGTCGCCCCTCGCCATGAGAGAGGGAAGGGGAACTTCGGCTGGAGGCTGTCAAACCACTCCAGCTCCGCCGGGTTGAGATCGATTGGCACGACGACGTCCCAGCTGACGGGCCGGAGCAGGGCAGCGCGCGTCAGGGACCGCTCGACCTTGGCTCGTCGGCCCTTCGTCATCCTGCCGATGAAGGACTTCATCTCGAAGACGTGCAGCCCGCCAGCGTCGGTGAACTGGGCGTCTCGACCTCCGTCGCCGCCGACTCCGTCCACGCGGAGGAGCGTCGGATGCATGCAGCTGAGGAGCACGGCGATCGCCTGCTCGAAAGCCATCGGATCGTTCGGCCACTGGACGTCACCCACGCGTGTCCCCCTCCTGTGCCAGACGTCAATCTGGTACCACCTCGACGGTAGCGTGAGCCGCTGACACTGCCGCCGACTACGCTCTGTGCGACGTAGCCACGGGCGTCACCACCTCCCCGGAGCGGTGATGGCGAGTGAGGGCCGGTGTACGGCTGGCTCGGTACGAGTGCACCGGATCCAGGTGGCGGAGTCGTCGCTGCGCTCGTTGGCCCGGACGTCGTCGCGAGGACGGCGTGGTAGTGATCCAGGCGGAGGCCATAGGGGGTACGGAGGCACGCAGGGCTTTCGGCTGGGGTTGGACGTGGTCATCGGCCGGGTCGGGCGGGGGCGCGCGGTCCAGGGCCAGCCCGCGCGGCCGGGCGGACGCTGGTGACAGGGGAAGGCCGCGAGACGGCGGGCCGCCGAGGCGGGGGAGTGCGGGGGAGGGAGCCGGTGGCCTCGTGCCAGCGGCGCCGGACTGCGGAGAGGGCGGAAAGGGTTCGGCGGCTGCCGATGACCAGCTGGTGGACGGTGGTGGCTTCGTCCGCCGTGAGCGCTGCGATCCGGTCAGCCACGGCGACCGCTTGCCGGAGGAGAGCGCGTTGAAGGACCTTCTGACCCCAGTGCTCCGGCGCTCCCACAGGGCAGGTGAGCAGGTCGAGGATTTCGGCGGGGCCGGGGCCGTCGCGTAGCAGACCCGTCTGCTGAGCCTCCCAGAGCAGGGTGATGGGGTCCACGGGCGCACCACTGAGGGCGAGGGCAGTCAGGCTGGTGAAGAGCGCGGCGTGCAAGGGGTTCGTGAAATCGCCTTCGTGGAGCCACCGCATCCGCAGCAGCTCGTCAGGGTGGGCGGTGACCGTGGCCAAGAGCATTCGCTCGTCGTCCTCCGCCTCGGCTGATGGCTCGGCCGTCGGCCTGCGCGCCGCAGGAGTCCGGGGCATCGATCCGGGGTGGGAGGGGAAGGCGGTGACGAGCTCGTCGAGGTGTGTGGCGAGCTCGTCGCTCCGGGTGAGGACGGCCTCGGCCGGGTCGGGGCCCGGTGCGCGGGCGGCCTGGGCGAGGAGACCGGCATGCCGGCGCAGAACGCGGCGGGCGTGTCCGGAGCGGACCATCTGCGCGTAGGCAGGGGCGTGGGCGTCGGTGGGGCAGACGCTGATGAGGGTGTGTAGGTAGGACGCCGTCAGGGCTCGGGCCTGGGGCTGGGCCGCGTCGAGGAGCTGGTTCGGCCACACCGGGCTGGTGCGGTGTACCTCGGGTGCGGGCGGGGACACCGTGCGCATCGCCGCGAACAGGGCGCTGTGCGCGGTGTTGGCGAAGTGCTCGGGCTCGAGGGGCCCGATGGTCTTGAGCCGTTCGGGAACCAGGAGCAGGGCCCCGAGCAGGGCCTGTTCGGCGTAGTGGACCACCGGCGGCGCCGGGTACGGCAGCAGATCCTCGTCGGCTTCGGTACGTGTGGGGTCGGGCATCATGCCGCCAGGACGAAGTCGTCGCGGCTGATGACGCGTTCGATGTGGGGCGCGATCAAGTGGGCCGCGAGCAAAGGGGGAACAGCGTTCCCGATCTGGGAGAAGCGCTGCCCTTTGTTGCCCTGCCAGGGGTATGCCGACGGGAAGGACTGCAGGATCCCTGCCTCCTCGGCGGTGATCCGGATCGCCGGCGGCGCCGGCTCCTCGGGGCCTGTCGTGGTCCAGACGCACTCATTGGCGCGGTTGCGGAAGAACAAGGTGGCGGCCGGTTCGGTCACGGGCCGGATGGCCGCGTTCGCCTGGCTGTTGCTGCGCAGGACCCAGCCCTGCCCGCTGGCGCACCGCGGCGTCCGCTGAGATTCCTCCGTGCAATTGCAGGGAGCTCCAGCAGTGGGGTTCTGGCCACGGAGCGGGGGGTTCTTCCACGCGCCGCGGTCGCGGGAGTCGGAGAGGGTCTTGCGGGAGCCGGAGGGGAAGGGCTCCGGTCCGCCTCCGGGGCCGCCGCCGGCGCACACCGTGGGGACGGGCCCGTCTGTGCGGCCCCAGCCCAGGGCTTCGGCCATGGACACCCAGGTCCGGCGGCCGGGCCCGAAGAAGGTTTCCGGCTCGCCGAACTTGGCGTGCGTCGGCTCGGGCGGCGCCGCCGCGCGGGTGCGGGAGGCGATCAGGATCGCCCGACGCCGGGTCTGCGGGACGCCGTAGTCGGCGGCGTTGAGGATGCCGCTCCAGGTGGAGAACCCCCAGGAGCGGAGCACGGCAGCATACTGCTTCCACAAGGGCGCGACGTCGGGTACCTCCTCCATCAGCACCCATTCCGGCTCGCCGGCCTGGTGCAGAGCATGGAGGTAGCGCATCGGCTCGGCGGCCAGCAGCGACCGCTGGTCCTGGCAGGCGGTGAGCAACTGTTCCCGGGTGTCCCGGCCGACGGCCAGGTCCGCGACGGCCTGGTGGACGAGCGGCTGGTCGATCAAGCCGAGGCGTTTGCCTGCCATGCTCCAGGCCTGGCAGGGCGGGCTCGCTATCAGTCCGCGGGTCCGGCCCACGAAGGGCCGAACGGGGTAGAGGGCGACGTCGGTGCGGATCGTGGTCTGTCCAGCCGCCGCCCGCGTCTTGCAGGCCCATTCGTCCCACTCCAGGCCGACGTCGCGTACGCCCAGGACGTGCAGGGCGTGCCCCCACCCGCCCGGTCCGGCGAAGAGGTCCATGATCAGGTCGCTCATGTTGCCAGCCCGAAGCTGTCCTGATGCGGCACGGTCGGCGTCATCGCGGCCTTGGCGATGGCCCGGGTGGTGATGGCGTCGGAGGCAGCCTTGGAAGCGGCGGCCAGCTCTGCGGCACCCGGTTCGAGGTACCAGGGGCGAAGGTCGAGCATGGCGGCGCGCAGACCGGTCGCGAAGAGGAGGGCGGTGCCCTTGGGCAGGGCACGGATCCGGTCCGCGGGCAGGATCCGCTCCTGCCGCATGCTGATCGAGGTGGACTTGCCCGAGTCCGAGATGCTGGTGGACTTCGTCTCGACGTCGTGGTCGCCGATCAGCCGGGAGAGCTTGTCCGCGAAGTCGGGGTCGTCGATGCCGGACCCGATGACCTTGATGGTGGCCGCGGACCACATGGCGTCCATGCTTGCGTCGCCCCAGACCTTCTGGCCCTGCCTGTAGGACTGCAAGATCGTTATCGGGATGATTCCGCGCGAGCCCAGGTGCGAGTACAGATCGGGGAGGTCGCTGATCTTGCACACGTTCGCGGCCTCGTCGAGGATCGCGAGCATGGGCGGGTCGAGGCGTCCGCCCGTCCGTTCGGCGCGGGCGGTCGCGGCCCGCATCACCGAGTCGGCGCATGCTGCGATGAGTGCGGAGGCTCCGCCGCCACCGTCCTTGGAGAGAAGGAACAGCGTGTCGGTGGAGGCCACGAACTCGGCCGGCCGGAACTCCGGTACGTCCTTCTGCGGGGTGACCCAGGCTGCGATGTCGGAGCTGAGCAGGGCCGACGCGTACTGCCTCGCGGTCTCGTAGATGCCGTCCCGGGTCTCCGGCGGGCCTTCGACCGTACCCTTCAACTGGGCTGCGACGGAGGTGAATCCGTGGTCGCGCAGGATATCGAGCGGTCGGCGGTCTGCGGGGAAGGCCAGCCACTGCATCACGTCCGTGATCGGGCGGTTGTCGAGGGCTGCGGCCAGGAACAGCTGCGACAAGATGTTGGATCCGGCCTTGGACCAGAAGTCGCCCTGCTGGGAGGCGTCCACGGATGCGGCGAGGAAGTGGCAGGCGAGCCGGTTCGCGCCCTCCAGGGACTTGGCGTCCGCAAGGGGGTTCCACCACATGGTGCGGGGTGCGTGGGCGATCTGCTGGGGGTCCATCGACCACACCCGCCCCACCTGGCTGCGGGCGTCGAAGCAGGTCGTATAGGCGTCACCGGCGGCCTTGTTGCTGGTCAGGAGAACGGCGCCGGGCGCGGCCAGGATGGAGGGGATCGCCAGCGAGGTGGTCTTCCCAGAGCGCGGTGCCATGATCGCCACCGCTACGTCCTCGTACCCCATCCGGACTTCGGTGCGGCTTCCCTGGAGGTTGCCGAGGAGGATTCCGGTGTCGGAGGCCGCGATTCGGTCGGCGTCCTTCAGACTGGGGCGCAGGGAGCGGGCCTTCGCGGTGATCGCGTTGGCCAGGAGCGGCTCGATGTCCCTGACCTTGGCGGTGCCCTGGACCCGGCGCTTGTTCTTCCCGCCGAAGGTGTCCTTGTGGCGGCTCCACCACACGCCGCCGACGGTGGCGAGGGCGATCAGGGCGAGCACGGGAAGGGCGCGGGCGCCGAGGAGCAGGGACGTTTGTCCCATGCTGGGCCAGAGCTGGTCGGGGCGTATGAGAGCGTCGGCGGGTCGGTAGCCGGCCCAGGGATGCGCGGTGAGCAGGGCGGTGAGGTTCCCGCCGAGCCAGGCGAGATGGGAGAGGGGGATGGCGACGGCGAAGACCCCGATGAGGAGCTTGAAGGCTATGTCGTAGCCGTCGGAAGAGGAGCTGGACTGGGACAAGGGCGCGCTGTTCCGTGAAGGGGGTGGGGAAGCGAAGGGGAGTCAGCGGGTGCGGCGGGGCAGTGGCCCGCCGGGAGGCTGCGGCGGTGGCGGCGTGCCTGTGCGTTGGGTGGCGAGACGGTCGACCCGGTCCCGCAGGGCGGACTCGGCCTGATGGGCCGGAACACGTTCGGGGGCGATGGGGACGCTGTAGCGAAGGAAAGGGGCCATCCCCTTCTCGTCTCGCAGCAACGGCTCGGTGGAGACCAGGCCGGCGAGGACGGCGGTGGCCAGATGGGGCGGGGTGTGGTCGGAGAAATACGCCCGCCAGGCCGTACGGGCGGTCGGCTCGGAAGCCCAGGGGCCGTCGTGGGCTGCCGTGACCTCGACGTTCATCGCGCCGAGCGGGTGCCGGGAGACGGTGACGAATCCGTCCGGGGAGGAGATCTGGTGGTCGAGGACGGTGTGCTTCCAACCGGCGTGCTCCAGGACCTGCATCGGATCGGCGGGGCTGTCGGCCGCGCTGGTGGTGAGGGCGTCGGTCACGGCGGCGACGATCTCGGCCGGGGTCCGGGCGCCGAAGCGCATGGTCCACGCCTTCTCGGTGCTGCCTCCGGCGTGGTGCAGGGTCCACCAGTGGTCGTCCGGGTCGGGTGAGAGCAGCAGGTCGACCTGGCGGTCGCGGCGCGTGAGCCGTACGACTGGACTGAGGGGGATGTGGGCCGGCTGCCAGCAGCGGGGCGGTCACCCACCGCGGATCCCCGCCGCCGGCCAGGTAGCGGGGAGCGACCTGTGCCAGCGCCACCGGTTTGTCGGCCCCGCTCACTGCTGTGGGCTGTCCGCCACGGGGGTGGTTCATCGGGTCCTCGCGTAGCCGGGCACCTGGGCGCCGGTACGGACGCGGGAGGAGACCCAGTTGCGGCTCCAGGCCGCAGCCCGGGCGGTGGAGAGGCGGGCCTGCTGCCAGGCGCCGAGCTGGTCGGGCAGGACGGAGACGGAGGTGACGCGGATGCGCCTGCTGAGCGGGACGTGCCCGAGCGGGCGCATCACCGGCTCCGGGTCGGCCAGGGCCGTGGTCAGGGACTGCACCAGGTGCAGCGGGGTGCTCGCGGTGGCGTGAGCGTTCCATACGGGCCCGTGCTCGTTTCGGGCGCCGACCCACCAGTGGTTCTGGCTGCCGTCACCGCCGGGTTGGACGTACTGGACGACGGCGTGCCGGTCGGGGCTCTGGGCGACGAAGTACTCGTCCTGCTGCATGCTCCACGACTTATCGGTGAGCGGCGCCCACACGTTCGGGGCGTGAGCCGAGCGCGGCTTGGTCAGCGCATCGGTCAGGCCCGCCACGATCTCCACCGGCGTCTGCGGGGACAGGGCCACCTGCCAGGGCGGCTGATGTCCGTGCGCGGCCCCGTGGACCTGCCAGCCGCCCGGCGGCTGGTAGGCCACGCGCACCATCTGGTCGGGCGAGTCGAAGGCGAGCATCGTGTCGGACTGGCGGGCGATGTCCTTCCAGCCCGACGCGCGCAGGAACTCGCCGACGTGGCGCAGGTCTCCGCCGCCGGCCAGGTAGCGGGGCTCGACCAGGTAGTGCTGCTGGGCCTGGCCCCAGCCGGTCCACTGCTGTCTCTTGCTCAACGGTGCCTCCCACGCGCCACCAGGGGGTTGGCCTGCGTGGCGGCCGGGGAGGCTGTGGTCAGGGAATGGCGCGAGGTGATCTCCTCGAAGACTTCCTGGCGTTCGTCCAGGTCGAGGGCGAGGTCGTGCAGGGTGTTGGCGGTGCGCCCGAGTGCCAGCCACATCTCCGCGGGGAAGACGCCCCTCTGGGCATGGTGCTTGGTGACGTAGGTGCCAGTGCCGACCAGGGCCGTCAGCCGGCCGAGGATGCCGTCCTCGGCGTCCAGGACCTGCTTGAGGATCTGCGCGGCCTGCTGGGGCCCGGCCTGGGACAGGTGTGCAGAGAGCTGGTCGAGCTGGCGGGTGATGCTCTCGGTGAGCGCGGTGGCAGGTGGGGTCATGGGCGGTCCAGGGGGATGTGCCGTACCCCCGACGGTGGTCAGCGGGTGTGGCGGTGGATGGGGGCGGCCGGCGGGTCCGCGCGCGTCTGCGGTGCAAGGCGGGGCCGGTCGGGGCCGGCGGCCTTGACGACGGCGGTGCGCAGGTAGCGGCGCAGCAGGAAACGGGCGAGCCGCGGGCGGCTGGCGGCGCTGAGCGGTGGGACGCGCTGCCGGTGGCCGGTGCTGTCGGCGGCCAGCTGGGCGTGGGTGGGACGGTGCTGTGGATGGGTCACCGCGTGCGGGCGGTGGTTGGGGCGCCGGGCAGCGGAGTGGGCAGCGCGACCTCCGTGGCAGGGCGGGCGGCGGTGCGCAGCACGGTGGCGATACCGAGGCTGCCGAGGCGGGCGCCGGCCGCCTGGACGGCGTGGGCCTGGGCGCGGGTGTCGTCCCCGGCGAGCACATACGCGCTTGCCGAGCTGTTCCAAGCGAAGCCTTCGCCGACCAGGGCTTCGGCTGCGGGCCGGGCGGTGGTGACGGCCGCCAAGGAACCGTCCTCGAGCCAGGTCATCACCACCTGCTGCGGCTGAGCGCCGGGGGCGGGCTGCTGGACGCTACCGTGGGCCGGCTCCGGCCCGCAGTTGGGC
>NZ_RPRY01000452.1 GCF_003949795.1 Streptomyces sp. WAC06614
GCCCGGGGCGGCGGGCGGTACGGGGCGGCGGGCGGTGCGGTCAGTCGAGGTAGCCGCGGAGCTGGTCGGCGAAGGCGTGGTCGCGCAGCTTGTTGAGGGTCTTGGACTCGATCTGGCGGATCCGTTCGCGGGTCACCCCGAAGATCCGGCCGATCTCCTCCAGGGTGCGGGGGCGTCCGTCGTCGAGGCCGTAGCGCAGCTGGACCACCTTGCGCTCGCGCTCGCCGAGCGTGGACAGGACGGCCTCCAGGTGCTCGCGGAGCAGGAAGAAGGCGGCGGACTCCACGGGCGAGGTGGCGTCCCCGTCCTCGATCAGGTCACCGAGCGCGACGTCGTCCTCCTCGCCGACCGGCGCGTGCAGGGAGACCGGCTCCTGGGCCAGCCGCAGCACCTCGCTGACGCGCTCGGGCGTCAGTTCCAGGTGGTGGGCGACCTCCTCGGCGGTGGGCTCGTAGCCGCGCTCCTGGAGCATGCGGCGCTGCACCCGGACGACCCGGTTGATCAGTTCGACCACGTGGACGGGGACGCGGATGGTGCGGGCCTGGTCGGCCAGGGCGCGGGACATGGCCTGGCGGATCCACCAGGTGGCGTAGGTGGAGAACTTGTAGCCGCGGGCGTAGTCGAACTTCTCGACGGCGCGGATGAGTCCGAGGTTCCCCTCCTGGACGAGGTCCAGCATGGTCAGACCGCGGCCGACGTAGCGCTTGGCCACGGAGACCACCAGCCGCAGGTTGGCCTCGATCAGCCGGCGCTTGGCCATCCGGCCCATGACGACCAGCTTGTCGAGGTCGAGGGCGAGCCGGGTGTCGAGAGCCGAGGCGGTGCCGAGCTTCTCCTCGGCGAACAGCCCTGCTTCCACCCGCCGGGCCAGCTCCACCTCCTCCGCCGCGGTGAGCAGCGGGATCCTGCCTATCTCGCGCAGGTACTGGCGGAACAGGTCGGCGGAGGGGCCCCCTCCGCCGCCGCCGTCCGTGCTCCGCCGCTGATCCCGTACCCGCTCGACGAGCTCCGGCGGCTCGGGGTCGTCGTCCACCGCCTCGGTCTCCGCGTCGGCGTCGGCGTCGGACACCGGCCCGGCCCCGGCCTCGGCCTCGGGGGTGGGCGCGAGCTCGTCGGCGGTTTGGCTCAGGGTCAGGGTCTGGGTCTGCACGGGGGCGACCTCCAGGGCTGGAGAGGACTCGAGCACCGCAACTCAGTGTGGGGCACGGCACATCGCCGCCACGAGGGGCGTGCGAGGACTTTTTGAGTCCGGTGCGTGACCGGATGGTTACCCGCCGGACGGGGGTGCGATGCGCCTCGTACGCATGTACGGCCCGCGGATCAGTCCTCGACGGGCTCCAGCCGGACCGCGCAGACCTTGAACTCCGGCATCCGGGAGACCGGGTCGAGGGCGGGGTTCGTCAACGAGTTGGCCCGGCCCTCGCCCGGCCAGTGGAAGGGCATGAAGACGGTGTCGGCGCGGATGGTGTCGGTGATCCGGGCCGGGGCGACGGCCCGGCCGCGCCGGGAGACCACGGCCAGCGGCCGGCCCTCCACGGCGCCCACCCGGGCGGCGAGCCGCGGGTGGAGCTCCACGAAGGCACCGGGGGCAGCGGCGTTGAGTTCGTCGACCCGGCGGGTCTGGGCGCCGGACTGGTACTGGGCGACGACCCGGCCGGTGGTGAGCAGCACCGGGTACTGCGCGTCGGGGAGTTCGGCGGCGTCGCGGTGGGCGACCGGGACGAAGCGGGCCCGGCCGTCGTCGGTGGCGAACCGGTCCAGGAACAGCCGCGGGGTCCCCTGCTCCCCCTCCGAACAGGGCCAGAAGACGCCGTCCTCGGCGGCGATGCGGCGGTAGGTGATGCCGGAGTAGTCGGCCGGGCCGCCGGCGGAGGCGCGGCGCAGTTCCTCGAACACCTCCTCCGGGTCGATGGGGAAGCCCTTGTCCACGCCGAGCCGGCCGGCGAGGGCGTGCAGCACCTCCAGGTCGGTGCGCACGCCGGGGGGCGGGGTCAGGGCGCGACGACGCAGCAGGACCCTGCCCTCCAGGTTGGTGGTGGTGCCGGTCTCCTCGGCCCACTGGGTGACGGGCAGCACCACGTCGGCGAGGGCGGCGGTCTCGGAGAGCACGACGTCGGCGACGGCGAGGAAGTCCAGGGACCGGATCCGGTCCTCGACGTGGGCGGCGCGCGGGGCGGAGACCACGGGGTTGGAGCCCATGAGCAGCAGGGCCCGGACGTCGGTGCCCAGGGCGTCGAGGAGTTCGTAGGCGCTGCGGCCGGGGCCGGGCAGGCTGTCGGGGTCGACCCCCCAGACGGCGGCCACATGGGCGCGGGCGGCGGGGTCGGTGAGCTTGCGGTAGCCGGGCAGCTGGTCGGCCTTCTGGCCGTGCTCGCGCCCGCCCTGGCCGTTGCCCTGGCCGGTCAGGCAGCCGTAGCCGGACAGGGGTCGGCCGGCCCGGCCGGTGGCCAGGCACAGGTTGATCCAGGCGCCGACGGTGTCGGTGCCCTTGGACTGCTGCTCGGGGCCGCGGGCGGTGAGCACCATGGCGGACCTGGGCGCGCAGAACATGCGGACCGCCTCGCGCAGTGCCGGCACGGGCACGCCGGTGATCCGCTCCACCAGCTCCGGCCAGTGGGCCATGGCGGCGGCCCGGGCCTCGGCCCAGCCGGTGGTGCGGGCGGCGATGAACTCCTCGTCGGTGCGGCCGTCGGCGACCACCAGGTGCAGCAGGCCGAGGGCCAGCGCCAGGTCGGTGCCGGGGCGGGGGGCCAGGTGCAGGTCGGCCTGCTCGGCGGTACGGGTGCGGCGCGGGTCGACGACGATCAGCGTGCCGCCGTTGGCCTTGAGCTCGGTGAGGTGACGCAGCGCCGGGGGCATGGTCTCGGCGAGGTTGGAGCCGACGAGGATCACACAGCCGGTGCGCGGGACGTCCTCCAGCGGGAACGGCAGCCCGCGGTCCAGGCCGAACGCCCGCTGGTGGGCGGCGGCGGCCGAGGACATGCAGAACCGGCCGTTGTAGTCGATCTGCGAGGTACCGAGCACGACCCGGGCGAACTTGCCCAGGCCGTACGCCTTCTCGTTGGTCAGGCCGCCGCCCCCGAACACCCCGACCGCGTCGGCCCCGTGGTCGCGCCGGGTGCGGGCGAGGCCCGCGGCGACGGCGTCGAGGGCCTCCTCCCAGGTGGCCGGCTCCAGCCGCCCGGCGCGGGATCGGATCAGCGGTCCGGTCAGGCGCACCCGGGAGGACAGCACCGCGGGAGCGGTACGGCCCTTGCCGCACAGGGCCCCGCGGTTGACGGGGAACCCGGTGCGCTCCTCCACCTCCACGCCGTGGCCCCCGGCGGTGGGACGCAGGTTCATCCCGCATTGCAGGGCGCAGTAGGGGCAGTGCGTGGCGGTGGTGTGCATGCCTGCCAGCCTGCGGCGACGGTGTTACGCCCGCCGCCCCGGCGCGTTACGGAAGCACGAGCACGTCCTCCCCGCCGCGGCCGGGCGCCGGTGAGGTCAGCCGCCCGTGAGGGTGCGGACGGTGGGGCCGGCCGTCCAGCCGCCGTCCACCGCCAGCTCGGCCCCGGTCATGTAGCCGGCGGCGTCGGAGAGCAGGAACGCGACCGCGGCGGCGATCTCCTCGGGGACCCCGACCCGGCCCATGGGGGCGCCGGGGAAGTTGCCCTCGCCGGGCTGGATGCCGACCGGCGCGGTCATGGGGGTCAGGGTCATGCCGGGGTGCACGGAGTTCACCCGGATCCGCGCCTCGGCCAGCTCCACCGCGCCGATCTTCGACAGGCCGCGCACGCCCCACTTGGAGGCGCCGTAGCCGGCGGTCAGCGGGAGTCCGGTCAGGCCGGCCGCGGAGGAGATGTTCACGATGGAACCGCCTCCGGCGGCCCGCAGGAACGGGACGGCCGTCCTGATCCCGATGAACACCCCGACCAGGTTGATCTCCACGACCCGGCGGAAGTGCTCGACGCTCTCGCGCTCCAGCAGCTCGCCGGTGGCGATGCCGGCGTTGTTGACCAGCCCGTCGATCCGGCCGAAGGTGGCCGCGGCGTGGTCCAGGGCGGCCTGCCAGTCGGCCTCACTGGTCACGTCGTGCCGCAGGAACCGCGCGGACCCGCCCAGCTCGTCGGCCGTCCGTGCCCCCTCCTCCTCCAGCACGTCGGTGATCAGCACCTTGCCGCCACCGTCGACCACGGCCTGCGCCGCGGCCGCGCCGAGTCCTCGGGCCCCTCCGGTGATGACGACGACCTTGCCGCTCAGATCCACTACAGCCACGCTGACACCTCAGGAGCTCTGCCGGACACGGGACATGACGGCCCGGCGGCTCGCGCGCCCCGGCGATATGACGGTCAGCCATATGACGGTTCGGCATATATGCCGAGCGGCGTCAGTGTGCCAGAGCGGTCAGCGCCCGCGACACCCCGTCCTCCTTCGGCCCGAGGAAGTGCGGCTCCGGCCGGAACGTGGCGTCCAGCGCCGCCTTGCCCGCCGCGAACACCTCGCGGACCCCGCCGTAGTACCAGGTCGCGTCGTGCTCGTCGGTGACCCCCACGCCGTAGGCGTCGATGCCCGCGGACCCGCACAGCGCGACCGCCCGGC
>NZ_RPRY01000453.1 GCF_003949795.1 Streptomyces sp. WAC06614
GTTGGGCGAGGTAGCCGTGGGCGAGGCCGTCGCCGGTGAGGTAGAGCTCGCCGGTGACACCGGGGGGTACGGGGCGCAGGTGGTCGTCGAGGACGTAGGCGTACTTGTTGGTGAGGGGCCGGCCGATGGACACCGGGCCCGTGGGGAGCGCCGCCGGATCCACGGTGTGGGTGGTGGTGAAGCCCATGGACTCGGCAGGGCCGTAGCCGTTGGTGACGGTGAGGTGCGGGTGCAGGTCGTGGAGGCGGGCGATGTGGGTGGGGGAGGCCGGCTCGCCGCCGGTGTAGACGATGCGGGTCGTGGCGAAGGCTTCCGGGTGTTCGTCGGTGAGGTAGTTGAAGAGGCTGGAGGACAGCTGGAGCATCGTCACCCCGTGGCGTGGCGCCAGCTCGGCCACCAGGGCCGGTTCGGGTCGTTGTCCGGGTTGGAGGACGGTGGTGCCGCCGTGGAGGAGGGCGCCCCAGAATTCGAGGCTGAAGGCGTCCCAGGAGACGGGGGAGCACTGGAGGAAGACTTCGCCGGGACCGAAGGCGGCGTAGGTCTGCGCGGTGACGGTGGAGACGAGGTTGCGGTGGGTGGACAGGATGCCCTTGGGGCGTCCGGTGGAGCCGGAGGTGAACATCACGCAGGCGGTGTCGTCGCCGGTCAGGGCGACGCCCAGGCCGTGGGCGGGGCGCACGGCGATCTCCTCGGCCGCCACGTCGATGAGGACCTCGGACCAGGGGCCGGAGACACCGCGGCCGTGGTGGCTCGTGTCGGTGACCAGCAGCCGCAGTCCCGCATCGGTGGCGGTGCTGCGCAGGCGTTCGTCGGGGAACTCGGGGTCGAGCAGGGCGTATCCGGCGCCGGTCTTGGTCACGGCGAGGAGGCTGACGGCGAAGTCGATACCGCGGTCGAGGAGGATCCCGGCCAGGTCACCGCGCCCGAGGCCCTGCTCGCGCAGGTGGTGGGCGAGACGGTTGGCGCGGCGGTCGAGCTCCGCGTAGGACAGGGTCGTCGGGCCGAACACGAGGGCCGGGGCTTCGGGACGTAGGCGCACCTGCTCCTCGAACCGGGCCGTCAACACCGGCAGTTCGCCGATGTCCGCCGCGCTCCCGGTCCACTCCTCCAGCACCCGCCGGCGCTCGTCCGGTTCCAGCAGTTCCGCCTCCGACAGCGGGAGTCCGGCGTCCGCCAGCAGCCGTTCCACGAAGGCCACGAACCGGTCCTGGTGACCGGCCACCGCCACTACGTCGCACACCTCGGGCGAGGCGTCGAAGTCGATGCGCAGCCCGCCCTCCGGGCCGAGGTCGTAGACGCCGACCGCCAGGTCCTCCACGGGGCCGTTGCCGAGGTTGTGCTGAACGGTCGGCAGGCCGCAGAAGCGCATGCCCGGGGTGAACGCCATGATGTTCACCAGTGGCGCCGCGATCCGCCGGTCCGCCTCGCCCAGACCCAGGTCGCGGCAGACGTCCTCGTAGCGGGTCCGCTGGTGCCGGAGCCCCTCGCGGGCCTCCGTGACCACCGTGGCGAGCAGCTCGGCCAGGGAACCGTCGGCGCGCACCGGGACCCGCAGCGGGATCACGTTCGAGAGCATGCCCGGGGTGCGACGGGCGAGTTCGGTGCGCCGGCCGGTCACCGGCAGGCCCAGCACCGGTTCGGCCGTCCCGCCGGCCCGGTGGACGTACGCCGCGACGAGCGCGATCACCAGCATGGTCCAAGGCGCCCGGTGGGTGCGGGCCACCTCCTTGAGCCGCTCCGCCCGCTCCGGGCCGAGGACCACGGTGCGACGGACGAACGGCAGCGCTCCCGGACCGGCCTTGCCGGTGTGGCCCTCGGCCAGTCGGGGTACGGGCGGCAGGTCCGCCAGCCGGGCCGTCCAGTGGGCCCGGTCCGCCGCGGCCTCCGCCGACGCGCGGTACGCCGTGTCCTCGGCGAGCAGTTCGGTGAGCGCACCGAACGGCGTGGGCGTCCAGGGCCGGCCGGCCGCCGCCTGCTCGTACAGCTCGACCAGCCGCTGGTCCAGCAGGGCCACGCCCATGCCGTCGATCGCCAGGTGGTGGTAGGCGTGGAAGTAGAAGCAGCGCTCGTCGCCGTCGTCCGTGTGCCCGGCCCGGATCAGGACGTGCCGGCTCAGCCAGTCGTCCGCCAGGTCGAAGGGGCGGGCCAGTTCGGCGTCCATCCAGGCCCGCGCGGCGGCTGCGGGATCGGCCTCGTCGCTCAGGTCGAGCGTCCGCAGGGCGCGGCCCGCGGGCTCCGCGTGCAGCAGCTGCCAGAGGGACCCGTCCTCGTCGGAGCCGATCCCGCGGATGCGCAACGCGTCCGCCTCGCAGGCGAGTTGATACCAGCAGCGGGCCAGCAGGTCGGCATCGAGCCGGCCGGTGAGCTCCCGGTACTCCCCGATGTTGTAGCGGCAGCCGGAGGCGTCCAGCCCGTGGGCCATCCAGATGTCGCGCTGAGCCGCCGACAGGGGCAGGCGCACGGCGGGTCCCGCGGCGGCGGGCCCGTGCGCGGTGCGCTGGTCAGACGCGTGGAGGGACATGCGGGCGCTCCTCGGAATCGTTTCGGTGGCGGGAGTTCGGGGCTGCGGGTCGTCGTCCCGCCGTACGGAATCCAACCCGCAGGCGGTACCGTCGGGCGGCAGTTGCTCCGGCACTACGGGAGCAGCTCAGCGGGCGGCGGCAGTTGCCGCGGCACCGCACAGCCAGGCGGCGCGCACCAGGCCCAGGACGCGGAACCGGGACGCACCGTCACGGTGCTCGGCCCGCACCGCCCCACTGATCAGCAGCTCGCGCAGCAGCCGCCCGCACTCGGGCAGGCTCAGGCCGGTCAGCGCGGTGATCTCGGTCAGCTCATGACCGGGGGCGCCGTCGACGGCATCGGTGGCGGCGATCGCGGTCGAGGTCGCGGTGGGGGCCGGGGCGGGGGCAGGGGCCGGGTGCGCGCACAGGGAGTCCAGCAGGGCGCGCGGACCGGCCGCGAGCCGCGACAGCCGCGCGTGCAGCACCGCGCGCAGGCTGCCCGTGCCGCCCGCCGCGCCCAAGTGGTCCAGCAGGGCGGCCGGGTCCGCGTCCAGACTGTGGCACAGCGCCGCCAGGTCGTACACCACGAGCCAGGAGGCCGCCGCCGCCAGCGCCCCGGGATGGCCGTCCAGGCGGCGGCAGATCCACGAGGCCCGCTCCAGGTCGGCCGGTCCGGCCGCGAAGTCCGGCCGCACCCGGCGGACCTGGTCGAGGAAGACCCGTACCGCCGGGGCGTCGCCGGAGGCCGCGCCGCGCTCCGGGGCCTCCAACGGGGAGAGGAGGAAGACCCGTTCGCCCGGAACCCCCCACGGCCCGTCCGAGGTCACCAGCAGCCGCAGGCCCGGGCAGGTGCGCAGGAGCGCGGTCAGCCGGTCGGCACGCGGGGGAGCGGCCGGGGCGCCGTCCAGCACCAGCAGCACCGGGGCGTCGCCCAGCAGTTCGGCGAGCGCGGCCACCGCACCGGCGCCCGATCCGCCCCGCGGATCGGCCGGCCCGAACAGCTCGGCCACCAAGGTGGCAAGCCGGAAGGCGAGTTCCTCGTCGTGGGAGGCGAGGTAATCGGCCGGGGAGGAGCCGGGCAGGGCGTGCCACAGCACCGGAAGCCCCAGGCCGGTGCCGTGCAGCCGATCGGCCACGGCCAGCGCCAGCCGGGTCTTGCCGACCCCGGCGAGCCCCACCACGTTGACCAGCCGCTCGGTGCCCGTGTCGGCCGCCAACTCCGCGACGAGGCAGTCGATCTCCCCGTCGCGGCCCGTTATCGCGTGCAGGGCGGTCGGCGGTGCGGGCGGCTCGGTCCAGGCCGCGCCGCCCGCCCGGCCCTGCTGCGCCGCCGCTTCGAGGGCCGCCCGGGCCCGTGGGCCCAGCCGCAACGCGTCCGCCATCAGCCGCACGGTGTCCGTGCGGGGACGTCTCGCCTTGCCCTGCTCCAGGTCCCGGATGGCCCGCACGCTGATGGTCGACAGATCGGCCAACTCCCGCTGGGTGAGGCCGATGCGCAGCCGGTGCGAGCGGATCAGGGCACCGATGGGGGACTCGGCGGAGTCGGCGGATGCGGTGCGAGCGGCTGTCGCGGGCATGGAGTTCACGGTCATGGTGCTGACGGCGAGGGTGTTCACAGTGGCGCTCCCGGCGAAGGTGGTGGGGAACGACTGGCCGAGGTGATGCGGCCGGTTCCTGACTCCCATCGTCGGGACGCTGTTATCCCGTCGGCATCGCGCGGCGCGCACCCCCGCGCCCCGCCGCTATCGCCGCTTCCCGCTGCCTATCGCCGGCCGTTGCGCGGCGCGTGATAGCGCCCGGGTCCGCGTGATAGCGCGGGGATAACGGCAAGGTCGGTGCCGGGATTCCGGCCGTTCCTAACGTGGTGCCCACAAGGAAGGAAGCGCCCCGGAAAGACCGGGACGCCGAACCGGAAGGACACCGACATGACCCTCGCCCCCGCCCTCCGCGCCGCTCTCGTCACCGTCGCCGTCGCCGGCGCCACCCTGATGGGCGCCCAGATCGCCCTCGCCGACGGACCGGCTTCCACCACCCTGGCCCCGACCGGCGTCACCG
>NZ_RPRY01000454.1 GCF_003949795.1 Streptomyces sp. WAC06614
CCGGCGAGCTCCGGGGGTGCACTGCGCCGCGCGGCCAGCAGGCGGCCCTCATGACAAAGGGCTCCGCCCACGACCACTCGTTCCGTCATGGGCGGAGCCTATGTCACGGCTCGCGTGTTCAGTTCGCTGTGGCGGTCTGGCCGATCCGCTCGACCCAGTAGAGCTGCTTGTGCTCCCGGCTCTCGAGGCTGTCGGCGACCTTCTGGGCCTCGGACCGGGTCGCGTAGCGGCCCACCCGGTAGCGGTTGCCGTTGTCGTCCTGCCGTATGACCAGCCACGGAAGCAGGGCACCGCCGTCGTTCATCGCGCTTCACCCTCCGCCGTCGTACCTGCCCAGGAAACCGCATTGCGCATATGCCCGAGCTTACGCCCGACCTTTACTGAGCGGATACGGTTTTTCACGAAGAGGTACCTGGCAGGCGTACGCATCCGGCCATGCGTACGAGGACGCCGCGTGCGCCGGCGCGAACCGGCGCACGCTGGGCTTTTACGGTGCCGCAGCGCCCGTCGGGCCGGCGCGGGGCCGCGCCCCGGGCGGGCAGGCAGTGACGGAACTAACGGACCGGCATGTGGTAGGCGAGGCGGTAGCGGTCGGCCGGGACGACCACGTCGGCGGTCTCCACCGCGCGGCCCGAGGCGTAGTACGTGCGCCCCACGACCAGCACGACGTGCCCGGGAACGCCACCGAGCAGCAGGGTCTCCTCCGCCAGACCCGGCCGGGCGCCGACCTCCTCCAACACGTTGTCCACGACGACGTCGATCGCCGCCATCCGGTCGACGACCCCGCAGCCGCCGAGCGGGCCCTCCTCGGGAAGCATGACCGGAGTGCGCCCCGTCAGCGCGAGCGGCTCCCAGGAGGTGGAGAGCATCATCGCCTCGCCGCCGTCCCGGAAGACGTACCGGGTGCGCATGACCCGGTCGCCCGGCTCGATGCCGAGGCGCCGGGCGATGTCGGCGGGGGCGGGCGTCTGCTCGCTGTGGGAGTCCCAGGTGCCCTGGGTCCCGACCTCGGCCTGCTCCTGGCGGAACGGGGTCGAGGCGCCGGCCGCCCGGTACCCGGAGCGGGCCACGCGGCGCGGCACCGGCTGCTCCCTCACGTACGTGCCGGATCCGGACCGGCCCTCGACCAGGCCTTCCGCCATGAGGACCTTGCGGGCCTCCAGTGCCACGGTGTCGGAGACGCCGTACTCCTCGCGGATCCGGGCCTGGGAGGGCAGGCGGGCGTGCGGAGGCAGGGACCCATCGACGATCTTCCGCCGCAGATCCCCGGCGACGCGCAGATAGGCCGGCTGCTCACCGAAAGTCACGGGCCACTCCCATCAGGTTGACAGACAGCAACAGCGTGGCAACCGATGGTTCAACACCGCAAGCAAGGGCCAGGGTTTCACCCGATGTGATGAAACCCCGCCCTGAAACCGGTTACTGTCCGTCACACCGCCTGGTGCGAGGGCCCGCGGCCGCCGGGACCGCCGGAGCCACCCGGGCCCCCCGGGCCCCCGCCGGAGCCGCCGCCCTCGGGGGCGCCGAAGTCCTCGCGCCACTCGGGCACGGTCGTCGCCAGCCCCAGCGCGGCGCGCACCGCCTTCTCCGTCTCGATGTGCATCGCGCCGACCGCCGCACCCGACGCCGCCTCGAACGCCTTCGCGTCCTTCGCCTCGGACGCCACCTTCCACAGCCCCCGCGCCTTGTCCAGCTCCCCGCGCAGCGCGTCGGCGGGGCGCTGGAGGCCGGGCCTGCCGGCCAGGCTCCGCAGCACGGTCGACTCGGCGGTCATGGCGGTCTCGATCTCGTGCGCCCAGAGCTTGTACCCGTCCAGGTCGGCCACGACCTCCTCGGCGTCGGGCGCGCCGCTCAGCGCGAGCTCGACGTTGTCCGCCTGGGTCAGGTACGCGCGCTGGTCGGTGGTGAGGTTCTGCTGGCGCAGGCTGCCCGAGCGCTTGGTGTGCGGCACGGCCATCAGGCAGGTCACGTCGCGGTCACCGCTCTCCCAGGCCTGCTTGTCGGGGGCGAGGAAGAACATCTGGACCTCGGCCGGCACCGCCCACGAGTCCGGGGCGTACTCGTCCTGGGCCTTCCAGCACCCCTTGATCACCATCCGTTCGATCCCGTCCATGCCCGGGTAGGGCCCCTTGTTCAGCCCCATGCGGACCCGGGTGACCTCGGCGTCGTGGGGGTCGGTGCACGGGACCGTGAAGACGAAGCGGGTGTAGCGCTCCAGGTCGCCGCCGGGCACGTTGTAGCACTGGCCCACGGCGAGCTGGTTGACGCCGGTCCGGCGGCCTTCGGCGGTGCCGCCGGCACCCGCACCGCCGCGCCCCTCGGCCTCACGGCGCTCCACGCCCCGGCGCCAGCCCTCCATGAAGCTGTCGGCGGCCTTGTCCACGACGAACACCGACACCACGGACATCAGCAGCGACAGCACCAGCCCCACGACCGCCAGCGCCTTGCCGCGCTGCTGTCGCCTGGGGATCTGCACCAGGGCGACGACGGCGAGGATCACGCCGACCGGCGCCAGACAGAGCAGCCCGACCGGGATCGAGGCGATGGCGAAGCCGTTGTAGGAGGGCGCGGGCGGCGGGAAGCCCGGCGGCGGGAAGCCGGGCGGCGGCGCCCCCCACGGCTGCTGGTACGCCTGCGGGTACGGCACCTGGCCCGGCTGCGGCGGCTGCTGCGGCTGCGGCGCGGACCAGGGCGAGGGCGGCGGGGTGCTCACGGGCAGCGGCTCCAACGGCGGACGACACGAACGAACGCGCGAATAGTACGCAGCGGGGGCGACCGAGGTACCGGTCGCCCCCGCGCTCAGCGGTCGGACGGGGTCAGAACTGCAGCGCCCAGGAGTCGATCTTGCCGGTGTCGACGTTGGCGTTGTCGTTCACACGGAGCTTCCAGACGCCGCCCGCCACCTCGGAGGAGGCGTTGACCGAGTAGGTCTGGAGGATGTTGTCGGTGCTGCCACCGCTGCGGTTGTGCAGGGTGTACACGCTGCCGTCGGGGGCGACCAGGTCCACCTTGAGGTCACCGATGTAGGTGTGCTTGATGTCGACGGAAACGCTCAGCGCCGCCGGGGCGTTGCCGGGGACACCGCTGACGGTGACCGGGGACTCGACGGTGGAGTTGTCGTTGATCGCGTAGTCGGCGGTGTTCTCGAACCGCGGCCCGGGCGGGTTGGTGGAGCCGCCGCCCACGAAGAGCAGCCGGTTCGGGGAGCCCGTGCCGGGGCCGGTGACCACGTTCGGGGTGGCGGCGCTCACCAGGGCCGAGGAGACCTGGGCCGGGGTGCTGTTCGGGTTCTGCGAGAGGTAGACCGCGGCCGCGCCGACGACGTGCGGCGTGGCCATCGACGTACCGGAGATGGTGTTGGTGGCGGTGTCGCCCGTGCCCCACGAGGAGGTGATGCCGGAGCCCGGCGCGAACAGGTCCAGGATGCTGCCGTAGTTGGAGTAGCTGGCCTTGGCGTCGGTGTTGGTGGTGGCGCCGACGGTGATGGCCTCGGCGACCCGGGCCGGGGACTTGGTGCTGGCGTCCGTGGACTCGTTGCCCGCCGCGACGCCGTAGGTGATGCCCGAGGCGATGGAATTGCGCACGGCCGTGTCGAGCGCGGAGTCGGCCCCGCCGCCCAGCGACATGTTGGCCACGGCCGGCTTGACCGCGTTCCGCGTCACCCAGTCGATACCCGCGACGACCTGGGCGGTGGTCCCGGAGCCCTGGTTGTTGAGCACGCGGACACCGACGATCTTGGCCTTCTTGGCCACGCCGTACGAGCCGCCCGCGACGGTACCGGCGACGTGGGTGCCGTGACCGTGCCCGTCCTGGGCGGTGTTGTCGTTGTCGATGGCGTCGTAGCCGTAGGAGGCGCGGGTGCCGAAGTCCTGGTGGGAGATGCGGACACCGGTGTCGATGATGTACGCGGTGACGCCCTCACCGGCCTTGTCCGGGTAGGTGTAGCTCTGGTTGAGCGGCAGGTTCTTCTGGTCGATCCGGTCCAGGCCCCACGACGGCGGGTTGGGCTGGGTGGCGTCGACGGTGAAGATACGGTTCTGCACCACGGACTTGACCGCCGGATCGGCCGCGATCTTCTTGGCCTGGGCCTCGGTGGCCTCGATCGAGTAGCCGTTGAGCGCGGCCGAGTAGACCCGGTCGATCTTCGCTCCGTGCCGCTGGGCGACCGACGTCCCGCTCGCGAGGGTGGAGCGCGCGGCGGAGTCGTTCAGGATCACGATGTAGCTGCCGGGCACGGTGTCGGGCGCACCGGCGTTCTCGATCCGGCCTTCCACGGCCGAGGCCGTACCGGCGGCCGAGGCCGGCAGCGCGGCCGCGGCTCCGAGAGCGAGCGCGACGACGGCGGTCGCACCGACGCCGGCGAGCCTCCGGCGGGTCTGACGCATCACGGACATCGAGGGGTCCTCCTCATAGGTGGTGCGTTGCGGGGGGTTGAGTGACAGTCATGCCCATGACAAGCGCCAGGCACCGGGCCGCCACCCCCAAGAGGTTGACCCACCCCCCGCAACGCACCACCTATGAGG
>NZ_RPRY01000455.1 GCF_003949795.1 Streptomyces sp. WAC06614
CCCCTCCCCCTTGGAGTCCGCCATGGCCTCAGGTCCTTCGCCCTCCGCCCGCCCGTCCCGTCGGAGCGTGCTCGCCGGTACGGGCGCCGGGGTGCTCGCCGCGGGACTGCCGGCGGCCGCCGCCCGGGCGGCAGGGGTGGCGCCGGCCGTGCTCGGGGAGTACGACGTGGTGGTCGTCGGGTCGGGAGCCGCCGGGATGACGGCCGCGCTGACCGCGGCCAAGCGGGGGCTGAGCGTCGTGGTGGTGGAGAAGGCGCCCACCTTCGGCGGGTCGGCGGCCCGCTCCGGGGCGGGGATCTGGCTGCCGAACAACAGCGTGCTGCGGGCCGCCGGGGTGCCCGACACCCCGGAGAAGGCCGCGGCCTACCTGGCGGCGGTGGTCGGGGACGGCTCGTCCGCCGCCCGGCAGGCGGCGTTCCTGGCGAACGGGCCCCGGATGCTGGACTTCGTCATGGCCAACAGCCCGCTGCGGTTCCGCTTCATGGCGGGCTACAGCGACTACTACCCCGACCTGCCGGGCGGTCTGCCGGGCGGGCGTTCCATCGAGCCGGACCAGCTCGACGGCCGGGTGCTGGGCGGCGAACTGGCCCGGCTCAACCCGGCGTACATGCCGGTGCCGGCCGGGATGGTGGTGTTCAGCCAGGACTACAAGTGGCTGACGCTGGCGGCGGTGACCGCCAAGGGGGCGGCGGTGTCCGCCGAGTGCCTGGCGCGGGGCACCGCGGCGGCCCTGCGCGGGGAGAAGCCGCTGACCATGGGCCAGGCGCTGGCGGCCGGCCTGCGGGCCGGGCTGCTGTGGGCCGGGGTCCCGGTGTGGCTGAACAGCCCGCTGGTGGACCTGGTGCAGGAGGGCGGCCGGGTCACCGGGGTCCTGGTGGCCAAGGACGGGACGCAGGGCGTCGTACGGGCCCGGCGGGGGGTGATCGTCGGCTCCGGCGGGTTCGAGCACGACGCGGGCATGCGGGCGCGCTACCAGCAGCAGCCGATCGGGACACGGTGGACGGTGGGCGCCAAGGAGAACACCGGCGACGGCATCCGGGCCGGGGAGCGGGCGGGGGCGGCGCTCGCCCTGATGGAGGACGCCTGGTGGGGTCCGGCGATCCCGCTGCCGGAGGAGCCGTACTTCTGCCTGGCCGAACGGACGCTGCCGGGCGGGCTGATGGTGAACGCGGCGGGGGCGCGGTTCGTGAACGAGGCGGCGCCGTACAGCGACGTGGTGCACGTGATGTACGAGAAGGACCGGGGTGCCACGGGGTCGCACATCCCGGCGTGGCTGGTGGTCGACCAGAACTACCGCAACCGGTACCTGTTCAAGGACGTGCTGCCGACGTTCGTGTTCCCGGACGCGTGGTACGCCTCGGGGGCGGTGAAGAAGGCGTGGACGTGGGACGCGCTGGCGGGCGGGATGGGGGTGCCGGCGGCGGCGCTGCGGGCGACGTTGAACCGTTTCAACGCGCAGGCGTGGGCCGGCTCCGACCCCGACTTCCGGCGCGGGGAGTCGGCGTACGACCACTACTACACGGACCCGGGGGTGTCCCCGAACTCGTGCCTGGCACCGGTCTGGGCGCCGCCGTTCTACGCGTTCCGGATCGTCCCCGGGGACCTGGGGACCAAGGGCGGCATCGTGACGGACGCGCGGGCGCGGGCGCTGCGGCCGGACGGTTCGGTGATCCCCGGGCTGTACGCGGCGGGGAACGCGAGCGCGGCGGTGATGGGGCACAGCTACGCGGGCGCGGGGTCGACGATCGGGCCCGCGATGACGTTCGGCCACGTGGCGGCCGAGGACATCGCGGACGGCGTGGCCGCCGGCGTCTGAGCGGGCGGGCTCAGCCCTGCTGGAAGAGCTCCGCGGGCAGCGGCTTCAGCAGCGCGTAGAGGTCGTCCGTGATCGGCCGGTCCCAGCTGGCGATGGTGACGAGCACGTTGTCGCTGCGGTCGAACTGCACGCAGGAGATCCGGCTCTCGGAGAGCTTGATCTTGCGGACGATGAGGAGGTTGTCGCCCTGCATCACGGGGCAGTCCTCGACACCGGTGACCTCGACGTCCTCGTCGTTCTCCAGGGCGTCCAGCAGCTGGGCCACCTCGAAGGGAACCTGCTTGTCGGTGAGCTCCCGGGCCGGCGAGCCCTCGGGGAGGTTGCCGATGATCATCGCGGGGCCGCGTCCGCCGAAGAGGTCGTAGCGGAGGAAGACACCCTGGCAGCTGCCGTCGGGGGCGGGCAGCAGCCCGGCTCCGAGGTTGCCCGGCCAGTCCCCCGGGTCCATGGCCAGGACGTCGAAGTCCGGCCCGGCGGGTGTGGCGGCGCGGTGGCGGCGGAGGAAGGACATGCGGCCATGGTACGTGCCCGCACTCGGTTTCCGGCGCCGGGGCGGCCAGGGCGCCGGGGCCGGTCCGGCTCTGGTCCGCCGGACCACGGCCTAGGGGCGGGCGGAGCCCGCGCCCGCTGCTGCGAGGGCTTCGGCCAGGCCGGCGCGGTCGGTGCCGAGCTTGCGGTAGACGGCCGACAGGAGGGCGTCGCCGGGGCGCTGCGGGTGGTCCGGCGGACCGGGCCGCTCGGGTGGGGCCGGCGGGACCTGCGGGGCGGGGAGGGTGCGGACGGCCTGCTCCGCCACGGCCCGTTCGGCCTCGGTCAGCCCTTCGGGGCCCGCCGGGCCGGTGGGCGGGGTGCCGCCGAGCCGGAGGAGGGCGGTGACGGCCTGCGCCTCCAGGCCGTCGGCCCGGCATTCGCGGGCCGTCGCGACCGCCCGGGCCAGCAGCCCGGTGTCGCCGAGCGCCGTGCCGAGCGCGAAGAGCGCGCAGGCCAGTTCGTGACCGGCCGGGGAGGCGGAGAGCAGCTGGACCGACTCGGCCAGCAGCGGGATCCGGTCGGCGGGCGCGGCCACCTCGGCGGCGTACCGGAGGGCCTGGCCGATGGCGGAGGGCGCGCCGAAGGCGCGGGCCCGGCGGAGCGCCTCGGCGGTCAGGGCCCGGGCGCGCTCGGGGTCGTCCGGGGCCACCGCGCGGGCCAGGTGGAGCCGCCAGGGGCACCAGGAGGGGTTCTGGATGCCGCGCGGGGTCAGCCGCCGGTCCACCGCCTCCAGCTCGGCGGCGGCCGCCTTGCGCTCACCGCGCGCCAGGAGGAGTTCGGCGTAGACGGTCTGGGAGTCGGGGAAGACCACGGCCGCCGGGAACGGCTCGCCGTAGCCGTGCTCGCGGGCGAGCTCCCAGGCCTCGTCGGTCCGGCCGCGGGCGAGCAGGACCTCTATGAGGATGGCGACGGCGTACCAGTGGACGGGGGTGCGCCGGCCCACGCGTTCGGCGAGGCCGAGGCCCGCCCGGGCCAGCTCCTCGGCCTCGGCGAGCCGGCCGCGCCGGAAGCGGATGTAGGCGCGCAGGCCGAGGGCGAAGGAGAGGTGGGCGCCGCGCCAGCCCTGGCGTTCGAACTCCGCGGTGCCCGCCGCGAAGAGTTCCTCGGCACGGCCGGGGCGGTCGGCGTAGAGGTGGGTGAGGGCGACGAGCACCGGCACCTCGAAGCCGCGGTCCTCCTCGGCCCAGCTCAGCCCGTCGCCGAGGGCGCGGCGGGCGTGGTGCAGGACCACGTCGACGGGTTCGCCGCGCAAGGTGGCGTCCCAGGCGCGCAGGCCGATGACGTAGCGCTCGGTGAGGTCGCGGCCGGTGAGGCGGTCGGCGAGCCGGGACAGCCGGCGGGAGCGGGCCGGGGAGTCGGGTTCGTCGGCGCGGAAGGCGTCCCACATGAACTGTTCGGCCTGGAGCCGCAGCCGGGCGCGCGGGTCGCGGGTGTGGGGGATCTCCCCGCCCAGGGTGGCCGAGGCCTCGGCCAGCCGGTCGGTGTGCGCGAGGACCTGCGCGAGCCGGATGACGATGCCCTGGCGCAGGGCGGGGTCGTCGAAGGGTTCGGCGAGGGCGTCGCGCAGGTGGTTGACGGTGTTGGCGGGCTCGGTGAGCAGGGAGGCGCAGCCGAGCTCGTAGAGGACGGCGGCCCGCTCGTCGAAGGCCGGCGGTTCGCGCAGGGCGCGGGCGAGCTGGCGGCGGGCGGCCTCGGGCGCCCCGGCCCGCAGGTTCTCGGCGGCGGCCTCGCGCAGGGTGCGCACGACCCAGGGGTCGCCCTCGGGGTGCGTCTCCAGCAGGTGGCGTGCGGCGGCCCCGGCCCCGAGCCCGGCATCGACCACGGCGACGGCGGCCTGCCCGTGCAGGGCGACCCGCACGGCGTCGGGCACGGCCCGGTAGAGCGCAGTGGCGATCAGCGGATGGACGAACTCCAACGGGGCGCCGTCCGCCGCGGGGGCCGCCAGGGCCCCGGCGGCGGTCCCGGGTGCAGCCGTGGCGGCGGCGGGCGGGGCCGGGGCCAGGATGCGGGTGGTGCGCAGGCGGGCGGTGGCGTCGGCGGCCTCGCGCAGGGTGCGCACGACCCAGGGGTCGCCCTCGGGGTGCGTCTCCAGCAGGTGGCGTGCGGCGGCCCCGGCCCCGAGCCCGGCATCGACCACGGCGACGGCGGCCTGCCCGTGCAG
>NZ_RPRY01000456.1 GCF_003949795.1 Streptomyces sp. WAC06614
CCGCCCCTCCCTTACGCCCCGCCCTGACCGAGCTGCGGCTGTCCGCCTTCGGCCGGCACCGCGGGGCCGCCTTCCCGCTCGCCCCGGTCACCCTGTTCACCGGGCCGAGCGGCAGCGGCAAGTCCCAGGCGCTCGCCGCCTACGGGGCACTCGCCCGGCTCGGCGCGGGGGACGGGATCGCGGAGGTCTTCCCCGACCCGGGCGCCGTCGTACCCGACCGCGCCCGGCCGGACGCCCAGCACCGGCGCGGCTTCCGGCTCGGCTGCACCGTCGGCGGACCGGCCGGAACCGTCCGGCTCGACCTCGCCGTCCAGGCCGAACCCTCGGTGCGGATCGTCGGCGAACGGCTCACCGCCGACGGCCAGGTGCTGCTCAGCACCGCCCTGCGCGACCCCGGCCGACGCACCGTCCAGGCCGGCTGGCTGACCGGCGGCAACGTCGGCGTCACCCGCGCCCCGCTGCCCGACGACCGGCTGGGCACCGCCCTGCTCCCGCTGCGGGTGGCCGGCAGCACGGCCGGGCAACGGCGGGTGCTCGCCGCGGCCGAACAGGTGGTGGTCGCCCTGCGGTCGGTCTTCCCCTGCGACCCCGCACCGGACCGGATGCGCGCCCCGGCCGCCCTGGGAGCCGGCCGGCTGCGCCCCGACTGCGCCAACCTGGCCGACGTGCTGCACCACACCCGCCACGCCTGCGGCACCCGGCACGCGCTGCTGGTCGAGGCCGCCCACGCCGCCTGCGCCGGGGACGTACGGGACCTGGCCGCGCGGGCGCTGCCCGGCGGACGGCTCGCCGCCGAACTCGTCCGCGACGCCGGCCCGGCCACCCCGCTCGCCCGGCTGGGCTCGGGCGAACTGCGCTTCCTGGCCCTGGCCCTGGTCCTGTTGACGGGCCCCGGCGTCCTCGCCGTGGACCCTGCGGCCGAACTGCCGGCCGCCCGCCAGACGCTGACCGTCCTGGCCGACGACTTCGACCGCTGCCTGGACGCGCGCCAGACCGCCGAACTGCTCCGGCTGGCCCTGCTGTCGTGCGGCCGCGGCCAGATCCGCCTGGCGGCGGCCGTCACCCGGCACACCGCGGAGGGCGCCCGCGGACTGCCCGGGGTGGCGGTGGTAGACCTGGTGCCGTGAACGAGACGAGTGGTGGGACCGGTGACGGGACGAACGACGCGACGCGTGCCGGGGCGGGCGGGGGCCGGCGGGACGAGCGGCTGGGGCAGTTGCAGCGGCGGCTGGCCGAGTTCGCCGCCGCGCGGGGCTGGGAGCCGTACCACACGCCCAAGAACCTGGCCGTCGCGCTGAGCGTCGAGGCGTCCGAACTGGTGGAGATCTTCCAGTGGCTGACGCCGGAGCAGTCCGCGCGGGTCATGGAGCGGCCCGAGACCGCCCACCGCGTGGCCGACGAGGTCGCCGACGTGCTCGCGTACCTGCTGCAGTTCTGCGAGGTCCTCGGGGTGGACGTGCTGGATGCGCTCGCTGCGAAGATCGAGCGGAACGAGCTCCGGTTCCCCGTACCGGGCAGTTCAGCACCGAATCGTCACTCTTCGGAGTGATGGCGTCGTCCACAACCCTGTGTGTGTCCAGAGATTTCCGAATACCCCTGGCTTTACTGGCTCGTTGCCCTCACTCTGGGTAGTGGTGAGTAGGTGAGGATGTCGTGCGGACGGGGGACGGCACATGGATGCGGTGCGGCTCATCGCGGCCGGCCGGCATGCGCTGGCGCGCAGCGGGGCGGCGATGGAGATCGTGGGCGAGGCCTGGCAGGCCCAGGCGCTCGCGGAAGGACTGGGCGGCTGGCTCGTGGCGTCAGGACCGCCCGAGCTGAGATCGGAGGCACGGGGACTGGGGGAAGCGGGGAGCAGAGGCTGCGGGGTCTTCGACCGCGCGGCGGTACGGGGTGAGGGCAGACCGCCCGCATATCCGCCGAGGGCGGCGCAGCTCACGGAGGTCCCGGACGTCCGCCAGGCCCTGCTGGGGCTCCAGGCCTTGCTGGGCGAGGTCGGGATAGCCCTGGTCGGCGTCGCGTGCGCCACGGACGACGAGGGCCTGTACTGGCAGTGCATAGAGTCGATCGACGCGGCCGACGAGTCCAGCGACCGGGTCCGGGCGGTCCTGCGCCGACTCGCCGTACGGGAACGGGGCTCGGCCTCGGGCGTGGCCTGACGGCGGACCGGGGTCCCGCCGCGTGCGGCGGGACCCGCGGGGTCACCAGGCGCGGGGAGCGATGTGCCCGCCGTCCGTGGCGCGCTCCGGGGACGGCGAGGACGGTGCGGACGGTGCGGACGGCGACGGCGCGGCCGACGAGGACGACTGGAGGTCGGCGTCGAGCTGGGAGAGGTCGGCGTTGAGCGCGGCCATCAGCTCTTCCATCTGCTGGAGGAGTCCTTTCGGCGCGCCGCTCTGCGCGGGTACGGCGGGCTCCAGTCCGATGTGCTCGGGCACGGACTCCTGGGACATGGCGGCCTCCTCTGGCCCGGCCCTCCCGCGGGGCGCGGAAGGGGGCGGTGGACGCACCGGCGACGGGCCGCCGGCACGCGGGCCGGGCGGTCCGGCTCCGTCCGAGCCAACGAGTGCCGTCCGGGCTGGTCACTGGCCGCGCGGCGGGCGCACCTCCCGGTTGACGCAGATTCACTCTGCCGGGGCGGGGCGGGGCCGCCCCCGCGCGCGGGCCCGACGGGGCAGGATGAGGGCATGGATCTTCGCATTTTCACCGAGCCGCAGCAGGGCGCGAGCTACGACACCCTGCTGACCGTCGCCAAGGCCACCGAGGACCTCGGCTTCGATGCGTTCTTCCGCTCCGACCACTACCTCAAGATGGGCTCCGTCGACGGCCTGCCCGGGCCCACGGACGCCTGGATCACCCTCGCCGGACTGGCCCGCGAGACCCGGCGGATCCGGCTGGGCACCCTGATGACCGCCGGCACCTTCCGGCTGCCCGGGGTGCTGGCCATCCAGGTCGCCCAGGTCGACCAGATGTCCGGCGGCCGGATCGAACTGGGCCTGGGCGCGGGCTGGTTCGAGCAGGAGCACACGGCGTACGGCATCCCCTTCCCGGACGCCCGGATCGCCCGGCTGGAGGAGCAGCTGGCGATCGTCACCGGACTGTGGGCCACCGAGCCGGGCCGCACCTTCGACTTCGACGGGCGCTACTACCGGCTCAAGGACTCGCCGGCGCTGCCCAAGCCCGCCCAGGCCAAGGTCCCGGTCCTGGTCGGCGGGCACGGTGCCCGCCGTACCCCGCAGCTCGCCGCCCGCTACGCCGACGAGTTCAACATGCCCTTCGCCTCGGCCGCCGACAGCGAGCAGCAGTTCGGCCGGGTCCGGCGGGCCGCCGAGGAGGCCGGTCGCAAGCCCGACGACCTCGTCTACTCCAACGCCCTGGTGGTGTGCGTCGGCAGGAACGACGCCGAGGTCGCCCGCCGGGCCGCGGCGATCGGCCGCGAGGTGGACGAGCTGAAGGCCAACGGCCTGGCCGGCTCCCCGGCCGAGGTCGTCGAGAAGCTCGGCACCTACCGGGCGGCCGGCTCCTCGCGGGTCTACCTCCAGCTCCTCGACCTGCACGACCTGGACCACCTGGAGCTGATCGCCTCCCAGGTCCTGCCCCACACCACGGGCTGACCGGCCGATGCCCCGCGCGTCCGGCCCGCTCGCGGCCGCCCTCCGGCAGCGCACCGTCACCCTGGACGGGGGCCTGAGCAACCAGCTCGCCGACCAGGGCTGCGACCTGTCCGGCGCACTGTGGTCGGGCCGAGTGCTCGCCGAGCGGCCGGACCAGGTCGAGGCCGCCCACACCGCCTACGCCCGCGCCGGGGCCGAGGTGCTGATCACCGCCTCCTACCAGGTCGGCTACGCCGCCTTCGCCCGGCACGGCCACGACCGGGCCGCGACCACGGCGCTGCTCCACCGCAGCGTCGACCTGGCGGCGCGGGCCGCCGCGGCGGCCGCCCACGAGGTGTGGGTGGCCGCCTCCGTGGGCCCGTACGGGGCGGTGCTCGCCGACGGCTCCGAGTACCGCGGCCGCTACGGACTCACCCGGGCCGAGCTGGCCGCCTTCCACCGCCCGCGGATCGAGGCCCTGGTGGCGGCCGGGCCGGACGTGCTGGCCCTGGAGACGGTCCCCGACACCGACGAGGCCGAGGCCCTGCTCGGGCTGCTGGCCGGGACCGGGGTGCCCGCCTGGCTCTCCTACACCGTCGAGGCCGGCCGGACCCGGGCCGGCCAGGACCTGGCCGAGGCCTTCGCCCTGGCCGCGCACGTCCCCGAGGTGATCGCGGTCGGGGTCAACTGCTGTGCCCCCGCCGAGGTCCTGCCGGCCCTCGAAGCCGCCGCCTCGGTGACGGACAAGCCCCTGCTGGCCTACCCCAACGACGGCTCGGTCTGGGACGCCCGCACCCACACCTGGCGGGCCCCCGCCGCCCCCCGGCCCTGGCCGGTCGCCGCCTGGCGGCGGGCCGGGGCCCGGCTCGTCGGCGGCTGCTGCCGGGTCGGCCCGGAC
>NZ_RPRY01000457.1 GCF_003949795.1 Streptomyces sp. WAC06614
CGCCCGCACTTACGGGACGTCGCCCCGCCACCCGAACCGGCTGGGGTAGACCCCATCGATCTCCGCCGGCTCGTATGCGCAGCGGCCACCCGGCCCGAACGCCCCCCGTTCCGACATCAGCAGGACGCCGTCCGCCCTCTCCAGCGGACTCCAGCCGGTCACGTCGAGCAGCCGGCCGCCGTCCAGCGGGCCGCCCACCAGCTCCACGTAGTCGTGGCTCGGTACCGGGCCCGGGTCAGGGTCATCCGGGTCCGCCCCGTACACCTGTCGGTCCCACCACGCAGCATCCGCCCGCCACCCTTTCACCGCCGGCCCGTGCCCGGCCGTGATCGCTGGTGTGCCTACGGACGGGTGACAGCGGTGAGCGCCCCCGAATCGGCGGCGCGCGGCTGGCTCTGCCCGAGGGGTGGCCGGGGCTCTACAGCGCAGGCCGCCGCCGGGATGCCACTCCATCACCGGAGCAGCCGCGTTCCCGTGTTCGGCGCACCGGGACACCGGGACCAGGCCACCGCAGTCGTGCCGAGCGCAGGAGCAGCCGTCCGCCGGGCCAGCGTACGGGGGGCGGGTGGGCCAGCTACGGCAGGCGGTGGCCGCCG
Source organism: Streptomyces sp. WAC06614 (assembly GCF_003949795.1). Lineage (GTDB taxonomy): Bacteria > Actinomycetota > Actinomycetes > Streptomycetales > Streptomycetaceae > Streptomyces. Next base: position 597 of record NZ_RPRY01000457.1, read on the forward strand.
AGACGGACTTCGCGGGCGGCTATCCACTCCCGCTCGACGTCCCGGTCACCGTCGGTGCGGGGCTGCGGAGGGCGTGAGGTCTTCCCTCCCCGTGGATGCGGTCGTGGGCGACCAGGCGCTCCGCGAGCATGGCCGCGTCGGTGCGCAGCCCCACCGCGGAGTCCACCGGTTCGGGGACGTCGTCGTACGGTTCCTCGCCCGGAAGATACGGGCCCGGCGTGCAGGAGAGGGACAGGGCGTCCAAGACGGCGCCGGCCTCCGGCAAATCGTCGCGGGCCTGCATGGCGAGGAGGTTCACCTCGGAGAGGACGGTGTCCCGTCCATGGGCGATTCGTCCGGTCAGGGCCTCGCGGTCGGCCTGGTGCCCGGCCAGCAGGGAGGCGATGAACCGTGCCCTCCACCACGACACCGGCATGGGGCTGATCGCCTGCTCCCGACTACGCGTCGGACAGTTCCACGGCCGACCCACCAGCGACTTCGACGCCGTCCAACTTCTCGTCACCGCCACCCAGTGACCGCGAAGCCCGCATGGCTCACCCGACCACCGTCACCCTGCAGCCCCACCAGGAAGAAGCCGTCGAAGCCATCGCTCGACGCCTCGACACTCCGCCCCGTAAGCGGATTCCGAAGGCAGGGCTGTGAGCCACGGTGGTGCCCGCATGCGGCACGCGGAAGACGTACATCGCCACCTCGGCCGCGCTGCAGCCGGCCCGGGCGGGCGGGACCTGGTCCGGGTCCTGGTCCTGGTCCTGCCGGCGACCCTGGACCTGCTCACCCGGACCACCCGGCAGCGGCGCACGGCCGGCATGCGATCGCGGTGTGCTCGCCGCACGACAACGCCGAGCTCTACTGGCCCCAGGTGCGAAGGATCATCCCCTTCGCCCCCTCCACCGAGGCTGAAGCAACCGACGAACTGCACAGTCTGCTCAACTCCCCGAGCACAAGGGCAGCGGACCTCGACGCCGGACGTGTTCCGCGACCTGTCGCCAGAAGGCACTCCACCTGCGCAAACGGGCTCCACTCGACGTCGAGGACAGACCGGCGCAGCAGACTCGCTCGAGCCACAGTCCGTGCGGCGGCTCCTTGCCGCCGACCCTGTGAATTCGAATCGACTTGGGACGCTGCGCGAGAGATCCTCGACGCGAACCGCACCGAGGAGACAGGCTTGATCACGGAATACCAGCAGCGGCTACGGGAGCGCTACGTCGCCGCCGCCGTCATGCCGGCCCCGACGCCATGGCAGCCCGTCCTGGACCACAGGACCGCCATCGGCGGACTGCTCGGCATCGGCTTCGCAGTCCACCCGGACACCGGACACGACCTCGTCATGGTCGTATCCAGCGACGGACACGGACTCTTCGATGCGGTCACCGGCGAGAAGATCGCACGCGACCGGAATCCCGATCCCGCCACCAGCACTCCCGACGCACACCCGGACCTCACCTGCCCCGGCCTCGGTCCCCTCGCAGGGACCCCGGTCCGCATCGCAGGCCTCTTCGGCGGCGGTCTGCACAGCACCACCCCGGACGGTTGGACGCTGGACATCGTCAGCCCCGAATGGCCCCACGACCGTGTCATCCTGTCTGCCGACGGCGGAGCACACAAAGGACCGGCTGGAGGCACCTGGTGGCACGTCTTCCACTCCGAGTACTCGGAGCTGCGCGCTGCCGGCTTCTCCCCATCCGGTCTCACCTTGGCAGTCGCCACCAGCAGCGACCTCACCCTGTGGACCCGCCCAGAGCTCCACATCGGGAACTGAGCGGACGCCGGGATGTCAGGCTCGGACGTCTGCCATCCCACTCAGTCCACGCAGGTCAGGCGGTGCACAGACGACCAACGTGGATGACAAAGGACAGAAGCACTCGCCCACCTGGGCATGCGACTGAGCACAGTGGTTCTGCGGCGCAGGCAGGATCCGCCCACGGGTCAGCGAGCCGGAACCGGTAGGTTGCCCCCGTGAGCCGCGACCGCCCAAGGCCGCTGCCAAGCGGGGACGGCGGCCTTGCTACGGGCAAGGCGGTTGACCGGCACTGGGGCTGCCGTGTCGGGGGATCGGGGGCTGGCGTCCGGCGGGGTCCGGCGCCCGGAAGGCAGGGCTCCGCTTCAAGGCACCCCTGTGATCGACGACTGATGGGCGCATGACATCCTCTGCGCCATGAATCTCGGAACCCTGTCCTCCGGTCTGCGCCGGCGATCCAAACACATGGCACGCGTCGCCGCTGTGGGCGCGCTCATACTGGCCGGCACGACGCTCGCCACCGGCACAGCACACGCCCAGTCCTGGGTCGAGCCGATCAACGCGAGCGGGTTCAAGCTCGAGCTGCGCGTCGACGCCACCGCTGACATAGCCTCCGGCGACGCCGCCAATCCCAGTCTGACCAAGGTGGACCTGTCGGCCGTCACCGACGGCGCGTACGCCAAGAACGGCCTGTGCTTCCCCGAGCCCATCCATCCGGGGGCCGCCCCCAATGGGTACTGCTGGGACAACGCCGCCGACGACAGCGGCTCGGACGGCAAGGCCCCCCAGGGGTTCGCCCTGCCCCACACCGAGACGACGGACGGCTGGTGGCGCGGCAAGCGCTGGGAGGTCGTCTCGTGGCACGGCCCGGAGAAGAGGGATGCCAACGACAAGCCCATCCCGGACCCTGCGCAGCCCGTCGGCAACTACGCCAAGGTACGGTTCGTCGACCGGAGCCTCTCCACTCCGCGGTACTTCGACGTCTTCCTTGCCACGCTGGCCCCGAACGGAGCGGTGACGGCCTCCGGAGGCACGCACGGCGACAGCGTCGTCTGGTACAACGACAATCTTCTCGTCGGAAGCGGGAAGAACCTCGAAGTCTTCCGCCTCGCGGACCTCATGCGTGTGTCCGGGGCCGGGCCCAAGGGCCTCAGCTTCGTCCTCCCGGTGGCCTACACGTACCGGACCACGGCGGTCACCAGTGGCAGTTGCACGGCGGCGACGGGCAACGAGCCGTGCCTGACCTCGCTCAGCCTCGACCGTGCCAACGGCGCTCTGCTGTCCTCGGAGTGGATGGACGGTGACAACCCCACGCCGGGCCGGATCGTCCGATGGCCGTTCGACCTCGCCACCGGCCTGCCGAAGAGCGGCGCGCCTGCCCTGGGGGCGTGGCTCTCGCCGATCAGGAGCATGCAGGGCATCGTCAACGTCCAGGGCACCTTCTACGTCAGTGGCATCTGCCCCAAGGCCATCAAAACCGGGTATCGCGAGTCCGCCTGCATCCACAAGGCCACGCCCGGCGGATACCCGAGCGTCGTGACGGCCGTCCCGGACATGACGCAGAACTTCGACTACGACCCGCCCTCCGACCGCTTCCGCGGCGTGAACGAGGTGGCGCAGTCGACCGAGGCCCTGCCCCAGCGCCTCGTCTTCGACTTCGCCCGGACCCCGTCCCCCATCACCACCGTCCGGTTCCGGAACGTCAACAGCGGCAAGTGCCTGCTCCCCTATGGCGGCAGCCTCAACAACGGAACGAACGTCGTCCAGTGGACCTGCGACGACAACACCGCCGAGAGCTGGTACTGGGTCGGCGACACGATCCGGCAGTTCCACAGCAAGAAGTGCCTGACCGTGTACGGCGGCAGCACCTCCGACGGCGCCGTGCTGAACGAGTGGACCTGCAACGGCAGCACCGCGCAGAGCTGGACCAAGGTGGCCGGGACCGCCGGCGGAGCCACCCTGCGCAACGTCAACAGTGGCAAGTGCATCACCATCTACGGCGGAAGCCTCGATGACAACGCGGTGGCCACCCAGTGGACCTGCGACGACAACACCGCCGAGAGCTGGTACTGGGTCGGCGACACGATCCGGCAGTTCCACAGCAAGAAGTGCC
>NZ_RPRY01000458.1 GCF_003949795.1 Streptomyces sp. WAC06614
GACCGGGCCGGGTCCCCCAGCCCCCACTCCAGGACCGGCCGGCGGCCGGTCCTGGAGTGGGGGCTGGGGGACCCGGCCCGGTCCGGACGCACGGCCGAGGTCGCCCTGCCCGAGCTGCCCGGCGACCCGGCGGTGCTCGCCGCCGCCACCGCCCTGGTGCTGGCCCGGTACGGCGCCGGTGAGGCCGTGGACGAGAGCCAGGACGCGGCGGCCCTCACCGCCCGCTGGGCCGCGTACGACGGCAGCCTGCTCGACCTCGCCGGGATCGGCCTCCTCGTCGACGAGGAACGCCCCGGACTGCGCCGCCTGACCCACCTCGCGCCCGTCCTGCCCGGCGTGCTGCACCTGACCCGGCGCGCCGACGCGACGGCGTACGGCGTCTTCCGCTACGACCGTGGCGACCTCGACGCGACCGTCGCCGAGCGGTTCGCCGCCCATGTCGCCCACGTCGCCGCGCAGCTCGCGACCGACCCGGCCCGCCCGCTGGAGCACGTCGAACTCCTCACCGCCGAAGAGACCCGCCAGGTGCTGGCCCTCGGCGTCACCCCGGCCACCGGCAGCCCCGAAGCGGCCGCCCGCACCCTCGACGGCCTCTTCGCCGACGTCGTACGGGCCCGCCCGGACGCCGTCGCCCTGACCGCCGGGGACACCCACCTCACCTACGCCGAACTCGACGCCCGGGCCGAGCGCACCGCCGCCGGACTGCGCGCCCTCGGGGTGCCCCCCGGCGCCATGGTGGGGGTCGCCCTGGAGCGCGACGCCGACCTCGTGGTCACCCTCCTCGGCGTCCTCAAGGCGGGCTGCGCCTACGTCCCCATGGACCTGCGCTATCCGGCCGAGCGACTGCGCTACACCGTCGAGAACGCCGGCGCCACCGTCGTCGTCGGCACCGGCGAAGGCTTCCCCGAACTGGCCGGCGTCCAGGTGGTCACCCCCGACGCGCTGCGGAGCCTGGCCGGGGACGCCCCCCTGCCCGCGCGCCCCGAGGACGGCACGGCGCCCGCCTACGTCATCTACACCTCCGGCTCCACCGGCCGCCCCAAGGGCGTCGTCGTCCCGCACCGCAACGTCGCCGCCCTCATCGAGGCGACCCGTGAGGACTTCCGGCTCGGCGCCGACGACGTGTGGACCCTCTTCCACTCCAGCGCCTTCGACTTCTCCGTCTGGGAGATCTGGGGCTGCCTGCTGACCGGCGGGCGCCTGGTCGTCGTCGACTACTGGACCACCCGCGACACCGAGCTGTTCCACGCGCTGCTGGTCCGCGAGGGCGTCACCGTCCTCAACCAGACCCCGTCCGCCTTCGCCCAGGTGGTCGAGGCCGACCGGCACGCCCCCGCCGACGCGCTCGCGGTCCGCCTGGTCGTCTTCGGCGGGGAGCCGCTCGACGTGCGGATGCTCGCCGCCTGGTTCGCCCGGCACTCCCACACCGCGTGCCGCCTGGTGAACATGTTCGGCATCACCGAGACCACCGTGCACGTCACCGCCCACACGGTCACCCCCGCGGACGTCCTCGCCGCCGGCCGCAAGGTCGGTCCCGCCCTGCCCGGCTGGACCCTGTCGGTGCGCGACCCGCGCGGGCGGCTGCTGCCGGTCGGCGTGCCGGGCGAGATCTGCGTCGGCGGCGCCGGTGTCGCCGACCGGTACCTGGGCCAGCCGGAGCTGACCGCCCAGAAGTTCGTCACCGACCCCTACGGCGGCGGCCGCATCTACCGCAGCGGTGACCGCGGCCGGCTGCGCCCCGACGGCAGCCTGGACCACCTCGGCCGGCTCGACAGCCAGGTCAAGGTGCGCGGCCACCGCATCGAGCTGGACGAGATCCGCAACGTGCTGCTCAGCCACCCCGACGTGGCGGCCGCCGCCACCGTCCTCGGGCACGACGTCCCCGGGGACCCCGCCACCGCCCGGATCGACGCCTACGTCGCCCTGCGCGGCCCGGCGGCCCTCGCCGACGTCCTCGCCCACGCCCGCGGGGTGCTGCCCGCCTACATGGTCCCCGCCTCACTGACCGAGGTGCCCGCCATCCCGCTGACCATCAACGGCAAGGTGGACACCGCCGCCCTGCCCGCGCCCGCCGCCGGCCGCGCCCCGGCGACGGCGGACGGACCGGACGCGGCCGGGGCGGGCGGCCCGGAGCAGGACCCGCTCACCGAGCAGATCCTGAAGGTCTGGGGACACGCCCTGCACTGCGAGGTCACCCCGAAGGACAACTTCTTCGAGCTCGGCGGCAATTCCCTGCTGGTCATCCGGGTACTCCGGGAAATGCGGGACCAGGGCCTGCCGAAGGTCTCCACGCAAGACTTCTACCGCAACTCGACGGCAGGCCGGTTCATCGAACTCGTCCGGGACGCGCAGAAGTAGGACCGTTACCGCTTCGCGGGCATGTCGACCCGGCGCTTGACGGCGGACAGGAAAGAGAGACGGACGATTCCGCTTGGAATCCGGATCGCTTTCCAGTACCGCCCGAAACGGCGCCGGGTCGCTTCGTCCGTGGCGAGGATCCGGGTCTCCGTCGAGAGAATTCCGTTTGCGTACCGCATCGTGAACACGGCCTTCGTGCAGCCGGGCTCCGCGTACGGTGCGAACACCTCGGCCATGGGCCGCTCCAGGGTCAGCGGCCCCTCCTGGGAGCTGATCCCGCCGTACACCAGCTCGTCGTCGGACAGCTCCAGCACGGTCTCCCCGCCCTTGGCGAAGTCGTCCATCACCCGCCCGTCCGCCGACAGCGTGCTCCGGGTGAACCGGAACAGGAAACGGGCCACCGGCGCCTCCCGCCAGGTCATCTCGCGGGCCGCCCGCATCACCTCGTCGCGCGGAGCGTCCACGGCTATCCAGTGGCGTTCCCGAAAATGCCATTCCGGCATGTAGCGATCGACGAGCGTACGTTCCGCATCCATCTTCTTCGGCATGCGCCGACGCTAGCACGCGGCGGGCGGCCCACCAGGGCGTGGCAGCTTTTTGCAACGACCGTTGTCGCGGCCGAAACCCCGCTGTTAGACAGGGACTTCGATCCACGTTTTTCGTCGTTCCGTCGATGTATTGAGGGTGAGTGGCTGTGTCCGATGTTCGGGGTGTCCTGCTGCCGCTGACCGCCGCCCAGTCGGGTGTCTGGTACGCGCAGCAGCTGAATCCGCAGAACACGATCTTCAACACCGGTGAATTCCTCGAAATCGACGGACCGGTGGACGCGACCGCCCTCCAGCAGGCCCTGCGCCAGGTCGTGGAGGAGGCGGAGACCCTGCGGCTGCGCTTCCACGAGGGCGACAGCGGCCCCGTCGCCCGGATCGTGCCGGCGGCGGACCTGGACTGGTCCCTGCACGTCGTCGACGTCAGTGACGCCCCCAACCCGATGGCGGCCGCCCGCGCCTGGATGGCCGAGGACTTCGCCCGCCCCCTGGACACCGAACACGACCAGCTCTTCCTCTTCGCCCTCTTCAAGGTCGCCGAGGACCGCCACCTGTGGCTGCACCGCTACCACCACCTGCTGGTCGACGGCTTCACCGTCAACATGGTCGCGCAGCGCACCGCCGCCGTGTACTCCGCCCTCGTCGCCGGTGAGCCGGTGCCGGCCACCGGTTTCGCCCCCCTCGCCCAGCTCCTCGACGAGAAGGCCGCCTACCGCGACTCCGAGCGCTTCGGCACCGACCGCGCGTACTGGATCGACCGGCTCAAGGAATGCCCCGAGCCGATCAGCCTCTCCGGCGAGCAGCCCTCGCTGGCCCGCTCCCTGGCCCGCCGCACCGCCCGCCTCGGCCGGACCGAGACCGGGCGGCTGCGCACCCTCGCCTCCGACGCCGCGGTCACCTGGCCGCCCGCGCTCATCGCCGCCGTCGCCCTGTGGCTCCAGCGCCTGACCGGCGCCCCCGAGGTGGTCCTCGGCCTGCCCGTGTCCACCCGCCTCGGCAAGAACGCCCGCAGCGTCCCCGGCATGGTCTCCAACGTGCTGCCGCTGCGCATCGCCGTCAAGCCCGGCAGCACCGTCGAGGAGCTGCTGACCCAGGTCTCCGCCGAGATGCGGGCCGCGATGAAGCACCAGCGCTACCAGTTCGAGGACCTGCGCCGCGACCTCGGCATGCTCGCCGACGACCGCCGCCTGGTCGGGCCGCACGTCAACATCATGATGTTCGACTACGACCTGCGCTTCGCCGGCCACACGGCGCGCCCCCACAACCTGTCCATCGGCCCCGCCGACGACATCTCCTTCATCGTCTACGACCGCGGCACCTCCTCCGGGCTCCAGATCGACTTCGACGCCAACCCGGAGCTGTACGCCGACGAGGACCTGCGCGCCTACCAGCTCACCTTCCTCGACTTCCTGCACCGCCTCGGCAGCACCGCGCTCGACGCCCGCGTGGACTCGATCGAGCTGGACACCTCCGCCCTGCCCGAGCGCCTGCGCACCGCCCCCGCCGCCCCGGCCGCCGTCGCCGACC
>NZ_RPRY01000459.1 GCF_003949795.1 Streptomyces sp. WAC06614
CCGTGGAGGAGGGCGACGAGGGCCGGGAGCCGGCCGAGCACCTCCCGGACGGAGAGGTCGTCGAGGGAGGGCGGGGTGCCGAGGGCCGCTCCGGTGCCCGTACCGGAGACGGTGGGGTCCGCGGGGCGGCCGTCCGGGGCGGAGGCCCGGGCCGCGGGCACGGAGCCCTCGCCCCGCTGGGCCCGGGCGGCGTGCTCGGTCCGGGCGGCGGCGCGGCGCTGCGTTCCGGGGAACCGGGCGCTCCAGCGCGTGAAGTTCACTGCGTTCAAGCCTCGTAGGTGTCGCTCGTGGTCGCTGTGTCTCTTCCCCCGGGGTCCTTCCGGGGCACGGGTCGGTCGCTGGACGGTGTCACTCTGTGCAGGTGTGAGCCCACCTATGGTCACACGTCCAGTGTGGCCGACCGCACTGACAACGTCAGTCTTCGCCGGTCCTGGGGGGCTCGTGGGCGGGCGGCCGGTGCGGGTGCTTGCGCAGCCCGGCGGCAAGTTCGAACTCTGCCCTGGGGTGTTCGAGCGATCCCAGCGAGACGATCTCGCGGGTGAACAGGCCCGAGAGGGTCCATTCGGCGAGGACGCGCATCTTGCGGTTGAAGGTGGGGACGCGGCTGAGGTGGTAGATGCGGTGCATGAGCCAGGCGGGGTAGCGCTTGAGCTTGTGTCCGTAGACGTGGGCGACGCCCTTGTGCAGGCCGAGGGAGGCGACGGAGCCGACGTACTTGTGCTCGTACTCCTGGAGGGGTTCGCCGCGCAGGGCGGCGAGGATGTTGTCGGCGAGGACCTTGGCCTGGCGCACGGCGTGCTGGGCGTTGGGGGCGGTCTCCGTGCCGGGCTCCTCGGCGGTGATGTCGGGGACGGCGGCGGCGTCGCCGGCGGCCCAGGCGTGCTCGACGCCGTCGACGGTGAGCTTCGCGGTGCAGCGGAGCCGGCCGCGGTCGGTGCGCGGGAGGTCGGTGGCGGCGAGGAGCGGGTGCGGTTTGACGCCGGCGGTCCACACGACGGTGCGGGTGGGGAAGCGGGAGCCGTCGCTGAGGACGGCGACGCGGTCCGCGCAGGACTCCAGCCGGGTCTCCAGGCGTACGTCGATGCCGCGGCGGCGCAGTTCACGGACGGTGTACTGGCCCATTTCGGGACCGACCTCGGGGAGGATCCGGTCGGTGGCCTCGACCAGGACCCATTTCATGTCCTCGGGCTTGATGTTGTGGTAGTAGCGGGCGGCGTAGCGGGCCATGTCCTCCAGTTCCCCGAGGGCCTCCACCCCGGCGTAGCCGCCGCCGACGAAGACGAAGGTGAGGGCGGCGTCGCGGATGGCGGGGTCGCGGGTGGAGGAGGCGATGTCCATCTGCTCGATGACGTGGTTGCGCAGGCCGATGGCCTCTTCGACGGTCTTGAAGCCGATGGCGTAGTCGGCGAGGCCGGGAATGGGCAGGGTGCGGGAGATCGAGCCGGGGGCGAGGACGAGTTCGTCGTACTCCAGGTGCAGCGGACCGGCGCCTTCCTCCTCGGTGGCGAGGGTCTCGACGGTCGCGGTCCGCTTGGCGTGGTCGATGCGGGTGGCCTCGCCGATGACGATGCGGCATTTGTCCAGGACCCGGCGCAGGGGGACCACGACGTGGCGGGGGGAGATGGAGCCGGCGGCCGCCTCGGGGAGGAAGGGCTGGTACGTCATGTACGGCTCGGGGGTCACCACCGTGACCTCGGCCTCGTCGGCTCTGAGCTTCTTCTGGAGCCGGAGCGCCGTGTACATGCCTACGTAGCCGCCGCCGACGACGAGGATGCGCGTCCGGGGCGGGGTGCCGGGGGTCTCGCCCCGGGAGGATGCAGCCTTCACCATCCCATGACGCACCGTGGCCGGGACTTTGTCCACAGGCCCGACGAATCGTGTGACCGGAGTCGGTGCCGCGACGGGGCGGTCACGAGGGGCCGGGGAGGGGGAAGGTGCGCAGGTCACAGCATGTGGAAGGAGTCATTCCGAAGGTTCCGGCGGGAAAAGTGAGGGGTAATGCTCCGATCGGGCGGTGCTCCGTACGGGGCTCCCTCTTCTGAATTGACTCTGGCTCAACTATGTTCGTATCTCGTCGAGGAGTGGGACCAGGCCGCTGACCGTGGCCGCCTCGACACGAAGGCGGGGACTGTCTCCGGGGGGAGACAAAAGATTACCGGGGGATACACATGCACATTTCCGATTTCCATGGTTCTGCGACCGCGCTCTCGACCGAGAGCAACGCCCGTGTCATCACGGGGCCGACGTCGCACGGTGTAGGACGGTCCACCCCGCTGCGGGTGGACGCACAGCGCAATCTGGAGCACGTGCTGAGGGCCGCGCGCGAGGTCTTCGGCGAGCTGGGGTACGGGGCCCCGATGGAGGACGTGGCGCGGCGCGCCCGGGTCGGCGTCGGCACGGTGTACCGCCGCTTCCCGAGCAAGGACGTGCTGGTCCGACGCATAGCCGAGGAGGAGACCTCCCGGCTGACCGAGCAGGCGCGGGCGGCACTGGGGCAGGAGGAGGAGCCGTGGCAGGCGCTGTCGCGCTTCCTGCGGACCTCGGTCGCCTCGGGCGCCGGCCGGCTGCTGCCGCCGCAGGTGCTGCGGGTCGGCACGGCCGCCGAGGACGGGACCGACGCCGTCGGGGCCGTCGAGGCGGCCCGGGTGCCGCAGCAGCGGCAGGCGGCCGGGCCGGTCGTCGGCCAGCCCGAGCTGCGGGTCGTCGGCTCGCGGATGGCGGCCGAGGACGAGCCGGCCGAGGACGCCGGTGCCGGTGCGCTCCTGGAAGTCGTCGGCAAGCTGGTCGACCGGGCCCGTGAGGCCGGCGAGCTGCGCGCGGACGTCACCGTGGCCGATGTCCTGCTGGTCATCGCCACGGCCGCACCCGCCCTGCCGGACGCGGCCCAGCAGGCCGCTGCGTCGGCACGGCTGCTGGAGATCCTGCTGGAGGGTCTGCGGTCGCGCTGACCGCCGTCCCCCCGCCCGCGGCAGCGGGCGTGAACACGGGGCGGGGCCGGGGCGGGGGTGATTCCCTGCCCTCGGGCCCGGCTCCGGCCCGGATCCGGGCCGCGTTCGGCTCCGGTTCTCGGGGCGTGGGCGTGGGCGTGCGGTGAGGGCGTGGGGGCGAACGGCTGCTCACTCGAACGGGTGAGGAACGGTACGGGATTCCGTCGAACGGTGCCCGGACGGGTGGATGGCGCGAAGAGAGGTTCGGCGGGCGTCCGCCGTGTGACACGCTGAGCTGGTGTACCGGTTGAGTGTGTCGTGCGGGGGCTTCCGCGATGAGCGTTGACGGTCGGGACGAGCCCCTCACGGGCGGCGAGGTCGAGACGGGCAGCCTGCCCGCCCGGCAGGTACCGGCCCAGCGCGAAGCGGGCAGCGGCGCGACCGCGGCGGAACTGCCGCCTTCCGACGGCGACCTGATCGCCCGGATGCGCGGCGGCGACGACCGGGCCTACGAGGAGCTGTTCCGCCGGCACGCCGATGCCGTACGCCGCTACGCACGCACCTGCTGCCGGGACGGTCACACGGCCGAGGACCTGACGGCCGAGGTGTTCGCCCGGACCCTGCAGGCCGTGCGCGGCGGGGCCGGACCGGACCAGGCGGTGCGGGCGTACCTGCTCACCACCGTGCGCCGGGTGGCGGCGGCGTGGGGCCGGACCGCCCGGCGGGAGCAGCTCGTCGAGGACTTCGCGCTCTTCGCCGAGCAGGCCGCGGCGGGTGCCGACGGCGGGGCCCGGCTGTCCGACGACACCCTGGACCTGGGCGCGGACGTACGGGCCATGCGCGAGGCCGAGCGGTCGCTCGCGATGCAGGCGTTCCGCAGCCTGCCGGAGCGGTGGCAGGCCGTGCTGTGGCACACCACGGTCGAGGAGTCCTCGCCGAGCGCGATCGCGCCGCTGTTCGGGCTGAGCGCCAACGCCACCGCGGTGCTGGCCAGCCGGGCCCGGGAGGGCCTCAAGCAGGCCTACCTCCAGGCGCACGTGAGTTCCGCGCTCAGCCAGGGCGGGGACTGTGCCCGGTACGCGGACCGGCTGGGCGCGTACGCCCGGGGCGGTCTGCGGATGCGGGCCGAGCGGGGACTGCGCAAGCACCTGGAGGAGTGCGCCAAGTGCCGGCTGGCCGCCGGCGAGCTCCAGGACGTCAACGCGGGCATCCCGGCGCTGCTGCCGGTCGCGGTCATCGGCTGGTTCGCGGCCGGGTACGCGGTCAAGGCGGCTGCCGGTGCGGTGGTCGGGGGTGCCGTGGCCGCGGCCGCGGCGGCCGGGGTGGTGTTCGCCCTGGCCGGGGACGACACCGAACCGCAGGCCGAGGCCCGCCCGGCGCTGCCGAGTGCCTCCGCGCCCGCGACGTCCGGCGCCGCGCCCACCCCGAGGCCGACCCCTTCGGCCGTACCGGAACCGCACGCGCCGGAGCCCGTCCCTCCGTCC
>NZ_RPRY01000460.1 GCF_003949795.1 Streptomyces sp. WAC06614
GGCCGGGCCTGACCTGGGTGGTGGCGTCCATGCGCGGACGCTACGGCGGGCCGGTCGGCGCCGGCCCGCGCCGAACCGTTCCGCCGGCCCCACCTTCCTACGATCGGGGGACGGCCGCGGCCGCGATCCCCTCGACCTCGGTGCCGACGGGCGCGAGCAGGAAGACGTTCCGGTCGACCCGGTGCATCCCGCTGCCCAGTCCGAACACCACGCCGCTGCTGAAGTCGAGGATCCGCTTGGCCACCTCGGTGTCGGCACCGGTGAGGTCGAGCAGGACGGGGATCTGCGCGATGAGGTACTCGGCGACCTCCCGCGCGTCCGCGAAGACCTGCACCCGGATCACCACGAACCGCCGCTGCTGCGCGGCGGCGGCCCCGGGGGCGGCGGGGATGGTGCGGTGGTCCACCCGGGAGGGCCACTCGTTGCGACTGCGCAGCGGCACCACCTGCGCCAGTCCCTCCCACTGCTCGTCGGTGACGTCGTACCTGCTCACCGGGCGGCCTCGCCCACACGCTTCTTGTGCATCCACCCATCCTCTCGCGTTTCACCCGTTCAGCCCAACAACGACACGGAGCACGTATCGTCGCGGCCATGACCAGCCAGCTGACCCGAGGGGCCCGGCCCTCCCGGCGTGCGGACGCGGCGCGCAACCGGGCGCAGATCCTGGCCGCGGCCGAGCAGTTGTTCTGCGACCAGGATCCGCGGACGGTCACGATGGACGCGATCGCCAAGGCCGCCGGGGTCGGCCGGGCCACGCTGTACCGCCGTTTCCCCGATCCGGCGTCCATCGCGGTCGCCCTGCTGGACGAGCACGAGCGGATCCTCCAGGGGCAGTTGGCGTACGGTCCGCCGCCGCTGGGGCCGGGTGCGCCCCCGGCCGAGCGGATGGAGGCGTTCTACGAGGCGGCGACCGGGCTGCTGGAGCGGCACCTGCCGCTGGCACTGGGGGCCGAGGCGGGCCGGGCCCGGTTCACCGGGAGCGCGTACGGGCACTGGCGGGCGCATGTCCGGGCGCTGCTGGCGGAGGCGGGCACGGAGGACCCGGAGGCGTGCGCGGACATCCTGCTGAGCCCGCTGGCCCCGGAGGTGTACCAGCACCAGCGCCACACGCTGGGCCTGAGCCGGCGGCGGATAGGGGACGCGCTCGGCCGGCTGGCCCGGCGGGTGCTCGGCGGGCCCGAGATAGGTTAGGTTAGGTTTACCTAACCCACTCGGGACGAGGGAGAGATTCCGTATGCGCATGCCCGGCGCCCCCGCCACCCCGGCCGCCCCCGCGCCGCGGCCCACCGACGCCGAACGGGTGCGCTCGGTCCTGGCCGCGGCCCACTCGATGACCGTGGTCGTCGACGGACTGCGCACGGAGGTCCACCGCCTGGACGACGGTGATCCGCTGGACCGGCTGCACCTGCACCCCGACGACCCGGGCCCGGGCGACGACCCCCGCCCCACCGTCCGGCTGGAGTTCACGGACGTCGCCCCGACCGCCGTACGCGACCGGGTCCGCGCCCGGGTCACCCTGCTGGGCCGGCTGCTGACCCCGTGGACCGGGGAACCCGGCGCGACCACGTGCGTCGCCTTCGGCCGGGCGGTGCTGGAGACCGCCGAGGGCACCGCCCGGCTGGGCCTGGAGGAACTGGAGGCGGCCGAGCCCGACCCGCTGGCCCCCTACGAGGCGGGGATGCTCACCCACCTCGTCGACGACCACCCCGAACTGGTCACCCTGCTGCTGCGCCTGGTGCCCCCGCGCGCCACCGCCGGGGTGCTGCGGGCGCTGCCCGTGGCCCTGGACCGGCACGGGATCACCCTGCGGCTGGAGGACCGCACCGGCCACCAGGACGTCCCCCTGGCCTTCCCCTCCCCCGTGGCCGACGTCGAGCGGTCCGGCGCGCAGATCCAGGCCCTGCTGAGCAAGGCCCGCCGGCTCTCGCACCGCAACACGCTGCCGGCCTGACATCCGTCAGGCCGGCAGGGGGAAGGAGGCGGGGAGGCAGCGGGGCGGCTACGCCGTGACGTAGCGGTTGACCGGCCGCGGCAGGCCGTAGTGCTCGCGCAGGGTGCGGCCGGTGTACTCGGTGCGGAACAGCCCGCGGCGCTGGAGCACCGGCACCACGTGGTCCACGAAGTCGGCCAGCCCGGTGGGCAGCACCGGGGCCATGATGTTGAACCCGTCCGCCGCGCCCTCGGTGAACCACTCCTCCAGCTCGTCGGCGATCCCCTCCGGGGTGCCCGCGACGACCCGGTGGCCGCGGCCCGCACCGAGCCGGGCGATCAGCTCGCGCAGGGTCAGCCCCTCGCGCCGGCCGAGCTCGGCGACCAGCGTGAAACGGCTCTTGTTGCCGTTGATGTCCCGCTCCTCGGGCAGCTCCGGCAGCGGCCCGTCCAGCGGCAGCCCGCTCAGGTCCACCCCCAGCATCCCGGAGAGCTGGGCGAGACCGTACTCGGGCACCTGGAGCTCGGTCAGCTCCTGCGCCAGCGCCTCGGCCTCGGCCTGCGTGGAGCCGATCACGGGGGCGATGCCCGGCAGGACCAGCAGGTCCTCCTCGGAGCGGCCGTAGCGGGCCAGGCGGGACTTGAGGTCCTTGGCGAAGGCCTGGGCGTCGGCCAGGGTCTGCTGGGCGGTGAACACGGCCTCGGCGTACTGCGCGGCGAACTCCTTGCCGTCCTCGGAGGATCCGGCCTGCACCAGCAGCGGGTGGCCCTGCGGGGAGCGGGGCACGTTCAGCGGCCCGGCCACCTGGAAGTGCTCACCGCGGTGAGCGGCCGGGTGCAGCTTGTCGGTGTCCGCGTAGACCCCGGACTCCCGGTCCAGGACGATCGCGTCGTCCTCCCAGCTGTCCCACAGTTTGGTGGCCACCTCCAGGAACTCCCGGGCCCGCTCGTAGCGGACGTGGTGCGCCAGGTGTTCCTCCCGGTTGAAGTTGCGTGCCTCGTCCACGGTGCCGGAGGTGACGATGTTCCAGCCGGCCCGGCCCCCGCTGAGGTGGTCCAGCGAGGCGAACTTCCGGGCCAGGGCGTACGGCTCGTTGAAGGTGGTGGAGGCCGTGGCGATCAGCCCGATGTGTTCGGTGACGGCCGCGATCGCGGACAGCAGGGTCAGGGGCTCGAAGCCGCCGAGGGCATTGTGGCGGGCCTTGCCCCACAGGGCGACGCCGTCGGCGAAGAAGATCGAGTCGAGCTTTCCGCGTTCGGCGGTGCGGGCCAGCTCCTGGAAGTAGGACAGGTCCGTGATCCGCTCGGGACTGGAGCTCGGGTGGCGCCAGGCGGCGTCGTGGTGGCCGGCGTTCATCAGGAACGCGTTGAGGTGGAGGGTGCGGGGCGGCTGGGCGGTCATCGGGGTTCCCTAGGAGGAGGCGGGGACGCGCCACCGGCTGAGGCGGCGTTCCACGGTGACGAGGAGCTGGTTGAAGGCGACGCCGAGGGCGGAGACCGTCAGGATGGCGGCGTACATCTGCGGGACGGCGAAGTTGAACTGCGAGGCGTTGATCAGGTAGCCGAGGCCGGCCTTGGCGCCGATCATCTCGGCGGCGACGAGGACCAGGACGGAGACCGCCCCGGCCAGCCGGATACCGGTGAAGACGGCCGGCACCGAGGCCGGGAGGACCACCTTCTGGAACAGCCGGAGCGTGGACAGGTCCATCGAGCGGGCGAGGCGGACCAGGGTGGGGTCGGCGCCGCGGACCGCGCTGATGGTGTTGAGCAGGACCGGCCAGACGCAGGCGTAGACGACGAGGGAGATCTTCGAGGTCTCGCCGATGCCGAGCAGCAGGACGAACACGGGCAGCAGGGCCAGGGCCGCGGTGTTGCGGAACACCTCCAGCAGCGGCCCGAGCAGGTCGGCGACCGGCCGGTACCAGCCGATGAGCAGCCCCAGGGGCACGGCCACGGCGACGGCGATGCCGAAGCCGCCCAGCGAACGGACCAGGCTCGCGCGGGTGTGCTCGACGAGCTGCCCGTCGAGCAGGAGCTCCCACCAGGCGGTGGCGACCTCGCTGAAGGGCGGCAGGAAGGTGGCGTCGACCAGCCCGAGGCGGGGCGCGGCCTCCCAGAGCAGCAGCAACGCCACGACGGCGGCGCTGCGCAGCGCGACGGCCCGCGCCGAGCGCCCGACGGCCCGGACCACCCGGCGCGCCGGCCCACCACCCGGGCGCCGGGCGGGCGCGGCGGGTGCGGCGGGCTCCGCCGTCTCGGGCGCGGGCGCGGCAGGGGTCGGCTCCTCGGGCGCTGCGGGCGCTGCGGGCTCCGCCGTCACGGGCCCGGCCATGGGCCGGGGTTCCACCGCGGCGGGTGCGGCGGGTGCGGCGGGGGGGGGGGTGGGTTCTTTAAAAATTTCCCCGCCCC
>NZ_RPRY01000461.1 GCF_003949795.1 Streptomyces sp. WAC06614
GCCGCCCGGCGTTGATCAAAGCGCTCCACAGGCGAGCACACGTGCGACAGAAGGATCCATGATGTTCAAGAAGATGATGGCCACCGCGGCCGCGACCGCTTCGATCCTCGGTGCCGGCGCCGCCGTGGCCGCCCCGGCGATGGCCATCGGCAACGACAACGGGATCAACACCGTCAACGGCAACGGTTCCCAGCAGATCTACGGCAACCAGAAGACCGAAGGCGCGATGAGCCCGCAGCTCAGCGTGGTCCAGGGCACCCTGAACAAGCCGTGCCTCGGTGTGCCGGTGAAGGTCAACGCCCAGTCGATCCTGGCGGCCCTCAACATCGGTGTCCAGGACGTCAACGTCCTGTCCAACCCGATGAACCAGCAGTGCACCGAGAACTCCACGCAGGCCAAGGGCGACGAGTCCCTCTCGCACATCCTGGACAACATCCCGGTCCTGTCCGGCAACCTGTCCAACGGCAGCTGACGCCACCCACGCCACGGCCCGGCCGGCCCGGAATCCGGGCCGGCCGGGCCGCTGTGGTCGCAGACCGGTCAGGGCACCGGTCCGGGCAGCGGGTCAGGAGCCCAGCGGCCAGGAGATCTTCGGGGAGCGGTAGTAGTTCATGCCCAGGGCCTTCCACCGCGGCCCCTGGGCCCCCAGCCGGCGCTTGAACGAGGCCAGGTCGTGGGTGCTCCACGGGGACCAGCCCAGTTCGGCGAGGGCGGGCAGCCGGGGGAAGGCCAGGTAGTCGATGTCGGCCGGGGTGACGACGGTCTCGGTCCACAGCGGGGCCTCGACACCCAGCACGGCGGACTCGCCGACACCGGTGACCCGGGCGGCCGGGTCCCAGTCGTAGGCCTTGTCGACCTCGATGTAGCCGGCCCAGGACAGGCCCAGCGGCGTCCGGCGGTCGTACTTCATGTCGAGGTAGGCGAGGTTCGCCGGGGACATGACCACCTTGGTGCCCTGCGCGGCGGCGTTCGCCAGGGTGGTGTCGATCCGGGTGGTGCCCCAGAACTGGGCGACGGTGGACGGCAGCGGCGTGGCGCGGGTGATCTCGTGCCAGCCGACGACGGTCTTGCCGTGGGCGGCGACGATCCGCTGGGCCCGTTCGATGAAGGTGCGGTAGTCGGCGGCCGGGGTGGAGGCGGCCTCGTCCCCGCCGATGTGCAGGTAGGGCCCGGGGGTCAGGGCGGCCAGCTCGCCGACCACCTGGTCGATGAACCGGTACGTCTCCTCCAGCGGGACGCACAGCGAGCTGAAGCCGACCTGGGTGCCGGTGTAGAGCGGCGGGGCGACGCCGTCGCAGTTCAGCTCGGCGTACGAGGACAGGGCCGCGTTGGTGTGCCCCGGCATGTCGATCTCGGGGACGACCGTGATGAACCGGGAGGCCGCGTACTGCACGAGGGCCGTGTAGTCGGCCTGGGTGTAGTGACCGCCGGGGCCACCGCCGACCTGGGTGCTGCCGCCGTGCTCGGCCAGACGGGGCCGGGAGGTGACGGCGATGCGCCAGCCCTGGTCGTCGGACAGGTGCAGGTGCAAGGTGTTGATCTTGTACAGGGCGAGCTGGTCGATGTAGCGCTCGACCTGCGCGACGGTGAAGAAGTGCCGGGCGACGTCCAGCATCGCGCCCCGGTACGCGAACCGCGGCTGGTCGGTGACCGTGCCGCCGGGCACCGTCCACGGCCCGGGCCGCACGCCGGGGCTCATCACCGCGGGCGGCATCAGCTGGAGCAGGGTCTGCACCCCGTGGAACAGCCCGGCGGGCTGCTGGGCGCGGATCACCACGCCGCCCGTGGTCGTGGTCAGCCGGTAGCCCTCGGGCCCGACCGAGGCGGGCGCGCCGGACAGGGACAGGGCGATACCGCCGGGGGCGGGCGCGCCGACGGTGACCGGGACGGCGTAGCCGGTGGAGGTGCGCAGGACCGTGGCGAGGTGGTCGGCGACGCCGCGGGCGGCGGCCGTCTCGGCGGTGACCGCCACGGACGGGCCGAGGGTGAGGACCGTTCCGTCGGCCACGGTGCTCGCCGGCACCGGTACCACGGTGTTCGGCAGGGCGGCGGCGACCCGGTCCGGCGCCGCGCCGGGTGGTCCGGCCGAGGCCTGGGCCGAGCCGCCCGCGAGCAGCAGGGCCAGCACGGTCGCCGTGCCGGTGAGGGCGTCGCGCAGTCGCATCTGTCGTCCTCTCTGGTGGAGCCGGAGGTGGGGGGAGGTCGTGCCGGAGGGATCCGTGCGGTGCGGAGGGTGATGCGCGTGCGCCGCCAGTGTGCCCGCCCCGGGCCCCGCACGGCAGACAGCGGCGCGCCGTTGGCGGTCGGCCGACGCGCCGCGGGCGGCCCTGGCCCCTGCCGCGGGCGGATGACAGGATCGTGCCCGCGACCGCCGCAGGAAAGGACCCCGTCCGTGCCGCAGATCACCGTCGACCATTCCGCCGACGTCCTCCTCGACCGCAGGGACTTCGCCCTGGCCGGGCACGCGTTGGTCACCCAGCTGATCGACTGCACGCTGGAGGAGTGCAAGACCCGGTTCCGGACCGTCGACGAGACGTGCATCGGGGACGCCGCGCCCGAACACGCCCTGGTCGTCGGGGAGATCCGGATCCTGCCGGGCCGCAGCGAGGAGGTGCGCACGGCCCTGAGCGAGGGTCTGCTCGCCCTCCTCGCGGACCACATCACCCCCAAGCCGCGCCAACGCCTGCACCTGGCGTGGGACGTGGTGGAGCTGGACCCCGCCACGTACCGGCGGGTCGTCGTCGCCGAAGGGACCTGACGTCCCGGGCGCGGACGGGTGTACGGGCCTCAGACGGGCGGGTTGAGCTTGCGGAAGTAGGTCCAGCTCGACTCGTTCGGGGCGCTCCACTCCTTGGGTGCGGACGCGAACTGCGGCTGGTGCGCGGCGACGTAGGCCCGGGTGCGCTCGGGGACCTCGGACCAGTCGGCCAGTTTGCGGCCCCGGCAGTGGAAGGTGAGGCCGCCCGGGCGGGCGCCCTGGACCATCCACGGCAGCCACGGTGACATCCTGCTCCAGGACATGGTGCAGGACACTCCGGGGGTGTCGGTGGCCAGTTCCGCGGCCGGGGCGAAGAACTGGAAGAGCTCCAGGGCCCGGTAGGTGTCGTCCGCCGAGTTCTGCGGGTACTGCGCGACCGGGAGCGGCGAGGGGTAGGCGAGCGGGATCTCCAGGCTGAAGCAGAGCTGGTCTCCGAGGTCGGTGACCGGGATCGGGAACGAGGGCCGCCACTTCTGGTGGGCGGGGTCGTTCCAGACGTGCACCACCGGCCTGCCCCGCCAGGTGTCGAGGATCTCCCGGGTGTGCGGGTCGAGGTAGAACGCCGCTTCCCGGGACAGCAGGTGGTAGCCGTCGCTGTCCTCCACCAGGCGGGCGACGTTCACCCCTTCGAAGCCGAACACGCGCTGGTACGGCTCCCGGGGCCCCCAGCCGTACACGTCACCGGTCCACCAGAACGTCACCTCCTCCCCGTCCAGCGAGGCACGGGCGCGGGCGAAGGAACGCAAGGTGTCGGATGGTGTCATGGTGACCACTGTGCGTGCCGGGGCCCCGGCTCGGCAAGGGTGGGTCAGGGGGTCGTGCGCGGACGGCCCTTGACGAGTTCGAGGGGGCCGGTGCCCTCGCGCAGGGCGGTCAGACACGCCTCGATCCGGCGGCGCTGGGCCTTGCCGACGAGCGTGGGCAGCTCGGCGGGGGACGCCAGGGTCCAGGCGCGCAGCTCCGCCGGGTCCAGCCGGATCCGCGCCAGGCCGGCCTCGTCCAGGACGCCGCCGTCGTAGACGAAGACCGTCTTGGCCGGGTACGGCGGCCGGGCCGTCCAGTTCACGGCCAGCAGCCGGCCGGGCGCCCGGTCCAGGCCGATCTCCTCGCGGACCTCGCGGCGGGCGGCCTCGTACGGGCCCTCCCCCAGGTCGGACTCCACGCCTCCGCCGGGCAGGTGCCAGCGGCCGTCCTCGCGGTAGCCGGGCCGGACCAGCAGGACGCGCCCGGACCGGTCGGTGAAGAGCACCTTGGCCGCGGTCAGGGTCTTGGGCCGGTTCGCCCGGTGGCCCGCGGCGTCGAGGCCGTGGACGTGCTCCAGGGCGGCCCGCCGGTCCGCGCCCAGGCCCGCGGCGGAGCCCGGCTGGGGGACCCCGTCGACGAGGTGCGCGACCGAGCCCGTGTACAGGGCGGCCATGGCCGCGCGCAGCAGGGCTCCGTCGCGGGCCCCGGCCGGGGCGTCCAGCAGGACGGCGGCCTCCGCCCAGGGGCGGCTGCGGGCCCCGGCGCGGTCGGTGCGCTCGGGGGGCACGGGGCCCGCAGCCGCCCCTGGGCGGAGGCCGCCGTCCTGCTGGAC
>NZ_RPRY01000046.1 GCF_003949795.1 Streptomyces sp. WAC06614
GGGTGGGGCACTACATTGAGCGGCGGTACAGGGAACTAGGGGGCAGGGGTTCATGGACAGGGACGGCATGTACGGCGGGTCCGGCGGGAACGGAGTGCCGGACGCGGTGCCCCGTGCGGAGGTTCCTCGTCCGCTCGGCCTCCCGTCCCCTCCCGGAGACCGGCCGAAGGACGTACCGCCGGTCCCGGTCGCGGCTCCCGCGGCCACCCAGGTCCCCCCGGTCCCGGCCGGGCTGCCCAGCGTGCCGCCGCCGCCCGCGCACCGGCCCGACGGCCGGCCCTCGCTCGCCGAGTGGATGCGGACGCCGCGGCCCGCCGCTGCCCCGGGCGTCTGGCGGTACGGCTATGCGCCGCGGCCCGACCAAGAGCCCGAGCGCCTCCTGGACCGCGCCCTGGCCACCGGCGCCCTGATCTCCTTCCTCGCCTGCGCCCTGCTCTGGTCCCTGCTGGAGCACGGGTACATCCCGTACGCGACGGTGCCGCTCAAGCTGTTCACTCCCCGCGAGTGGTGGCAGTTCGGGAATGCCGTGGACGGCCGTGGTGCGGCCGCGCTGGAGTTCTACCGACTGCTGCTCACCGGCCTCCTCCTCTACGGCTTCGGCCGGCTGGGCAGCTGGCGGACGGCGTTCGACCGGCTGATCGCCGCTCGTGGCCGGGGAGCCCGCGCGGCCGGCGCGGCCGTCGGGTTGCTGTGCGCGGCCTGGCTGCTCATGACCGACACCGTTCCGGTCCATTCCCTGGTGTTCGGACACATCACGTACCACGAGTTCGACACCACCAGCGTGCAGCTCCTGCAGTGGTCTCTGTACGCCGTCGTCTACGGCCCGCTGCTGTGGTGGTTCGGCCGCCTGGGCGGCTGGTTCGCCCGCGACACCGCGGGACCCGTGACAGTCCCAGGGGCCACCGCGGCGGAGGCGCCTGCGCTCGCACCGGTGCCAGGGACGCCCGAGGATCCCGCGACCTGGCCCCGGCTGCGGGCGGCCGGACTCGGCGAGGCCGCCGACCGGCTCGCCGCCGAGGCCGCCGGCGGACGGATGAACGACGTGGACTACGCCCGCCTGCACCGCGCCTGGCAGTCGGTCCAGGCCGACCCCGGCCGCCTGGCCGCCTTCGACGACGCGGTCCGCAGCCAGGGCGCGGCCGCCTGTGTCCACCCCTCTCGCCAGCGGGACCTCCAGGCCCGGGCCGCCCGCCACGACCTCGCCGTCCGCCAGGTCCGCCTCGGCACCGTGGACTCCGGCGAGCGCACCCCCTATCCGTTGCGCGGCACCGGCTTCGCGCTGGACCCCGAGGTGCTCGGCACCTCCTTGCTCGCGGTGGGACCCTCCGGCGCGGGCAAGACCCGGCGCCTGGTCCGGCCGGTCACCGAGTCCCTCGCCCTGCAGGCCCTCGCCGGACAGGCCGCCGTCATCGCGGTGGGCGCGGCCGGCACCGACCTCGGGCCCGACCGCTCCTACGACGTGGTCATCAAGATCGCCGATCCGGCCTCCGAGTACGACCTCGACCTGTACGGGGGTGCCACCGACCCCGACGAGGCCGCCTCCCTGCTCGCCGAGGCCTTCGCCGGGGACGCCCCGGGGGAGACCGTGCGGCGTGCCGCCACCGCCCTGGCCCAGGTGCTCGGCCCCTTCCGCTTCGTCCACGGCCGGTTCCCCGGCGTTCCCGAGCTGCGCGAGCTGTTCGACGGAGGCCCGGCGGCACGCGGCACCCTGCGCGCCGCTCTCCGGTCGGCCGGGGCGGAGGCGATGCTCCGCGAACTGGACGCGCGCGACCGCCAGGAAGCGGCGCCCGGAGACCCCGGGGCGCTGCTCGCGGACCGGATCGCCCTCCTGGACCGGCCCGCCTTCGCGGGCTTCTTCGACACCGGAGACACGGGCCGCCCCTTCTCCCTCCGGGCCCTGGAACACCCCCTGCGGGTCCGGATCGACCTGCCCGAACGGGGGCACGCCGCGGCTTCCCGGATGCTGGCCAGGCTCCTGCTCGCGCAGTTCACAGCGAGTGCCGAGGCCCGCGCCGACCGATCCCTGTTCGCCTGCCTCGTCCTCGACGACGCCGCACACACCGTGACCGCGGAGGCCGTCCGCGGGGTGCAGCGGCTCCGCTCCGCGAACGCCGGTGTCGTCCTGACCCTGCGCACCCTGGACGACGTGCCGGAGGAGCTGCGCACGCCGCTGCTGGGTTCGGTGGGCTGCCGCATGGCGTTCGGGGGGGTCACCACCTGGGACGGCAAGCGCTTCGCCGAGGCCTGGGGCACGGAATGGGTGGAGACCCGGGACGTCACCCACCGCACCGTCTACGCCGACCAGCCCTTGACCCGCATGGTCAACTCCTTCCGCAAGCTGGTCACCGGCAAGGCCGTCACCACCGACGCGGTGACCGTACGGAAGGTCGAGCGCGAGCGGTGGTCCGCCTCGGAACTGGCGCACGCGGTGCCGGCCGGCCACGCGGTGCTCTCGCTGACCTCCGTGCGGGGGGAACGGGCGGCTCCGCTGCTCGTCCGGCTGGACGGCTGAGGCGCACCCCGCGGCGAGCGCGCCGCCCCCCTGCTCGTCGAGCTCGCCGGGTAGCCGGGCCGCGGCGGTCGTCGGGCTGAGGGGACCCGTACGGGGTGGCAGAATCGAGGGGAGCCGTTCATACGTGGCGGCGAAATCCGCTGGTCCCGCCCCGAAAGTCCCCGATGCCGCTCACCCTCGCCTCACTCGTCCAGCACTCGGCGCTCAAGCTCAGCGTCCGGGCCGGGGAGGGCCGCCTCGACACCCCGGTGCGCTGGGCGCACGTCAGTGAGCTCGCCGACCCCGTCCCCTACATGGAGGGCGGCGAGCTGCTGCTGATCACCGCGATGAAGCTGGACGCCGACGACCCCGACGAGATGCGCCGCTACGTGCGCCGCCTCGCCGCGGCCGGGGTCGTCGGGATCGGCTTCGCCGTCGGGGTGAACTACGAGCAGATCCCCGAGGCCCTGGTCGCCGCGGCCCGCGACGAGGACCTGCCGCTGCTGGAGGTGCCCCGGCGCACGCCGTTCCTCGCCATCAGCAAGGCCGTCTCCGCGGCCCTCGCCGCCGACCAGTACCGCGCCGTCACCGCCGGCTTCGAGGCCCAGCGCGAGCTGACCCGGGCCGCGCTGTCCGCCGACGGCCCCGCCGAGCTGCTGACCAGGCTGGCCGCGCACGTGCAGGGCTGGGCCGCGCTCTACGACGCCTCCGGCCAGGTGGTGGCCGCCGCGCCCGAGTGGGCCGCCCGCCGGGCCGCCCGGCTCACCCCCGACGTGGAACGGCTGCGGGAGCGGCCGGCCCCCGCCAGTGCCGTCGTCGGCGGCTCCGAGGACCGGGTCGAGCTCCAGTCGCTAGGCACCGGCCGACGGGCCCGGGGCGCCCTGGCCGTCGGGACCGCCGCCCCGCTGGGCACCGCCGAGCGGTACGCCGTCCACTCCGCCGTGGCCCTGCTGACCCTGACCACCGAACGCTCCCGCTCGCTGCACGACGCCGAGTCCCGGCTGGGCGCGGCCGTGCTGCGGATGCTGCTCGACGGGGAGGCCGCGCACGCCCAGGCCGTGGCCGGGGACCTCTACGGCGGCCTGCTCCAGGCCCCGTTCCGGCTCCTGGTGGCCGAACCGGCGCTGCCCGGTACCGCCCAGCCCGAGGGTCTGGCCCGGCTGGGGGACACCGTGGAGTCGGCCGCCGCGCGCACCGGCGAGGCCGTGCTCGTGGTGCCCGAGCCGGGCCGGCTGGTCGTACTGGCCGCCGACGGCGGGGCCGCCGTGCAGGCCGTGACCGACCACGCCGAGGCCCAGGAGTCCCGGCGCGGCCGGGACAGCACCGGCCCCGAGCCCGACGAACTGGTCGTGGGTCTGTCCGCGCCGGCCGGTCCGGCCGGCGCGGACGCCGCCTTCAAGCAGGCCGACCAGGCCCTGGCGGTGGCCCGCCGGCGCGGCCGGCCGCTCGTGGAGCACGAGGACCTCGCGGCCGGCTCGGTGCTGCCGCTGCTCGGCGACGACGCGGTACGGGCCTTCGCCGAGGGCACGCTGCGGGCCCTGCGCGAGCACGACGCGACCGGGCGCGGGGACCTGGTGGCCTCGCTCCAGGCGTGGCTGTCGCGGCACGGGCAGTGGGACGCGGCCGCCGCGGACCTCGGGGTGCACCGGCACACGCTGCGGTACCGGATGCGCAGGGTCGAGGAGATCCTCGGGCGGTCCCTGGACGACCCGGACGTCCGCATGGAGCTGTGGCTGGCCCTCAAGGCCTCACCCCAGCCGTCCTAGCCCCCGGCCGTCCTGGCCTCCAGTCGTCCTGGCCCCCGGCCGTCCTGGCCTCCAGTCTTCCTGGCCTCCAGTCTTCCTGGCCTCCGGCCGTCCTGGCCTCCAGTCTTCCTGGCCTCCGGCCGTCCCGGCCCCCAGCCGTCCTAGCCTCCGGCCGTCCTGGCCTCCGGCCGTCCTGGCCTCCGGCCGTCCTGGCCCCCGAAGGGCGTTGCCCCGTTCCCCGCGCCCCCGGCGGGACCGCGTGGCACGGTCGGTCCGTCGGGGACATCGCCATTACGGCGAAGCGGCGCGGGGAGGTTCTCCATCGCGGACAAGCCACACTTCGGGCCCGCCGCCCTACCGTGAGAGGGACAGGCAGCGCCCTGCGCCGCACACCGCACACCTCCGAAGGGCCGGGATCCGCATGACTTCCACCCACGCCTTCTGGCTCGCCGGCCGCCAGGCCACCGGCGAGGACAGCTTCGACGTCCACAACCCGTGGGACGGCCGTCTCGTCGGCACCGTCAGCGTGCCGACCGACGCCCAGGTCGAAGAGGCCGTGGCCGCGGCGCACGCCGTGACGGCGGAGTTCTCCGCGACCCCCGCGCACGTCCGGGCCGCCGCCCTCGACCACGTGTCGAAGCGGCTCGCGGAGCGCACCGAGGAGATCGCCCAGCTGATCTCCGCCGAGAACGGCAAGCCGATCAAGTGGGCCCGCGGTGAGGTCGGCCGCGCGGTGTCCGTGTTCCGCTTCGCCGCGGAGGAGGCCCGCCGCTTCAACGGTGGCGAGGCCCAGCGCCTGGACACCGACGCCGGTGGCGTCGGCCGCCTGGCCCTGACCCGCCGCTTCGTCAAGGGCCCGGTCCTCGGCATCGCGCCGTTCAACTTCCCGCTGAACCTGTGCGCCCACAAGGTCGCCCCGGCCATCGCCGTCGGCGCCCCGATCATCCTCAAGCCCGCCCCGGCCACCCCGCTGTCCGGTCTGATCCTCGGCGAGCTGCTGGCCGAGACCGACCTGCCGGCCGGTTCCTGGTCCGTGCTGCCCGTCGCCAACGACAAGATGCCGGCCCTGGTCAAGGACGAGCGCCTGCCCGTCATCTCCTTCACCGGTTCCGACAAGGTCGGGTACGCCATCCAGCAGTCCGTGCCGCACAAGCACTGCACCCTGGAGCTCGGCGGCAACGCCGCGGCCGTGGTCCTCGCCGACTGGTCCTCCGAGGCCGACCTCGACTGGGCCGCCACCCGCATCGCCACCTTCTCGAACTACCAGGCCGGCCAGTCCTGCATCTCCGTGCAGCGCGTGATCGCCGACGCCTCCGTCTACGACCGCCTGGTCGAGAAGGTCGTCGCCAAGGTCCAGGCCCAGGTCACCGGTGACCCGTCCGACGACGCGACCGACGTCGGCCCGCTGGTCTCCGAGGACGCCGCCAAGCGCGTGGAGTCCTGGGTGGACGAGGCCGTCTCGGCCGGCGCCAAGCTGCTCGCCGGCGGCAAGCGCGAGGGTGCCTCGTACGAGCCGACCGTGCTCGCCGAGCTGCCCGACGGCGTCACCCTCGCCTGCGAGGAGGTCTTCGGACCGGTCCTGACCCTGCACCGGGCCGAGGGCACCGACGAGGCCTTCGCCCAGGTCAACGACAGCAAGTTCGGCCTGCAGACCGGCGTCTTCACGCACGACATCCAGGTCGCGTTCCGCGCCCACCGCGAGCTGGAGGTCGGCGGTGTGATCATCGGCGACGCGCCGTCGTACCGCGCCGACCAGATGCCCTACGGCGGCGTCAAGCAGTCCGGCGTCGGCCGCGAGGGCGTCCGCTACGCGATGGACGACTACACGTAC
The DNA here is from genome assembly GCF_003949795.1 of Streptomyces sp. WAC06614. Taxonomy (GTDB): domain Bacteria; phylum Actinomycetota; class Actinomycetes; order Streptomycetales; family Streptomycetaceae; genus Streptomyces. The sequence continues at coordinate 6,068 of NZ_RPRY01000046.1, forward strand.
GAGCGGGTCCTGGTCCTCACCGGCCTCGACATCTGATCCCGTACGTCACGGACCGGCGGCCCGAACCTACTGTGCGGGGGTTCGGGCCGCCCCTCTTCACCCGGGCGGGCCGGTCGGATTTTCATCCGACCGGCCCGCCCCGGCTTTTCCCCGCGCCGGGGAAGGGGTACGACTCAGGGGTACGACTGACAGGTAGCACCCATCGGTAGCCCGACTCGGCGGCGAGGTGAGCCCCCTCATGTCCGCAACACAGCCCGCACAGCCCAAGGTGACCGAGCGCGAGGCCCGGCAGGTGGCGGAAGCGGCCCGGGAACAGGACTGGCGCAAGCCCAGCTTCGCCAAGGAACTCTTCCTCGGCCGGTTCCGGCTGGACCTCATCCATCCGCACCCGATGCCCGACGCCGAGGACGTACGGCGCGGCGAGGCCTTCCTCGCCCGGCTGCGGGAGTTCTGCGAGCACGAGATCGACGGCCCGCGCATCGAGCGCGAGGCCCGCATCCCCGACGAGACCGTGCAGGGCCTGAAGGCCCTCGGCGCCCTCGGGATGAAGATCGACCCCAAGTACGGCGGCCTGGGCCTGACCCAGGTGTACTACAACAAGGCCCTCGCCCTGGTCGGCTCGGTCAGCCCCGCCATCGGCGCCCTGCTCTCGGCCCACCAGTCGATCGGCGTGCCCCAGCCGCTGAAGATCTTCGGCACCCAGGAGCAGAAGGACACCTTCCTGCCCCGCCTGGCCACCACCGACATCAGCGCCTTCCTGCTCACCGAGCCCGACGTCGGCTCCGACCCGGCGCGCCTGGCCACCACCGCCGTGCCGGACGGCGAGGAGTACGTCCTCGACGGCGTGAAGCTGTGGACCACCAACGGCGTGGTCGCCGACCTGCTCGTCGTCATGGCCCGGGTGCCCCGCGGCGAGGGCCACCCCGGCGGCATCACCGCCTTCGTGGTCGAGGCCGGCTCGCCCGGGATCACGGTCGAGCACCGCAACGCCTTCATGGGCCTGCGCGGCCTGGAGAACGGCGTCACCCGCTTCCACCAGGTCCGGGTGCCCGCCGGGAACCGGATCGGCCCCGAGGGCTCCGGGCTCAAGATCGCCCTGACCACCCTCAACACCGGCCGCCTCTCGCTGCCCGCCATGTGCGTGGGCGCCGGCAAGTGGTGCCTGAAGATCGCCCGCGAATGGTCGGCGGTCCGCGAGCAGTGGGGCCGGCCCGTCGCCCGGCACGAGGCCGTCGGGTCCAAGATCTCCTTCATCGCGGCCACCACCTTCGCCCTCGAAGCCGTCGTGGACCTCGCCTCCCAGATGGCCGACGAGGACCGCAACGACATCCGCATCGAGGCCGCCCTCGCCAAGCTCTACGGCAGCGAGATGGCCTGTCTGATGGCCGACGAGCTGGTCCAGATCCGCGGCGGCCGCGGCTTCGAGACCGCCGAGTCGCTCGCCGCCCGTGGCGAACGGGCCGTCCCCGCCGAGCAGCTCCTGCGCGACCTGCGGATCAACCGGATCTTCGAGGGCTCCACCGAGATCATGCACCTGCTGATCGCGCGCGAGGCCGTCGACGCCCACCTGTCCGTGGCCGGCGACCTCATCGACCCCGACAAGGCCCTGGCCGACAAGGCCAAGGCGGGCGCCCGGGCCGCCGGGTTCTACGCCCGCTGGCTGCCCAAGCTGGCCGCCGGACCCGGCCAGGTCCCCGGCACGTACCGGGAGTTCCACCCGGCCGGCCACCCCGACCTCGCCACCCACCTGCGCTATGTCGAACGCGGCGCGCGCAAACTCGCCCGGTCCACCTTCTACGCCATGTCCCGCTGGCAGGGCCGGATGGAGACCAAGCAGGGCTTCCTGGGCCGGATCGTCGACATCGGCGCCGAGCTGTTCGCCATGAGCGCGGCCTGCGTACGGGCCGAGCACCTGCGCGCCACCGGCGACCACGGCCGCGAGGCCTACCAGCTCGCCGACGCCTTCTGCCGGCAGTCCCGGCTGCGGGTCGAGGAGCTGTTCGGCCGGCTGTGGTCCAACACCGACGACCTCGACCGCAAGGTGGTCTCCGGGGTGCTCCAGGGCACCTACACCTGGCTGGAGGAAGGCGTGCTCGACCCCTCCGGCGACGGCCCCTGGATCGCCGACGCCGCACCGGGACCGTCCCGTCACAAAAACGTTCACCGCCCGTTCCGCTGACCTGCGATCATCGCCCCGGCGCCGGACCGGCGCAGCGGGCGACGAACGGGGAGACGGATGTACGGGGACCGGGAGTCCAGACGGCTGGCCTGGTGCGTGGCGCATCTCCTGCGCCACGCACCGGACCCGGTCGTCTCCGGGGTGCTGGCACGACTGGACGCGGCCACCCGCCGCTACCTGGCGCGCGACGAGTACCTGCCGGCCTCGGTGGTCACCCTGCTGGTCCGTGACGGCGACGGCGAGGACCGCCGCACCGTCGCCCGCAACCCGCACGTCCTCGGCCGCCCCCTGCCCGGCCTGCCCGGCCCCGCCCGGTACGCCGCCCGGCCACCGGCTCCCGAGCTGGCCCGGCGGCTGGGCCCCGGCCCGCTCGCCCCCGATGCGCTGGTCGCGGCCCTGCGCGCGCACGGCCACCGTCGCCCCAGGGTCCCCCTGGACGTGCTGGCCCTGCCGCACGAGCTGGACGTGGACCTGCTGCTGCGCGAGCACGCCCGCGAGCCGCTCCCGCCCGGCTCCGTCGAGGCCCTGCTGCTCCGGGCCGACCTGCCCCGCACCGCCTGCCTGGCCCTGCTCGACACCCGCGCCCTGCGCACGTACGGGCCCGCCTGGCACCGGCCCGCCGTCCGGGCCGTCCGGGCCGGCCTGCTCACCCCGGACGAGGTCGTCGCCCACCTCGCCCCTGCCCACCGCACCCTCCTGCTGACCGCCCCGCACACCCGCTCCGGGCTGCGCTGGACCCTGCCGGAGCTGGCCGAGCTGCGCGCGTCCGTCCGGCGGGCGCTGCACCCCGCACGGAGCACGGTCCCCTTCCTGACGGACCGGCTGCTGCGGGCCGCCCCCGGTTTCCCGGGCACCCTGCCGGAGCTGGTCGCCGCCGTCACCGACGGCACGGGAGCCGCCGCCCCGCAGGCGCCCGCCGTACCGGGCCTGCGCCGGGCCGCCGAGGCGCTGGAACCCGCCCCGCCCTGGCCCTCCGGCGGGGTCGACCGCGAACTGGCCCTGGCCAGCCTGGCCGTGCCGAACGCCATGGGCGACCTCGCCGAGGACATCCGCTGGGTCCGCGCCTGCCTGGACCGGGGCGTACTCACCGGCGCCGAGGTCGTGCGGCACAAGGCACCCGCCGCCTGGGCCCTGGACGAGGACCACTGGCTGGGCTCCTCGTACACCCCCGACCGGCACGACCGGCCGGAGGCGGTGCTCGCCGCCCGCGCCGAGGCCGACCAGCTCCTCGACGCCGCCCTCGGCCGGAACCCGGAGACCTGGTGGCGGGCCGCCCGGCTGCTGCCCGACTTCCCCGGCAGCCTGCCCGAGCTGCTGGCCACCGTCACCGAGGGCACGGACGTAGGACGGGGGTAGGACGGGCGTAGGACGGGCGCGGCCCGGAGCACGACGCCCCGGGCGGTCGACCGGGCAGCCGACGGGGCGGCCGAAGGGGCAGGGCGTGTCGGAGCGCTCCGGGGATGAGGCAACAATGGGGGGATGAGCGACAGTCCAGCCCCCCTCGCCGATCCGCACCTCCTCTTCGACGCCGCGGCCGGCCGCCGGGACATCGTGGTCCTCGGCTCCACCGGGTCCATCGGGACCCAGGCCATCGACCTGGTCCTGCGCAACCCCGACCTGTTCCGGGTGACCGGCCTGTCCGCCGCGGGCGGGCGCGTCGCGCTCCTGGCCGAGCAGGCCCGGCGGCTGCGCGTACGGACCGTCGCGGTGGCCCGGGAGGACGTCGTACCGGCCCTGAAAGAGGCGCTGAGCGCCCAGTACGGCGCCGAACCGCAGCCCGAGATCCTCGCCGGGCCCGACGCGGCCACCGAGCTCGCCGCCTCCGCGTGCCACACCGTCCTCAACGGCATCACCGGCTCCATCGGCCTGGAACCCACCCTCGCGGCCCTGCGGGCCGGCCGGACCCTGGCCCTGGCCAACAAGGAGTCGCTGATCGTCGGCGGCCCGCTCGTCAAGGCGCTGGCCCGGCCCGGACAGATCATCCCCGTGGACTCCGAGCACGCCGCGCTGTTCCAGGCGCTGGCCGCGGGCACCCGGGCCGAGGTGCGCAAGCTCGTGGTCACCGCCTCCGGCGGTCCCTTCCGCGGCCGCACCCGCGACGAGCTGGCCCGGGTCACCGTCGAGGACGCGCTCGCCCACCCGACCTGGGCGATGGGCCCGGTCATCACGGTCAACTCCGCCACCCTGGTCAACAAGGGTCTGGAGGTCATCGAGGCGCACCTGCTCTACGACATCCCGTTCGGGCGCATCGAGGTCGTCGTCCATCCGCAGTCCTACGTCCACTCGATGGTGGAGTTCACCGACGGCTCCACGCTCGCCCAGGCCACCCCGCCGGACATGCGCGGACCCATCGCCATCGGCCTCGGCTGGCCGCACCGGATCCCCGACGCGGCCCCCGCCTTCGACTGGACCAAGGCCTCCACCTGGGAGTTCTTCCCGCTGGACACCGAGGCCTTCCCGGCCGTGGACCTGGCCCGGCACGTGGGTACCCTCGGCGGTACCGCGCCGGCGGTGTTCAATGCGGCGAACGAGGAGTGCGTCGACGCCTTCCTGGCCGGTCGGCTGCCGTTCACAGCAATCGTGGATACGGTCGCGGCAGTGGTCGAGGACCACGGGACGCCCGCCGCGGGAACTTCGCTCACCCTCGGTGACGTCCTCGAAGCGGAGGCCTGGGCCCGCGCCCGGGCGAGGGAGATGGCGGCCCGTGCCGCCGTGGAGGCGCGCGCATGACCCTTCTCATGACCGTGATCGGGATAGTCGTATTCGCGATCGGTCTGCTGATCTCCATCGCCTGGCACGAGCTGGGCCACCTCTCCACGGCCAAGCTCTTCGGCATCCGCGTGCCGCAGTACATGGTCGGCTTCGGGCCCACCGTGTGGTCGCGCAGGAAGGGCGAGACGGAGTACGGCATCAAGGCGATCCCGCTCGGCGGCTACATCCGGATGATCGGCATGTTCCCGCCCGGCGACGACGGCAAGGTCACCGCCCGGTCGACCTCGCCGTTCCGGTCGATGATCGAGGACGCCCGCTCGGCGGCGTACGAGGAGCTGGAGCCGGGCGACGAGACCCGGCTGTTCTACACGCGCAAGCCGTGGAAGCGCGTCATCGTGATGTTCGCCGGGCCGTTCATGAACCTGGTCCTGGCGGTGGTGATCTTCCTGACCACGCTGATGGCCTTCGGGGTCCGCACCACCACGACCACCGTCGAGTCGGTCTCCCAGTGCGTCGTCGCACCGACCGAGAAGCGCGACACCTGCAAGCCCGGCGACCGCCCGGCTCCCGCCGCCGCCGCGGGCCTGACGGCCGGCGACCGGATCGTGGCGTTCAACGGCGCCAAGGTGACCGACTGGAACGCCCTCCAGAAGAAGATCCGCGACACCATCGGCCCGGCCACCGTCACGGTCGAACGCGACGGCAAGCGGGTGGACCTGCACGCCACCCTGATCGAGAACAAGGTCGCCAGGACCGACGGCAAGGGCGGCTACGTCAAGGACCAGTACGTCTCCGCCGGCTGGCTGGGCTTCACCCCGGCCAACGGCTACGTCGAGCAGTCCTTCGGCCAGGCGGTGACCCGCATGGGCGAGATGGTCCAGGACAGCGCGAAGGCCCTGATCGACCTGCCGGGCAAGATCCCGCCGCTGTGGGACGCCGCGTTCAACGGCGCCGAGCGCGACCCCAACGGCCCCATGGGCATCGTCGGCGCGGCCCGGATCAACGGGGAGATCTTCACCCTGGACCTGCCCGCCACCCACGTCCTGGTGCTCTCGCTGAACATGCTGGCGGCCTTCAACCTGTCGCTGTTCCTGTTCAACATGCTGCCGCTGCTGCCGCTGGACGGCGGCCACATCGCGGGCGCCCTGTGGGAGTCCCTGCGCCGGCACACGGCCCGGCTGTTCCGCCGCCCGGACCCCGGTCCGTTCGACGTGGCCAAGCTGATGCCGCTGGCGTACGTGGTGGCGAGCGTGTTCGTCTGCTTCACGGCGCTCGTCTTCATCGCCGACGTGGTGAACCCGGTGAAGATCACCTGATCGGGTGATCGGGGTTACCACGGCGGGACGGGGCCGGGCACGATACGTGTCCGGCCCCCTACATTCGGGTGGCCGAGCCCCGGCGGTGCACGGGGCGCCTGCGGCGTGGCGTAATCTCGAAGGCCTGGAGCCCGCCGATCTCGGGACCTTGATCCACACCTTGGGGTTGCACAGCAGATGACTGCCATCTCTCTCGGAATGCCGTCCGTGCCGACGAAGCTCGCCGACCGACGGGTCAGCCGCAAGATCATGGTCGGTTCCGTGGCCGTCGGTGGCGACGCACCCGTCTCGGTGCAGTCGATGACCACCACCCGTACCTCGGACATCGGCGCCACCCTCCAGCAGATCGCCGAGCTGACCGCCTCCGGCTGCCAGATCGTGCGCGTGGCCTGCCCGACCCAGGACGACGCCGACGCGCTGGCGACCATCGCCCGCAAGTCGCAGATCCCGGTCATCGCCGACATCCACTTCCAGCCGAAGTACGTCTTCGCCGCCATCGACGCCGGCTGCGCCGCCGTCCGGGTCAACCCGGGCAACATCAAGCAGTTCGACGACAAGGTCAAGGAGATCGCGAAGGCCGCCAAGGACGCGGGAACCCCGATCCGCATCGGCGTCAACGCCGGCTCCCTCGACGCCCGGCTGCTGCGCAAGTACGGCAAGGCCACCCCCGAGGCGCTGGTGGAGTCCGCGCTGTGGGAGGCCTCCCTCTTCGAGGAGCACGACTTCCGCGACATCAAGATCTCGGTCAAGCACAACGACCCGGTCGTCATGGTCGAGGCCTACCGCCAGCTCGCCGCCCAGTGCGACTACCCGCTGCACCTCGGCGTCACCGAGGCCGGCCCCGCCTTCCAGGGCACCATCAAGTCCGCCGTCGCCTTCGGCGCGCTGCTCTCCCAGGGCATCGGCGACACCATCCGCGTCTCCCTCTCCGCCCCGCCGGCCGAGGAGATCAAGGTCGGCATCCAGATCCTGGAGTCGCTGAACCTGCGCCAGCGCCGCCTGGAGATCGTCTCCTGCCCGTCCTGCGGCCGCGCCCAGGTCGACGTCTACAAGCTCGCCGAAGAGGTCACCGCCGGCCTGGAGGGCATGGAGGTCCCGCTGCGCGTCGCCGTCATGGGCTGCGTCGTCAACGGCCCCGGCGAGGCCCGCGAGGCCGACCTCGGTGTCGCCTCCGGCAACGGCAAGGGCCAGATCTTCGTCAAGGGCGAGGTCATCAAGACCGTTCCCGAGTCGAAGATCGTCGAGACCCTGATCGAGGAGGCGATGAAGATCGCCGAGCAGATGGAGAAGGACGGCGTCGCCAGCGGCGAGCCCACCGTCGCCATCGGCGTCTGACCCCGCCCGCACCAGCGTCCGACCCGCCCGCCCAAGCCCGGCCCCGGCCCCGTTCCCGCAGCTCGCGGGCGGGGCCGGGGCTCTTTCGTGACCCCGCCGGCGGGGCAACCGCGGCCCTCGGCGGGTACAGTGCGACAGATCAGCAGACTTGCATGGTGAGGCACCCCCACAGTGTTGACGCAGACCACCACCCGGGTCCTCGAACCCAGTGACCTCGAAGCCGCGCTCCAGGTCCTCGACCGCGACCCGGTCGCGAACGCCTTCGTCACGGCCCGGGTCCAGGTCGCCGGCCTGGACCCCTGGCGGCTGGGCGGCGAGATGTGGGGCTTCTACGAGGACGGCGTCCTGCAGTCCCTGTGCTACTCCGGCGCCAACCTGGTCCCCGTCTGCGCCACCCCCGACGCCGTCCGTGCCTTCGCCGACCGGGCCCGCCGCACCGGCCGTCGCTGCTCCTCCGTCGTGGGCCCGGCCGAGGCCACCTCGGCGCTGTGGCGGCTGCTGGAGCCGCACTGGGGGCCCGCCCGGGACGTCCGCGCCCACCAGCCGCTGATGGTCACCGAGGAGACCTCGCGGGAGGTGGCCGCCGACCCGCTGGTACGCCGGGTCCGCAAGGACGAGATGGACCTGATCATGCCCGCCTGCGTGGCCATGTTCACCGAGGAGGTCGGCGTCTCCCCGCTCGCCGGCGACGGTGGTCTGCTCTACCAGGCCCGGGTCGCCGAGCTGGTCGGCAGCGGCCGCTCCTTCGCCCGGCTGGAGGACGGCAAGGTCGTCTTCAAGGCCGAGATCGGCGCCGCCACCGCCAAGGCCTGCCAGATCCAGGGCGTCTGGGTCGCCCCCGAGTTCCGCGGCCGCGGCCACTCCGAGACCGGGATGGCCGCCGTCGTGGAGTACGCGCTGCGGGACGTGGCGCCCGTGGTCAGCCTCTACGTCAACGACTTCAACACCGCCGCCCGGGCGGCGTACCGGCGCGTCGGCTTCCGTGAGGTCGGCGCGTTCATGAGCGTCCTGTTCTGATCCCGCCCGGGCGAAGTATCGTCACCGCATGGTGCCTTCACCCGCCGGACTGGAGATCGGCCCCCTGGACCTCGGCGCGCGCGTCGACGAGGCCCTGCGGGTGCAGGCCGTCGCCTTCGGCCTCAGCGAGGAGGAGGTGGGCATCCGGCGCTACATCGTGCAGCGCCACATGACCTGCCCCGGCGCCCGGGCGCTCGGCGCCTTCACCGCGGACGGCGCCCTGGCCGGGTTCGTCTACGGCATGCCCAACGACCGTGCGCACTGGTGGTCCACGGTCGTCGAACCGTACCTGCGGGCCACCGGCACCGACGGCTGGCTCGACCGGGCCTTCGTCATCACCGAGCTGCACGTCCACCCCGGCTTCCAGGGCCACGGCGTGGGCCGGGCACTGATCACCCGGATCACGGACGCGGCCACCGAGCCGCGCTCGATCCTCTCCGCCATCGACACCGAGAGCCCGGCCCGCGCGCTGTACCGGTCCCTGGGCTACGTCGACCTGGCCCGGCAGGTCCGCTTCCCCAGCGCCGGCCTGCCCTACGCCGTAATGGGCGCGCCCTTGCCGCTGCTGCGCCGCTAGTCTCCGGGCATGTCCACCGATCACGTCCAGCAGCACCGGCCCGTGCAGCGCATGTCCCGCCTCATGGCCCGGACCCTGCGCGAGGACCCCGCCGACGCCGAGACCCTCAGCCACAAGCTCCTCGTCCGGGCCGGCTACGTACGCCGCAGCACCGCGGGCGTGTGGATCTGGCTGCCGCTCGGCAAGAAGGTCCTGGAGAACGTCTCGCGCGTCGTCCGCGAGGAGATGGACGCGATCGGCGCCCAGGAGGTGCTGCTGCCCGCACTGCTGCCGCGCGAGCCGTACGAGGTCAGCGGGCGCTGGAGCGAGTACGGCGACCTGCTGTTCCGGCTCAAGGACCGCAAGGGCGCGGACTACTTGCTCGGCCCCACCCACGAAGAGGTCTTCACCCAGGTGGTGAAGGACCAGTGCACGTCCTACAAGGACCTGCCCGTGACGCTGTATCAGATCCAGACCAAGTACCGGGACGAGGCCCGTCCCCGCTCCGGGGTGCTGCGCGGGCGCGAGTTCCAGATGAAGGACTCGTACTCCTTCGACGTCGACGACGAGGGCCTGGCCGCCTCCTACGCCCTGCACCGGGAGGCGTACCGGCGGATCTTCACCCGGCTGGGCCTGGACTTCCGGATCGTCTCGGCGGTCTCGGGCGCCATGGGCGGCTCGGCCTCGGAGGAGTTCCTGGCCCCGGCGGCGGCCGGCGAGGACACCTTCGCCTCGTGCGCGGCCTGCGGCTACGCCGCCAACACCGAGGCGGTGACCTTCCCCCTGCGTCCGGTGACGGGTCAGGAGGCCGGTGCCGTCGAGGAGTTGGACACCCCCGACACGCCGACCATCGAGACGCTGGCCGCGCACCTGGGCGTGCCGGCCTCGGCCACGCTGAAGAACCTGCTGGTGAAGGTGGACGGCGAGATCGTGGCCGTCGGCGTGCCCGGCGACCGCGAGGTCGACCTCGGCAAGCTGGGGGAGCACCTGGCCCCGGCCGTGGTCGAACTGGTCACGGCCGAGGACTTCGTGGACCGGCCCGACCTGGTCCGCGGCTACGTCGGCCCCCAGGGCCTGGACAAGGTCCGCTACCTCGCCGACCCCCGGGTGGCGCCGGGCACGGCCTGGGTGACCGGGGCCAACCGGCCCGACACGCACGCGCGGAACGTGGTGTGCGGGCGGGACTTCACGGTGGACGACCACCTCGACGTGGTCGTCGTCGAACCGGGCGACCCCTGCCCGGAGTGCGGTGCCGGGCTCTCCCTGGACCGGGCGATCGAGGTGGGCCACATCTTCCAGCTCGGCCGCAAGTACGCCGACGCGTTCGGCCTGGACGTGCTCGGCCGGGACGGCAAGCCGGTGCGGGTGACCATGGGCTCGTACGGCATCGGGGTCTCGCGGCTGGTGGCGGCGCTGGCCGAGCAGACCGGGGACGAGCGCGGGCTGTGCTGGCCCGCCGAGGTGGCCCCGGCGGACGTGCACGTGGTCGCCGCGGGCAAGGCGGTGCCGCTGGGCCTGGCCGAGGAGGCCGCCGCAGCCCTGGCCGCAGCGGGCCTGCGGGTCCTCCTGGACGACCGTCCCGGCCTGTCGCCGGGGGTGAAGCTGACCGACGCCGAACTCATCGGCGCGCCCTGGATCCTGGTCGCCGGCCGCCGTTCTGCCGAGGGCGTCCTCGAACTCCAGCACCGCCCCACGGGCACCCGCGAGGACCTCACCCTCCCCGACGCCCTGGCCCGGCTGACGACCCGGCCCCGGCCCGGGGCGTAGGAACCGGGGCCCGCCCCGGGCGCGCGGGCACCGGCCGGTCGGCTACGCGGCCTGCGACGGTGTCCCGGCCGCGGGAGCGGGTGCGGGAGCGGGTGCGGGGTCCGGTTCCGTGACGGGGCCGGGCGGGGGCTGCGGCAGGCCCGTGGCGTCGTCCGACGTGGCCCGCGGCAACCCGGGGTCCGCATTCGCGCACCGCAGGGGCGCCTTGGGCCCGACGGCCTGTTCCGGGGCATGGGGCTCGGGCGTGTGGACCGGCGCGTGCGCCTGCCCCGCGGCAGGCGCGGGCGCCGCCGGCACCGCCTTGGGCCCGACCGCCTGTTCGGGCCCCTGCGGGTGCGCGCCCGGCCCCTGCGGCTGCGCGCCGGTGCGCGGGGCCGGCTGGGACTCGGTGGCGCGTTCCAGGAAGCGCAGGAGTTCCACCGGGAAGGGCAGCACCAGGGTGGAGTTCTTCTCGGCGGCCACGGCCACCACCGTCTGCAGCAGCCGCAGTTGGAGGGCGGCGGGCTGGTCCGCCATCACCCCGGCCGCCTCCGCCAGCTTCCGCGAGGCCTGGAGCTCCGCATCGGCGTTGATCACCCGGGCACGCCGCTCCCGGTCCGCCTCCGCCTGTCGGGCCATCGACCGCTTCATGGTCTCCGGCAGCGACACGTCCTTGATCTCCACCCGGTCGATCTGGACGCCCCAGCCCACCGCCGGGCTGTCGATCATCAGCTCCAGCCCCTGGTTGAGCTTCTCCCGGTTGGACAGCAGGTCGTCCAGGTCCGACTTGCCGATGATCGACCGCAGGGAGGTCTGCGCCATCTGCGACACGGCGAACCGGTAGTCCTCGACCTCGATGATCGCGTTCGCCGGGTCGATCACCCGGAAGTAGACCACCGCGTCCACCCGCACCGTGACGTTGTCCCGGGTGATGCCCTCCTGGGCCGGCACCGGCAGCGTCACGATCTGCATGTTGACCTTCCGCAGCCGGTCCACCACGGGGACGACCAGCGTGAACCCGGGCGATCGGACACCCGCCCGCAGCCGGCCGAAGCGGAAGACCAGACCGCGTTCGTACTGCTTCACCACCCGGGCCGCACCGGCCAGGTAGACCACGATTCCGATTCCCGCCGCGATGCCCGCGGCCAGCAGTTCTTCGACCATGACGGCCCCCTGCCAGGCATACGTTCGTACTTTACGTATGCCCCTACAGCCAGCCGGCGAACTCCAGCAACAGCTCCGCGTCCCGGCGCCGCCCGGCGGCCAGCGCCCGCGTCCCGGACTCCACCGCCCGGAACAGCGTCCAGCCCCGCAGCCGGTCCCGGTCCAGCTCCAGCGAGTCCGCCAGCCGGTTCACCCGGCGCCGCGCCCCGGAGGCCCCCGCCGACGAGGCGACCTGGTCCTCCAGCCGGTCCCGCACCAGCCGGGCCAGGTCGTACGCGCGCTCACCCACCAGCGGCTCCGGGCCGACGGTCAGCCACGGCGCCCGCGTGCCCGCCAGCACCTTGCCCTGCCGGAAGTTCCCGTGCAGCAGGAACTCCTCCCCGGGCAGCGCCGTCAGCTCGTCACGGATGGCCAGCGCCACCCGGACCAGCGGCTGCGCCACCTCCTCGGCCTCGGCCATGGCCACCGCCTGCCGCGCCGTCCGCTCCGCCACCGACTCGAACGCGTGGCCGGGCGCCGGGGCCACCCACAGCCGGCGGACCGTGCCCGCCGCCTCCAGCAGCGCCTTCGCGTCCGGCAGGGACCGCAGCGACACCTCCGGCTGGAGCCGCTCCAGCAGCAGCGCCCCGTCGTCGTGCCGGGTGTCCAGCAGCCGTACGGCCCCGAACCCGCCCCAGTGCGCCAGCGCCGCCAGCTCCCGGTCCGGCCCGGCGGACGGCGGCGCCAGCTTCAGCGCGGCCGGGGTCCCGTCGGGGTAGTCCACCAGCAGGACCAGGCTGCTGCGTCCGCCGGGTGCCTGCACCCGCCGGACGAGGACCCCGCGCCGGGCCGCCGCCTCCTCGGCGAGCCGGGGCAGCCGCCCCAGCCAGTCCACGTCCTGCGCCGGGTCCGGCAGCTCGCCGAGCGCCCGTACGAGTCGCTGCGGCGGTTCGAAAGCCATGCGTGCGTGGTCCCTTTCAGCTGTGCCTGGCTCGATCCGATCGTTCAGCGAGCCCAGGGAAGGCTACGCCGACCCCGCGCCAGCGTGCCGCGCGGACCGCCGCCTGGCTCAGTGCGTCGGCCGCCTCCCGCCGCAGCGGCCCCTGCGCGGCCCGCACCAGGTCGGAGTACGCCCCGGCCACCCGGTCCTCGATCTCCGCCGCCAGCCGCTCCACGTCCGCGGGGGTGCGCACCTCGAACGGCAGGGCGTACGCCGCCTCCGCCGGCCGGGGTACGCCGCCCAGCTCGCGCACCGTCCGGGTGAGGCCGTCGCGCCGGCCGAGGTGGACCCCGTAGGCCTCGCGGGCCTCGTTCGCCCGGGGCCCCGCCGCCCGGGCGCCGACGACGCCGTAGCCGTAGACGGCGGCGTGCTCGGCCGCCAGGGCGGCCTGCGCCGCGGCCAGGGCCTCGGTGGTGGTGCGCTCCGGGCGGGCGGGGGGCGAGGACTGCGCGCGGATCACTGCCGGCCTCCGGGGTTCGACGTGAGCAGGTGGTGGTGGACGATCCCGCAGGCGGCGACCGACGCGAGCAGCCGGGCCAGCTCGCCCGGGGCCCCCGCCAGGTGCTGCGTGCGGGCCTCGGCCAGGCTCCGTTCGGCGTCCGCGAGCGCGGTCACCGCCTCCTCGGGCTTGTCCGGCACGCTCACCGCCACGAGCGGGGGCGCCCCCTTCGCCCCTTTGGCCCCCTTCGCCCCTCGGGGTGCGCCGGCCGCCTCGCGCGAACCGGTGGGGGCGGGCGAGGGCCGGGCGCCGTCGGGGTGCAGCGCCGCGACGTGCTCCCCGACCGCCGCGCGCAGCGGGGCGAGCCGCTCGGCCAGGGCGGGATGGGCCTTGGCCGTGGCGTCGTAACGTTCCAGCAGCTCCTGGCTCTCCCGGACGGCCGCCTCCCGCATCCGCCGTTCGAGCGGAGCGTCGGAGTCGGGGGCGGCGCGTCCGCCGTCGGAGCACCCCGTGAGCAGCGAGGCACCGGCGGCCGTGGCGGCCGCGGCGAGCAGGCTCCTTCGCGAAGGCAGGGTCGAGGGCACGGGCGACGTCCTTGGAGGTGTGCAGGGGCGGGCTGTGATCACGGTACCCGGGGGGCCGTCCACAGGGCGGACGGCAACACCCTCCGGGACCGGATACCCTTTGACCTGACACGCGACGGTAACCACAACAGCACACGCGGCCGAGGAGTCACCCGGATGAGCACCCCCCAGAGCGACAGGCTGCGCGAACTGCTGGAGCCGCTCGTCGCCGCCCAGGGTCTGGACCTCGAGGAGATCGAGCTGTCCCGTGCGGGCAAGCGCCGCATGCTGCGGATCATCGTCGACTCCGACGAGGGCGTGGAGCTGGACGCCTGTGCCGAGCTGAGCCGGATCGCCGGCGAGAAGCTCGACGAGACCGACGCGATGGGGGACGGCGAGTACGTCCTGGAGGTCAGCTCCCCGGGCGCGGACCGCCCGCTGACCCAGCACCGCCACTACGTACGGGCGACAGGCCGCCTCGTGAAGTTTCAGCTGTCCGCCGAAGGTGAAAAGGGTGCCGGTGAACTGGTCGCCCGCATCCTCGGCGTGGACGACGAGGGACTGGACGTGGAGGTACCGGGGGTGAAGGGCCGCAAGGCCACCACTCGCCGGATCGGTTTCGGGGACATCGCCAGGGCGCGTGTCGAGATCGAGTTCAACCGCAAGGACAAGAAGGAAGAGGAGGCGTAGCCGTGGACATCGACATGAGTGCCCTGCGGGGTCTGGTCCGGGAGAAGGAGATCTCCTTCGACCTGCTCGTCGAGGCGATCGAGTCGGCCCTCCTCATCGCGTACCACCGCACCGAGGGGAGCCGCCGCCGCGCCCGCGTGGAGCTGGACCGCACCAACGGGCACGTGACGGTGTGGGCGAAGGAGGACCCGCAGGACCTCGAGGAGGGCCAGGAGGCCCAGGAGTTCGACGACACCCCGTCGGGCTTCGGCCGGATCGCCGCGACCACCGCCAAGCAGGTGATCCTGCAGCGTCTGCGCGACGCCGAGGACGACCTGACCTTCGGCGAGTTCGCCGGCCGTGAGGGCGACGTCATCACCGGTGTCGTCCAGCAGGGCAAGGACCCCAAGAACGTCCTGGTCGACATCGGCAAGCTGGAGGCCATCCTGCCGGTGCAGGAGCAGGTCCCCGGCGAGGAGTACCCGCACGGCCTGCGCCTGCGGACGTACGTCGTCCGGGTGGCCAAGGGTGTGCGCGGCCCGTCCGTCACCCTGTCGCGCACCCACCCCAACCTGGTGAAGAAGCTCTTCGCCCTGGAGGTCCCGGAGATCGCCGACGGCAGCGTCGAGATCGCCGCGATCGCCCGTGAGGCCGGTCACCGCACCAAGATCGCGGTGCGTTCGACCCGCTCCGGGCTGAACGCCAAGGGTGCCTGCATCGGCCCGATGGGCGGCCGCGTGCGCAACGTGATGGCCGAACTGCACGGCGAGAAGATCGACATCGTCGACTGGTCGGACGACCCGGCGGACATGGTGGCCAACGCCCTGTCACCCGCTCGGGTGAGCAAGGTGGAGATCGTCGACCTCGCCTCGCGCTCCGCCCGGGTGACCGTGCCCGACTACCAGCTGTCGCTGGCCATCGGCAAGGAGGGCCAGAACGCCCGCCTCGCCGCCCGGCTCACCGGCTGGCGGATCGACATCCGGCCCGACACCGAGCCGGCCGCGGAATAAAAACCGCTTCCGCCGGGGTTCCTCCGGCGGGTAGACAAGATCGAGGGGACGGTTCCGGACAGGAACCGCACCCGGTGGATCACGACAACGTCCGTTCGATTTTTCGCCCGAAGGGGTGAGGTCGGTACGGGGAGGTAGACTAAGCGTGTCTGGCCGGACGCATGCCCGCGCATGCCCTGAGCGCACCTGCGTGGGGTGCCGGGAGCGAGCGGCCAAGAGCGATCTGCTGCGGATCGTGGCGGTCGAGGGCGCATGC
Source organism: Streptomyces sp. WAC06614 (assembly GCF_003949795.1). Classification (GTDB taxonomy): domain Bacteria; phylum Actinomycetota; class Actinomycetes; order Streptomycetales; family Streptomycetaceae; genus Streptomyces. The sequence continues at coordinate 22,009 of NZ_RPRY01000046.1, forward strand.
GTCCCCGATCGTCGCGGTACGCTGCCCGGCCGGGGTGCTTATGTGCACCCCGCCGTGGTCTGCCTCGACCAGGCGGTGCGCCGCCGCGCGTTCTCCCGGGCCCTTCGGTTCCCGGGAGTGCTCGACACGGCGGCGCTGCGCACGGCGGTCGAGCAGGCCGCAGAGGCGACACCGTAAGAAGAAGTACGGCACGGAACCCCGTGCGGTCAGGTACCTCGCGAGTTGGAAGTAGGTCGAGATTGCGATGAGCACTCGATGAGTACGCGATGAGTACGCCCATGAAGTAGCGACGGTCCGGCGTAACCCGGACCTAAAAGGAGCGAAGTGGCTAAGGTCCGGGTATACGAACTCGCCAAGGAGTTCGGTGTGGAGAGCAAGGTCGTCATGGCCAAGCTCCAGGAACTCGGTGAATTCGTCCGTTCGGCGTCCTCGACGATCGAGGCGCCCGTTGTACGCAAGCTGACCGACGCTTTGCAGGGTCCCGGCGGTGGCGCCGGCAAGACCGCTGCCAAGCCCGGCGCGCCCCGCAAGGCCGCGCCCGCCAAGCCCGCAGCGCCGTCCCCGGCGACCGCGGCACGTCCTGCCCCGAAGCCCGGTGCCCCGGCCCCCAAGCCGGCCGCTGCCGAGGCTCCGTCCGTCAGCACCCCGGTGACTCCGGCCGCCTCCGGCCCGCGTCCCGGTCCCAAGCCCGCGCCGAAGCCGGCTCCGGCCGCTCCGGCCCCGGTCGCCGCGGAGTTCCAGGCCCCGGCCGCTGCCCCGCAGCGTCCCGCCGCGGCTCCGGGTCCGCGCCCGGCGGGCGCGCGTCCGGCCGCTCCCGGCCAGGCCCCCCGTCCCGGCGCGCCGCGCCCGGGCGGTCAGGCCGCCGGTGGCCAGGCCCCGCGTCCGGGCGGTGCCGGCCAGGCCCCGCGTCCCGGCGCCCCGCGTCCCGCGGGTCCGCGTCCGGGCAACAACCCCTTCACCTCCGGTGGCTCGACCGGCATGGCGCGCCCGCAGGCGCCCCGTCCGGGCGGCGCGCCGCGCCCCGGCGCCCCCGGCGCCGGCCAGGGCGGTCCGCGTCCGCAGGGTCCCGGCCAGGCCGGTCCCCGGCCGCAGGGTGCTCCCGGCCAGGGCGGTCCCCGTCCCTCGCCGGCCGGCATGCCGCGTCCGCAGGGCGGTCCGCGTCCCGGCCCCGGTGCCGGTGGCCCCGGTGGTAACCGTCCGAACCCGGGCATGATGCCGCAGCGTCCCGCTGCCGGCCCGCGTCCGGGCCCCGGCGGCGGTCGTCCCGGCCCCGGCGGTGGCGGTCGTCCCGGTGGTCCCGGTGGCGGCGGTCGTCCCGGCTTCGCCGGCCGTCCGGCCGGTCCCGGCGCCCGTCCGGGTGGCGGCGGTGGCGGCTTCGGCGGCCCGCGCCCCGGTGGCTTCGGTGGCGGTCCGGCCGGTGCCGGTGGCGGCGGTGGCCGTCCGGGCTTCGGCGGTCGTCCGGGTGGTCCCGGTGGCCGTGGTGGCACGCAGGGCGCCTTCGGCCGTCCCGGCGGCCCGGCCCGTCGTGGCCGCAAGTCGAAGCGGCAGCGGCGCCAGGAGTACGAGGCCATGCAGGCCCCGTCCGTGGGCGGCGTGATGCTGCCCCGCGGCAACGGCGAGACCGTTCGCCTGTCGCGCGGTGCGTCCCTCACCGACTTCGCGGAGAAGATCAACGCCAACCCGGCGTCGCTGGTCGCGGTCATGATGAACCTCGGCGAGATGGTCACTGCCACGCAGTCCGTCTCCGACGAGACCCTCCAGCTCCTCGCGGGCGAGATGAACTACGAAGTTCAGATCGTCAGCCCGGAGGAGGAGGACCGCGAGCTGCTCGAGTCCTTCGACATCGAGTTCGGCGAGGACGAGGGCGGCGAGGAATACCTCATGCCGCGTCCGCCGGTCGTGACCGTCATGGGTCACGTCGACCACGGTAAGACCCGACTGCTGGACGCGATCCGCAAGACGAACGTCGTCGCGGGCGAGGCCGGCGGTATCACGCAGCACATCGGTGCGTACCAGGTCGCCACCGAGGTCAACGGCGAGGACCGCAAGATCACCTTCATCGACACCCCGGGTCACGAGGCGTTCACCGCCATGCGTGCCCGTGGTGCCAAGTCCACCGACATCGCGATCCTGGTGGTCGCGGCGAACGACGGTGTGATGCCGCAGACCATCGAGGCGCTCAACCACGCCAAGGCCGCGGACGTCCCGATCGTCGTCGCCGTCAACAAGATCGACGTCGAGGGCGCGGACCCGGTCAAGGTGCGCGGTCAGCTGACCGAGTACGGCCTGGTCGCCGAGGAGTACGGCGGCGACACGATGTTCGTCGACATCTCCGCCAAGCAGGGCCTGCACATCGACAAGCTCCTGGAGGCCGTGGTCCTGACCGCGGACGCCGCGCTCGACCTGCGGGCCAACCCGGAGCAGGACGCGCAGGGCATCGCCATCGAGTCCCACCTCGACCGTGGTCGCGGTGCCGTCTCGACGGTCCTGGTCCAGCGCGGAACGCTGCGCATCGGCGACACGATGGTGGTCGGCGACGCGTACGGCCGCGTCCGGGCGATGCTCGACGACAAGGGCAACAACGTAGAGGAAGCGGGTCCGTCGACCCCCGTCCTGGTCCTGGGTCTCACCAACGTCCCCGGCGCCGGCGACAACTTCCTCGTCGTCGACGAGGACCGCACGGCCCGCCAGATCGCCGAGAAGCGCGCTGCGCGCGAGCGCAACGCCAACTTCGCCAAGCGCACCCGCCGGGTGTCCATCGAGGACCTCGACAAGGTGCTCGCGGCCGGCGAGGTCCAGCAGCTGAACCTGATCATCAAGGGTGACGCGTCCGGTGCGGTCGAGGCCCTCGAGTCCTCGCTGCTCCAGCTGAACGTCGGCGAAGAGGTCGACATCCGGGTCCTCCACCGCGGCGTCGGTGAGGTCACGGAGTCCGACATCAACCTGGCCATGGGCTCGGACGCCATCGTCATCGGCTACAACGTGCGCGCGGCCGGCCGTGCCACGCAGATGGCCGAGCGCGAGGGCGTCGAGGTCCGCTACTACTCGGTGATCTACCAGGCCATCGAGGAGATCGAGGCGGCCCTGAAGGGTCTGCTCAAGCCGGAGTACGAAGAGGTCGAGCTGGGTACGGCGGAGATCCGCGAGGTCTTCCGTTCGTCCAAGCTGGGCAACATCGCCGGTGTCCTGGTCCGCTCGGGCGAGGTCAAGCGCAACACCAAGGCGCGCCTGCTGCGCGACGGCAAGGTCGTCGCGGAGAACCTCACGATCACGGGTCTGCGTCGCTTCAAGGACGACGTCACCGAGATCCGCGAGGGCTTCGAGGGCGGTATCAACCTCGGCAACTACAACGACATCAAGATCGACGACGTCATCGCGACGTACGAGATGCGCGAGAAGCCGCGCGGCTGACGCCGGGCGCTCATCGCAGCCGTGTCGTGACCGGGGCCGGTCGGCGGAATTTCCGTCGATCGGCCCCGGCCGTTGCGTGTACGGTTCTGGTGTCCCTGTCACGCGCTGGCTGACAGGTCACCGAACCCGAACCGGCGGGACATCCGGAACTGCATGTACGTGGGGACTCTGTCCTTCGATCTGCTCCTCGGCGACGTCCACTCGTTGAAGGAGAAACGCTCCGTCGTGCGGCCCATCGTCGCCGAGCTCCAGCGCAAGTTCTCTGTGAGCGCGGCCGAGGTGGGTGACCAGGACCTTCACCGCAGGACCCGGATAGGGGTCGCGCTGGTGTCCGGGGACGCGGGGTTCGTGTCGGACGTGCTCGACCGCTGTGAGCGGTTGGTCGCTGCGCGCCCGGAGGTGGAGCTGCTGTCGGTGCGACGCCGGCTCCACGGTGATGAAGACTGAATGCAAGGAAAAAGGAGACGGACCAGTGGCCGACAACGCGCGGGCGAAGAAGCTGGCGGACCTCATTCGGGAGGTGGTCGCCCAGAAGCTGCAGCGTGGCATCAAGGACCCGCGGCTCGGCACCCACGTGACGATCACGGACACCCGGGTCACCGGTGACCTGCGGGAGGCCACGGTCTTCTACACGGTCTACGGCGACGACGAGGACCGTGCCGCCGCCGCTGCCGGCCTGGAGAGCGCCAAGGGCATCCTGCGCTCCGCGGTCGGCCGGGTGGCGGGCACCAAGTTCACGCCGACCCTGACGTTCGTCGCGGACGCCCTCCCGGAGAACGCCAAGACCATCGAGGACCTCCTCGACAAGGCGCGGCTCTCCGACGCCGCCGTGCGCGAGGCCTCCTCGGGCGCGACGTACGCGGGCGAGGCCGACCCGTACAAGAAGCCGGGCGAGGACGAGGACGCAGCCGCGGAATGAGCAAGGTAAGCACGACTCCGGACGGCCTTGTCATCGTCGACAAGCCGTCCGGTTTCACTTCGCACGACGTCGTGGCCAAGATGCGCGGGATCGCCAGGACCCGCCGGGTGGGTCACGCCGGAACCCTCGACCCCATGGCCACGGGCGTGCTCGTGCTGGGCGTCGAGAAGGCGACCAAGCTCCTCGGGCACCTGGCGCTGACGGAGAAGGAGTACCTGGGCACCGTCCGGCTCGGCCAGAACACGGTCACCGACGACGCCGAGGGCGACATCACCTCCGCCACCGACGCCTCCGGGGTCACCCGGGAAGCCGTGGACGCGGGCATCGCCAAGCTGACCGGCGAGATCATGCAGGTGCCGTCCAAGGTCAGCGCCATCAAGATCAACGGTGTGCGCTCCTACAAGCGGGCCCGCGAGGGCGAGGAGTTCGAGATCCCGGCCCGGCCGGTCACCATCTCCTCGTTCCAGGTCTACGACATGCGCGAGGCCGAGGCCGAGGACGGCACCAAGGTCGTCGACCTGGTGGTCTCGGTGGTCTGCTCCAGCGGTACGTACATCCGCGCCCTGGCCCGTGACCTCGGCGCCGACCTCGGCGTCGGCGGCCACCTCACCGCGCTGCGGCGCACCCGGGTCGGCCCGTACAAGCTGGACCGCGCGCGCACCCTGGACCAGCTCCAGGAGGAGCTGACGGTCATGCCCCTCGCCGAGGCGGCCGCCGCCGCCTTCCCGCGCTGGGACCTGGAGGCCCGCCGGGCCTCGCTGCTGGCCAACGGCGTCCGGCTGGAGATGCCGGACGTGTACGCGCCGGGCCGGACCGTGGCCGTCTTCGGCCCCGAGGGCAAGCTGCTCGCCCTGGTCGAGAACAAGGGCGGCAAGGCCAAGTCGCTGGCCGTCTTCGCCTGAGGCCGGCAGGCACGACGGCACCGACGGGGACGACGGAACGACGTGGAGCGGTGAGCACCGGTGGTGCTGCTCACCGCTCCACGACCCCCCTCGGGTAGGTCTCTATCCATCCGGACGCCCCTCTTCACCCGTCCGAGCAGGCGCTCGGAGTGAAGGGAGGGAGCGTAAGGGGGCGCTTTCGTCCCACGTGCTTTTCCCGCTGATCTTCATCGACCTACGGTCGTCGGATGGAGGTCACGGGGGAGCTGGTCCGGATCTGCGATCTCGTCGGACGGCCGCGCGGCAGCGGCTTCGTGGCCGACGACCGGGGCACGGTCGTGACCGGCCACGACGTGGTGGCCGGCCTGGCACAGCTGGTGGTGCAGGGCCCGGGGCCCGCGGCGCGGACCTGCGTGGTCGAGGCGGCCGAGGTGCTGCCGCTGCCCGCGCTCGGGCTGGCCCTCGTCCCCACCGACGGACTGGGGGTCCGGCCGCTGCCGGTGACCGTGCGCGACGCGCTGCCGGCCGGGCGGTACGTACGCCTGGCCGCCCGCGGCTGGCGCCAGGCCCGGGTCCTCGGCGCCGCCGCCGGACCCGCCCAGGCCGGACCGTCGGTGGAGATCGCCCTGGCGCTGGGCACCGACGGCATGGACGCGCTACGCCTGGGCGGCGAGGCCCGCGGCGGCCCGGTGCTGGACGCCGGGACCGGGTCCGTGCTCGCGGTCCTCGGCACGACCGGGGACCCGGACCGGCACGGGCCGGGCCGGGCCGTGGCGCTGCGCCGCGCGGCCGCCGCCGGGCCCGGCGGGCCGCTGGCCGTGCTGCTGGCACGCAACGCGGCGACCGTCCCCGCGTACGGCGCCGACCTCAACCTCGCCGGCGCCCTCCGGTTGACCGGCGCCACCCTGGCCCCGGCCGCGCTGCCGGACGGGCCGGAGCCGGTGGAACGCCCCGCCGTCGTGACCGAGCTGGCCGCCTTCACGGCCTCCGGCCGGCCGCTGACCGCCCTGGTCGGCGCCCCCGGCACCGGCCGCACCACGGAACTGGCGGCCCTGGCCCGCCGCCGCACCCAGGGCCCCGCCCCGGCCCCCACGATCTGGCTGCGCGGGGCCGACCTCCACCCCGACGACGCCTCCCTCGCCACGGCGGTCACCCGCGCCCTGACCGCCGCGGCCCGGAGCGCCTCGACCGGCTCACCCGGCTCGACCGCCGCCGCCTCGCCCGGGCCCGCAGGGGCGCCGGACGGCTCACCGGGCTCGTCGGTGTCGCCGGGAGGCGGGGACGGCAGTGCCGAGCGGATCGCCGCCCTGGCGAAGGCGGCGGGGCGGCCGCTCCTGGTGCTGCTCGACGCGCCCGAGGAGATGCCGGCCCGCCTCGCGCACCGGCTGGGGGAGTGGACCGCCCGGAGCACGGCCTGGCTGCGGGAGGCAGGGGCGCAGGCGGTGCTCGCCTGCCGGCCCGAGTTCTGGGAGCGGGCCGGCGCGCTCTGCCCGGCCGAGGACCTCCACCTCCCCGGGCGCCCGGCCCCGCACCTGCCGCCCGCCCTCCGGCTCGGTGACCTCGCCCCGGACGAGGCGGCCGCCGCCCGGGCCCGGTACGGCATTCCCGACGGGGCCGTCCGCGCCGCCGACGCCCGGCATCCGCTCACCCTGCGCCTGCTCTCCGGGATCCGCGCCACCGGGGTCACCGGGGGCACGCCCGGGCGCGCCGAGGTGTTCGCCGCCCACCTGGACCTGATGTGCCTGCGCGTGGCCGTACGGATCGCCGCGGGCGAGGGCGCGTCCGTCCACGGGCCGGGGGTCCGGCGCCTGGCCGCCCGGGTGGCCGGCCGACTGCACGAGGCGGCCCGCCGCTGCCTGGGCCCCGGGCAGGGCGAACTGGACCGGGCCTCCTTCGAGGAGCTCTTCCCCCGGCGCACCGGCTGGGCCGCCGCAGTGCTGGCCGAGGGCCTGCTCGTCGCCGCCGGGACCGGCTACCGGCTCGCCGACGAGGAGCTCGCCGACTGGCTCCAGGCCGGGCACCTCGACGTACCGACCGCCCTGGACTCCCTGGTCCACCGCCGTCTCCCCGCACCCGTCCTCCCCGTCCCCCGCCACCGCCTGGGCCCCGAGGGCACCCAGGGTGGACAGCAGGCCGGCCAGGCGCCGGGCCAGCGCGTCCGGCGGAGCGGAACCGGACGACGAACGTGCCTGGTGGGCGCGGCGGTTGCTGCGCGAGGTGCTCCTGCGGGTCGAGGACGCCACGCCGTACACCGAGGTGCTGGAGGGGCTGGCGGAGCATGTGGTCCGGTCCGGGCCGGGGGAGTTCGGCGGGTCGTTCTTCAACCGGCTGCGGCTGCCCGAGGCGGTCCGCCTGGACCTGCTGCGCCGGGTCCTGCCCGCCGACCCGCCCCCGGGACCAGGGCCCGGACCGGGACCCGGACCCGGACCAGGGCCCGCCGACCGTTACCTCGACGCCGCCCGCCGCCGGCTGGTCCGCGATCCCCGTGGCGTCCAGCCCCTGGTCGCCGCCTGGTTCGGGGACGGGCGCACCCTGCGCGGGCGGCCCGGGGCCACGGTCGCCACCGCCGCGCAGGCGCTGCTGCACACCCATCGCGCCCTCGCCGTGGACGACCTCGCCGAGGCCCTGGTCGCCGCCGCGCACCCGCGCGCCGACGAACTCCTCGCCGTCCTCGCCGAGGAGGAGCCCGCCGCGATGTGCCGCGCCGTGGACCGCTGGGCGCACGACGAACGGCCCGAACGCCGGGTCGCCGCCGCCACGTACGGGCCGGCCGTGGCCCCCCACGTCCGCACCCCGGCCGACCGCGAACTGCTGCGCTACGCCGCCCGGGCCCTGCTGGCCCGGCCCGACACCGCCCTGCACGGCAGCGCCCTGGCCGTCCTGCTGCGCGACCCGCAGGAACGCGCCCGCTACCTCCCCCAGGCCCTGGACTGCTTCCGCCACGGCGGCTCCCGCCTCCCCGCCGAGGCCCTGGTGGCGGCCCTGCCCCTGCTGCCCGACCCCGACGGGGTCTTCCAGGCCCTGCGGGCCCGGGCCGACGGCGAGGTGTTGCGCGCCCTGGCCCCGCTGACCACCCCGGGGCTCGCCCGGCGCGCCGCCGAACTGGTCCGCGACCACCTCGCCCGGCACCCCGAGGACGCCCCGCACGCCGCCGCCTTCGTCGACCACCGCCTCGACCAGGGCCCGGTCGCCCGGGGCGTGCTGCTGCCGCTGGTGGCCGACCTGCTACGGGGCCCGGCCGTGGTCCGCACCGCGCTGGCGGCCGTCCTCGCCGCGCCCGGCGCCGAGGCCTCGTGGGAGCTGCGGGGCGAGCTGGCCGTCGTGCTGCTGGCCGCCGAGGAGGACCCGGTCGTCCTGGACGCGGCCCTCGGGGCGCTCGCCCACGGCGCCGGGTCGTGCCCGCCCGAGCGCACCCGGCAGCTGCTGCGCCGGACCGGGCGGCAGCTGCTGCGGGCGCCCGGCGGGCCGGCCCTGTTCGAGCGGCGGACGGTGGAGCTGGTGCGGGCCGCGCCCGGGTTCGGGGACCTGCTCGCGCGGTGGCTCGCCGAGGACGCCGCCCAGACCTCGGCCCTGCTCGGGCCGGGCGCTCGACGGATGGTGGAAACGCTCACGGGACGCATCGCCGGACCTGGCACACTTGACGTGACCCTGGCGTGAGCCGGACGCCGATGCGGGCCCCTGAGCACCGGCATGGCAGTCTTAGACCTGCACATTTTTACAGGCACTACACGGGTTCGGGCGAGGAGCGGTCACAGTGCAGCGCTGGCGTGGCTTGGAGGACATCCCCCAGGACTGGGGACGCAGCGTCGTCACCATCGGCTCCTACGACGGTGTCCACCGGGGACATCAGCTGATCATCGGACGGGCCGTGGCCCGGGCCCGCGAGCTCGGGGTGCCCTCCGTCGTCGTCACCTTCGACCCGCACCCGAGCGAGGTCGTCCGCCCCGGCAGCCACCCGCCGCTGCTCGCCCCGCACCACCGTCGCGCCGAGCTGATGGCGGACCTGGGCGTGGACGCGCTGCTGATCCTGCCGTTCACGGCGGAGTTCTCCCAGCTGTCCCCGGCCGACTTCATCGTCAAGGTCCTGGTGGACAAGCTGCACGCGCGCCAGGTCATCGAGGGTCCCAACTTCCGCTTCGGCCACCGGGCCGCCGGGGACGTCGCCTACCTGCGCGAGCTGGGCGCCACCTACGACTACGAGGTCGAGGTCGTCGACCTGGTGGTGCGCGGCGAGGCCGGCGGCGGCGAGCCGTTCTCCTCGACCCTGGCGCGCCGGCTGGTCGCGGCCGGGGACGTGGAGGGCGCGGCCGAGATCCTCGGGCGTCCGCACCGGGTCGAGGGCGTCGTCGTCCGCGGCGCGCAGCGCGGCCGCGAGCTCGGCTACCCGACGGCGAACGTCGAGACCCTGCCGCACACCGCGATCCCGGCCGACGGCGTGTACGCGGGCTGGCTGACCGCGGACGGCGAGCGGATGCCGGCGGCCATCTCGGTCGGCACGAACCCGCAGTTCGACGGGACCGCGCGGACCGTCGAGGCGTACGCCATCGACCGGGTGGGGCTCGACCTGTACGGGCTGCACGTGACCGTGGACTTCCTGGCGTACGTGCGCGGCATGGCCAAGTTCGACTCGCTGGACGGCCTGCTGGAGGCCATGGCCGACGACGTGAAGCGGGCGCGGGCGCTGACCGAGGCCTACGACAGCGCCGCAGGCTGAGCCGGCGCCGGTCGGCCGCCACCACCACCGACGGGCGAGGGCCCGTACCGTCCGGGTCGGACGGTACGGGCCCTCGGCGTGTGTCGGGGACCTTCCTCCGGGCCTACTGGGCCTGGCGCGGGTCCTGCGGGGGCTGGGGCGGCTGTTGCGGCTGCTGCGCCGGGGCCTGCGGAGGCTGCTGGTACGGGCCGGGCTGGCCGTACGGGCCCGGCTGCGGCGTCGGCTGCTGGGGCGGGTACGGGTACGGCTGCTGCTGCGGGTAGGGCTGCGGCTGACCGCCGTACGGCTGCTGCTGGGTCTGGGCCTGGGCACGGACGAAGTCCTCGGCGACCAGGGCGGAGAGGTGGAAGTACGCCTCCCGCGTCTTGGGCCGCATCATGTCGAGGTCGACCTCGGCGCCGGCGGCCAGGTGCTCGTCGAAGGGCACGACCACGACCCCGCGGCAGCGGGTCTCGAAGTGCTGGACGATGTCCTCGACCTTGATCATCTTTCCGGTCTCGCGGACCCCCGAGATGACGGTGAGGGAGCGCGCGACCAGGTCGGCGTAACCGTGGGCGGAGAGCCAGTCGAGAGTGGTGCTCGCGCTGCTGGCGCCGTCCACGGACGGGGTGGAGATGATGATCAGCTGATCGGCCAGGTCCAGGACCCCGCGCATGGCGGAGTACAGCAGTCCGGTGCCCGAGTCGGTGAGGATGATCGGGTACTGGCGGCCCAGGACCTCTATCGCGCGGCGGTAGTCCTCGTCGTTGAAGGTCGTGGAGACGGCCGGGTCCACGTCGTTGGCGATGATCTCCAGGCCGGAGGGGGCCTGGGAGGTGAACCGCCGGATGTCCATGTACGAGTTCAGGTACGGGATCGCCTGGACCAGGTCGCGGATGGTCGCCCCGGTCTCCCGGCGCACGCGGCGGCCGAGGGTGCCGGCGTCCGGGTTCGCGTCGATGGCCAGGATCTTGTCCTGGCGCTCGGTGGCGAGGGTGGCGCCGAGGGCGGTGGTGGTCGTGGTCTTGCCGACGCCGCCCTTGAGGCTGATGACCGCGATGCGGTAGCAGGACAGGACCGGCGTACGGATCAGCTCCAGCTTGCGCTGGCGCTCCGCCTCGGCGGCCTTGCCGCCCAGCCGGAAGAGGGAGTTGGAGCCGGCGCGGCTGCTCTTCGGCTTCTGCTTGTTGCGCAGCAGGCGGTCGGAGGACAGCTCGACGGCGGCCGTGTAGCCCAGCGGGGCACCGCCGGCGGGCGAGGCCTGGTACCGCGGGTCCTGCGCAGCGGGGCCGCCAGGGCCGCCGGGGCCGGGCTGCTGGGCCCACTGCTGCGGGTGCGGCTGCTGATGCGCCTGGGGCTGCGGCTGCGGCTGCGGCTGCGGCGGCACGGGCGGCTGGGCCTGCGGCGGCACCGGGGCCTGGGGCTGCTGAGGCTGCTGTGCCCAGGGGGCACCGGCCTGCGGCTGCTGCGGCGCCGGCGGCACGGGCGGGAACCCGTACCCGGCCGGGGGCTGGGGCGGCTGGGGCTGCGCGGGCACGTCCTGGG
>NZ_RPRY01000462.1 GCF_003949795.1 Streptomyces sp. WAC06614
CCCCCGTGGTACGCCCCACGCCGGTCATGTCCCCGGTGGCCAGGCCCGTGTACCGGGCGCCCTCGCGCAAGCCGGCCGAGCACCACATCTCGCCGGTCACCTTCACGCTGCTCACCTCGGCGCCCGCGGTGCTCGCCATCGTCGCGCTGCGCCCGCGCTGACCGTCCCCGCTTCCCGTCGACGTACGGACCTTTCTGGGAGTCCCCTTGTCGGAATGGCTCGTCCTGACCCTCGCGATGCTCGCGGCGTGCGCCGTCGTGCTGTCCATCGCCTTTCTCAACCACCGGCGGATCGGCGAGGACGACGATCCGAGCGAGACCCCGGACGTCATCGAGTACATGACGATGATGATCGGCGTGATCTACGCGATCGTGCTGGGCCTGGCCATCGCCGGTGTCTGGGAGGCCCGCGGGGCCGCCCAGGAGTACGTCCGCCAGGAGGCGCAGGCGCTGCACGAGGTCAGCGTCCGCTCCGAGGTGTACCCGGCCGAGGTCCGCTCCAGGATCCGGGCCGACGTGGACGCGTACGTCTCGTACGTGGTGCACAAGGAGTGGAAGGTGATGGCCGACCGGGGCGAACTCACCGACGAGGGCGCGGCCCTGCTGGAGAAGGTCCGCCGGGACGTGACCGACTACCAGCCGCAGACCGACCACGAGGGCCAGGCGTACCAGCCGCTGGTGGACCAGGTGGCGGTGGCGGACGACGCCCGCAGCGCCCGGGCCTCCAGCGCCGGGGACACCATGCCGGGCGTGGTGTGGTTCGGGCTGATCATCGGCGCGCTGGTCACCGTGGGGATGGTGTTCGCCCTGCAGATCCGGCGTTCGTTCCGCGAGATGCTGCTGGCCGGGCTGTTCTCGGCGCTGATCGCCTTCCTGCTGTTCCTGATCTGGGACTTCGACGCCCCGTTCGGCCGGGGCATCGCCGCCACCGCCGAGCCGTTCCTGCAACAGTTCCCGCACCTGGCGGACAACGGCTGACGCCGGCGGCCGGTCCGGCAAACCGGGGGCGGCCCGTCCGTCCCCGGTTCGGCGTAGGCGTATGCCCCATTCGCCCGACTCTGATCGCGCGTGGTCACCCGCCCACCTAGCGTGGCCGACATCGAGGTGCACGAACCTCCGTACGGAAATCGTTCCGCGGCTGCCCCTCGTGGATTCGGAGACCAACCATGGGTGCGATACGTGCCTCAGTGACTGCCTTGCTCGGCGCCGGAGCCACGGGAGCCATCCTCGTGCTCGGCGCCTTCGGTGCGTCCACCGGCAGCTCCGCCCCGGCCGCCCCCGGGCCGGCCCGGCAGACCTCCGCCGGATTCACCGTCTACCCCGAAACGGTGGAGCCGGGTGGCACGGTGACCCTCGCGGCCACCGGCTGCACCGCCGCCGAAACGTCCATCTCCTCCGGCGTGTTCGACTCCGTCCGGCTGGAGCAGGGCCGCACCGCCAAAGTGCGGGTCGACCGGGACGCCCGGCGGGGCGCGCTGTACACCGTCACCTTCACCTGCGGCGGCGTGAACCACTCGGTGGACATCGCCATCGCGGGCGGCGTCTCCCCGCCCACGACCAGTTCGACCGCCAGCGCGCTGCCCCTGCGCACCGTCACCCCCTACCCCGTCCGGACCGGCCGAACTCGTGCTCAGGGGTGCGGGCGTGACGGTCCGGCCCGTGGGGGCATCGGCGGCAGCGTCTCCACGGTCAACACGCTGCAACTGGGAGCGGGAGCCGCGCTGCTGCTCGTCTCCGCGGTCGGAACGGTGGTCGTGCTGCGACGCCGCTCCGGTGCCGGCGGACGGCATTGAACGCCACCCGCGCCCCGGGTCCTGGCCGGGACCCGGGGCGGGCGGCGGGCGGGGCGACCGGGGAGGTCCGTCCGGTCAGGCCCGCCCACGGGCGGAGCGGTGCCGCCGCTTGAGGTGGATGCCGGCGCCGAGGGCCGCCATGCCGATGAGCCCCGCACCGATGGCGGTCTCCACGGCGGACGGGCCGAGGGAGCCACCGACACCACCCTGGGCGCCGTTGCCGCTCAGGATCTGGAACTTGTGGGTCCCGATCAGGCTGCTGTCGTTGCACTGGACCTGCAGGGTGTGGATGCCGGGTGCCGCGTGGTTGTAGATGCGCACCGTGGCGTAGTTGGTGGAGCCGGGCGACAGCAGGGTGGGATCGAAGTTCCCGTGCGACCTGACCACACCGCCGCGGCCGCAGCCGTTGGCGCTGACCTGCATCGTGGAGCCCTGGTGCACACGGAACGGGTTCACGGCGATATTGGTCGGTCCGCCGCCACCCCCCGAGGGATTCGCGGTGGCGAAGGACGCACCGAGACCGACGGCGAGCGCGGCCGCCGCGGTCACGGAGAAGGCGCGAAAGGCACGCATGGTGGAACCTCCAGCGGAAAGCGCCCCGGAGCGGTGGCCCGGGATGATCGACGAGAACGCCTCCCACCTGGAACCCTCCCGGTGGCCCGCAACCAGCGCATTTCCACCTTTGGGCCGCCCGGTTGAGCGACACGCCGAAGATCGGCCGCGGCGAGCGACGGATGCGCAGGTCACGACCCGTCAGTCATTTATGTGACGAATACCTGGATGGCGGCACCCCGTCCGGCGGCACCTGGGGTCCCGGGAGGACCGCACCACCCGTTCGACGCTCCCGCCTCGCCGTCCCGCCCCGGCGGCCTTAGCGTGCGGGAAGAAGTGGCGTACGGGGGTGGGACAGCAACGCGGGTCGGGACCCCCGCGTCGGGAAGGGACGACTGATGCTGCGCGAAGATGAGACGGGGAAGTCACGCAGGCGTTCACCATGGGGCGTTCTGGCCCTGGTCTTGCTTTCCGGCCTCGCCATGATCCGGAACGGGACGGGCATGAGCGGACCCCCGCAGCCCGCCGCGGCCTCCCGGGTCGAGGTGCGGGCCGACCAGCTGCCGGCGAACCCGCCGCAGCCCCCGGCGGACATGGAGGTGCTGGAGCACTCGTCGGTGCAGCGCATCCGGATCCCGTCGATCCGTGTCGACGCACCGGTGATGACGGTCGGTCTGGACCAGCAGGGCTGGATCGACGCTCCGCCGCCCCAGGACCCCAATCTGGCGGGCTGGTACCTCAACGGCATCTCCCCGGGCCAGCGCGGCTCGGCGGTGATCGTGGGGCACGTCGACAACGCCCAGGGACCGGCTGTCTTCTACGGTCTCGGCTCGATGCGCAAGGGCCAGCGCATCGAGGTCGAGCGCTACGACGGGCGCACCGCGGTGTTCGAGGTGTACGGGGTGGAGGTGTTCTCCAAGGACGCCTTCCCCGGAGCCCGGGTGTACGGGGACACCGGGCACCCCGAGCTCCGGGTGATCACCTGCGGCGGCGGCTACTCGAAGGCCAAGGGCTACGACGGCAACGTGGTCGTCTTCGCCCGCATGGTGGAGGCCCGCTGAGGACCGCCGCGCCCGGGGCCCGCTGAGGACCGCCGCGCCCGGGGCCCGCTGAGGACCGCCGCGCCGGGAGGCCCGCCGGCGCGCGTCGCGCGCCCGGTGGGCGCGCGGCCTCAGGCGGCCGGCAGGTGCTGCGGCGACGGCAGCGTCATCCGGTAGCCGCGCGCCAGCAGCTGGGGGAGGTAGCTGCGCAGGGCGTGGACGCTCTGCGAGCGGTTGCCGCCCGCGTCGTGGTTCAGCACGATCACGCCGGGGGCTGCCCCGTGCAGCACCCGCGAGACGATCGTGGAGGTGCCGGGCTCCTTCCAGTCGAGGGTGTCCACGGTCCAGGCGAGCGGCTCCATGCCGAGTTCGGCGCCGATCTCGAACGCGGCCCGGTTCCAGGCGCCGTAGGGGGCGCGGAACCACCGGGGTGCCTCACCGACGGTCTGCTGGACCACGTCGCTGGTGCGGACGATCTCGTCGGCGAGCGCAGGCCGGGACAGCTGCGGGATGAGGGGGTGGCTCCAGGTGTGGTTGCCGATGGCATGGCCCTCGGCGCTGATCCGCCGGACCAGGTCCCGGTGCTCGGCCGCCATCTCGCCGCACACGAAGAACATCGCGCGCACCTGGTGGCGTGCCAGGACGTCGAGGATGTCGGGCGTGTAGCGGGGGTCGGGCCCGTCGTCGAAGGTGAGCACCATGGGGTTGCCGCTGCCGGGGAACAGCGGGAGTTCCAGCACGGGCCGGGTGCGCGGGGTCAGGGGCGCGTGTGCCTGGGGGCGCCGTGCGGGCACGTCGCCGGTCATGGGCTGGAGCCGGTACGCCGGCCCGCCCGGCGCGCCCTGCGGCGGCTGCACGGCGGCGGCACCGGGGGCGCCTGCCGCTCCGGCGGCGGCCCCCGGGGCACCGGTGGCGGCAGGGGCGGGGGT
>NZ_RPRY01000463.1 GCF_003949795.1 Streptomyces sp. WAC06614
GTCGGAGGATGGGGAGGGGGCCGGAACCTCACCAGAATGTAAGAACCGGCCACACCCGTGCCGGTTCACGACTGCATGAGGAGGACATGGTGCGACAGAGCCACAGCGGTGGCCCTTCGGTGAGCGCGTAATCACCGACCGTGATTCCCGCCGGGGCCCACGCGCGACGATTCCCCCGAGCCACGGCGGCCCGGCTCCCGTCCTTCGTAGACGGTTGCCGGCACAGTCACGGACCGCCTTCGCAATGACAGTGGAACCATTCCGTGTTTTCCTCTTTCTCCTTCGATCGTTCCCGCTGTGCGCTCTGGGCCGTGTCGCTGGCCCTGTTCTGCGTATCGCTGGACTTCTTCGCGCTGAACCTCGCGCTCCCCGACATGGCGGCCGACCTGCACGTGGCCGCGGGCGGGCTCCAGTGGGCCCTGAGTGGGTACATGCTCGCCTCCGGCGCCCTGATGACGGCCGCGGGCCGGCTGGGTGACCTGTTCGGGCACCGGCGGCTGCTGCTCTTCGGGGTGGGCCTGTTCGGGGCGTCCTCGCTGATGTGCGGGCTCTCCGGCTCCGCCACCGAACTCGTGGCCTTCCGCGTGCTCCAGGGCGCAGGTGTGGCGTTCGTCATGCCGGTCGGGCTCGCGCTGCTCACCCACGTCTTCGACGAGGACCGGCGGGCCAAGGCCAACGGATTCGTC
Organism: Streptomyces sp. WAC06614; assembly: GCF_003949795.1. GTDB lineage: Bacteria > Actinomycetota > Actinomycetes > Streptomycetales > Streptomycetaceae > Streptomyces. The sequence continues at coordinate 687 of NZ_RPRY01000463.1, forward strand.
TTCGGGGTGGCCGGTGTGGGCCTCGTCCTGGGGCCGTTCGTGGGCGGGCTGCTGACCCAGACGGTCGGCTGGCGGTCGGTGTTCTGGCTGAACGTGCCGTTCACCGTGCTGTCGCTGGTCCTGGCCTCCCGGGTGCAGCTCAAGCACGACGCCTCCTCCGCCCGTGCGGTCGACTGGCCGGGCCTGGTCACCGTGACCGCGGCGATCGCGTCCCTGACGGTCGCGCTCGACCGGGGCCGGGCGTGGGGCTGGACCTCCGGGCGCACGCTCGGGCTGCTCGCGGCCGGAGTGCTGCTGCTGGCGGTGTTCGTGGCCGTCGAGTCCAAGGTGGCGCGACCGCTGGTGGACCTGGCGCTGTTCCGCAACCGCATGTTCGTGATCATCACGGCCGGTGGTGCGGTGGCCAGTGCGGCCGCCTCCGTGTACCTGTTCGGGGCCAGCCTCTACCTCCAGGAAGTACGCCACTTCCCGGCGGGTACGGCCGGACTGGTGCTGCTGGTGCCGGCCGTGGCGACCGCGGCGGCCGGCCCGCTGGCCGGCCGGCTGGGCGGGATCGCGCCGCTCAAGGTGATGGCCGGGGCCGGTGCCGTGGGCGGACTGGCCGTGCTGGGGCTGGGGCTGACGTCCTGGCTGCCGCTGTACGTGCTGTTCCTCGCCGTGTGCGGTGGTGCGCTGAAGCTGTCCAACACCTTCACCGTGATCGCCACGCAAGGCGTGATCCGGCCGGAGCGGGCCGGGGAGGCCTCCGGTGTGACCCTGACCGCGATCGTGACTGCGGGCGGCGTGGGCATCGCGCTGGCGGGCTCCGCGCTCGGGGCGCAGGGCGTGACCACGTCGGCGGTCCGGTCGACCCTGGTCGCGACGGCCGTGGTCTGCCTGGTCTCCGCGGGGATCCTGGTGGCAGCCCGCCTGCACCAGGCGCACCGCGCGGCGCGGACGCTGCCGGAGGCCGTGGCGCCGGTACAGGGCTGAGCGGCCGGCCCCCCGCCGGCCCGCCAGCGGGCCGGCGGGCCGATCCGCGGCGTGACGCGTGGCGCGGCCCATGACCGGGGTCGCACCCTTCGCCTCGAAGGGTGCGACCCTGATCACCGTCGTCCCGCGATCACCCGCCCAGGGGGTGCCGCTGGAAAAAGTCCCACATGACGGCGGTGGCCGAGACCGTCCGCGTCGTGTACCCCGGGCCGCTGCTACGGGCGACCGCGCCGGGCCAGGTGTGCCCGCCGTCGGTGACTTGGTAGTGGGCGACCTCGGTGCCCCCCGCGCAGTCCGTCCAGTCGTACGCCGCCACGTCCGTACCGACCGTCCGGCGGGTCTCCTTGCGGCACTGGTCCTTGCGGACCCGGCTGTCCAGCCATTCGGGCACCGCGGGATAGGCCACGCCGTGGCTGGTCCCCCCGTCGTAATCGATGACCGAGTCGCCGGTGCCGTGGAATTCGAGCATCGACACGGCCGGACCCGTGCCGCAGCCGCGCGCCGACTGCGGGTAGTACGCGCCCGCGACCGGGGCGAAGGCGGCGATCCGCTGCGGCAACTGGCAGGCGAGGAGGGCCGTGAACCCGCCGCCGTTGGACTTGCCCGTCGCGTAGACGCGGTTCTTGTCCACGCAGAACTGAGACTCCGTCCGGTCGAGCAGGTCCTTCACGAACCCGACGTCGTCAGCGCCGGACGCGTACGGAGCGCCTTCCCAGGAGGCGCTGCCGTTCGTACCGGTGGTCCCCTGGGGGTAGAGCACGATGGCGTCCAGGGAGTCCAGGTTGCTGTACGACTCCATCAGCGTGTTGCTCTGCCCGGAACCGTGGAAGGCCAGGACCGCGGCTGTGCTCCGGTCAGTGCGGTAGCCGGCGGGCACGTGCACGAGGTAGCTCCGCTGCTGTCCGCCGGACGTCAGCGTCCGGGCGGCGGTCCGGCCCGGGGTCACCGGCGGCGCGGCAGCCTGGCAGCCGGACGAGGCCCGGGCGGCCACCGTCCGGGCGGTGGCGGCCGGACCGCCGCGGCCGTCCGGGCCGTTCGGGTCGTCCGGGCCGTCCAGACTGGCTACGCCGGCGAACAAGCCCAGGGCAGCGAGGCTCAGGGACAGGGCGAGAAAACGTTTCTTCAGCACGGTGGGGCAACTCCGTCTTTCCCAGGGCCGTGGGCACCGGAAGGTGATGCCCCGTGGAACGCGTCTGCCCCCGAGACGCGCGGGGAGGGCCCGGGCGTGGCCCCGCCGTGATCGATTCAACCACGGGGGCCCGCGCCGCGAGGGCCAGTTGGGGCGGCCGGGGGCCGCACGGCCCGGTCGCCGGTCCGGTCCGGTGCTCGAAGGGCTGACCGGATGGGCCTTCGGCGAGGGTGGGCGGGTGATCAAGATCGGAGGGTTGATCGTTCCGAACGAAAGGGCGGCTCCATGCCGTACGTGATGCTGGGTGAGTGGACCGAGGTGGACGGGCAGCTGCCCGACCGGGTCGTGGTGCCCGAGGGGACGGTGCTGCACCTCAGGACCGCGGACCACGAGGTCACCGTCGGCCCGCAGGAACCGCCGGTCTGGGAGCAGACGGCCGATGCCGTGGAGTTCGGGCCCGGCAGCGAGCTGGAGAACCGCGCGCTGTGGGGCGTACTGGACGAGGAGGAGGTGGACGCTTGGCAGTTCGACGGCTACGAGCTGATCCTGCCGGGGACGGGGGACTACGGGAACCCCGTCTTCCTGTGCACCGGCAGCACCGGCCGCACGGACGACGCCGCCCCTTGCCCGACCACCCCGGAGCAGGCCCTGGCCGGCGCGCGCCACACCTGCGACGGCATCCTCGGCCGCCACGCGGACGAGCCGTTGGTCTGGACGGAGTGCATGGCGATCACGCTCGCGGGCCCGGAGTCCCCGCAGGACCGGGTGCTGCGGGAGGTTGCGGAGGAATTGCTGGGAAAGGTGCTGCGCCACCGCACGGCCGCCGCGCTGCGGATCGAGCTGGGTTGGCATGCCGCGGAGGCGCTGCGCGACCAGGTGCAGGTGTGCATCGGCCCCGATCCGCGCGCCTTCGCGTACCGCATCGCGGAGTCGGTCCGCGCATCGGGCGTGGCTGTCGACCGCGTGGCGGTCACGAACCTGCTGCGTGACGAGCTGGAAGACATCCAATTCGTCTCAGCCGAGGAAGTCGACGGCCGCCTCGAAGAGGTGCTGCAGGCCCAGACCGCGAGCCTCGTGGACGCCGATCTGACGGAGCTCGCCGACCGGGTCGGCGAGGAGGCCCGGCGCCGGACCGGCGGCGAGGAGTACGACGGTGTCGTGAAGGTGCTGCACACCGTGCTGTGGAACCGCCTCGAAGGTAAGGCCGACGACCTCCTCGCGGACGATCTGCACGCGCTGCGGACGGAGCTCCAGGCTCACAGGGACGAGCTCCAGCGAATCTTCATGGCACGAACCGTGCAGGCCCTCACCGCAGCCGTTACCGTCTACGGCAGGCCGCTGCCCTCGGCAGCTCCGGCCGCCTGACGGCCGCCGACGTACCGCGCGGACCGCGGGCGGCGGACGACCGCGGCCGCACCGCGGCGCGCTGCGACCCGTCCCGCGGCGCGCTGCGACCTGCCGCGCAGCGCGCCGGCCGGGCCGGCCGCGGACGCCCCCGCTCGCCCCGCCCGCT
>NZ_RPRY01000464.1 GCF_003949795.1 Streptomyces sp. WAC06614
GCGGCTCGGGGGCGGACATGGGCGGGGGTGGGGAATCGGGTACGGCGACAGGGCCGACGATCGGTGCCTCGCTCCGGAGCCAGAGCTGTTCGCCGTCCCGGCCGGTCGCGCCCTGTCGTAGGCCCATGCCGCGCTCCTTGCGCCACCGGGTGCCCGCCGCGTCGGTGAAATCGACCACGAGTCGCACGAGGAACCTGGCGGGGTCGTCGCCGGGTGTGGTGGTGACGGGCAGCGGGACGAGGCGCCGGGCACCGGGGCCGAGCCCTCTGGGCGCATCGGTGATGCGCCTGTCGTCATAGGTGATGCTCAGGTCGGCAATGGCCTGGTTGGTCGGGTTGGTGATCTTCAGGTGCGGGGTGGCCAGCCCCTCATGGATGCCGGACGGCACGATGGTGACGCTTGTTTCGATCATCGACGCCTGGGTCATGTCCTGCCTGCGGTCAGCAGCCCGGGCCCGGGCCTCCATACGCTCTTCCCGGGCCTGTAATCGTGCTTCGCGCTGGTCGAGGACGCGGGCCCGTTGGACCTGGTGACGGTGGGCCAGGTAACTGATGACGAGAGAGCCTACGGTGACGACGGCTCCTACCACGGCTATGACGGTCTCGATCACCTGGAACACTCTCCCGATCCGTGCGTGAACTGTCAGCCGGTTGCCCGGATTCCGCAATGACAGGCGAAAGTGCCCGGGGCGCCCTGTCAGTCCGGGTCGCCCGCGACCCGGGCCAGGACTGCGTGGCGCGCCTCGTCCGAGGACGGCGCGGGCCGATCCGGGTCACCGCGGACGTCGGCCGCGGGGAGTACCCGCCGAGCGCCCGGGCCGAGCTCGCCGCCGTCGACGCGGCCCTGGACCGGGTCCGTACCCGCGCCCGGGAGACCGGCGAGCGGGTCGAGGAAGCGCCGGACACCACGGCGCTGCGTGCGCTGCGCGCCCTGGTCGCCGAGGACCGGGGTGTCGCCCGGCCCCCGGTCGTGCTGCTGTCGCAGCTCGTGGACGGAGACGAGGAGAGTTTCGACCTGGCCCTGGCCGACGCGCTCGAAGCCCACCGCGCCTCCTACCGGGTCGCCTACCGCGCCGACACCCCGGACGCTTCCCTCGACCTCGACGTCCTCGGTCCGGCCTGTCACGCCCGCCGCCGAACGCTGCGGCCGCGATGGCCCCGGGCCGGGCCACCCCGCGGCTGGGACGTCCGCGTCGGGTCCCCCTACCTGCCGCCGCATCTCCTGAGCGCCGCCGAACCCTTCTGTAGCGGCCGGGACGCAGCGTGGCCCGGGGCGCCGCGGGCCCGTGCATGGCAGCATGGGCGCCCCATGCGTAGCGTTCGATCCCGAGGTGCCCGTGGCTGAGCCCGCCGGCGACGCGACGGTCCGGCCAGGCCTGACGCCGTTCGACGTCACCGTCATGGTGGTGAGCATCGTCCTCGGTGTCGGCATCTTCCAGACGCCGTCGCTCGTCGCGCAGCACTCCGGCGACGCCACGGCGTTCGTGCTGCTCTGGCTGCTGGGCGGGCTGATCACCGTGACCGGTGCGCTCTGCTACGCCGAGCTCGGCAGCGCGCGCCCCGATGCGGGTGGCGAGTACGCGTTCCTGCGCGAGGCCTACGGGCGGCGGCTCGCGCTGCTGTTCGCCTGGGCCCGGTGCGCGGTGACCCAGCCCGGGGCCATCGCGGCCGCAGCGTTCGTGGCGGGTGACTACGCCGCCGTGGTGGCGCCGCTCGGCGCGTACGGGCCGGGCGTCTACGCCTTCGCCTCCGTCGTCCTGTTCACCCTCGTCAACCATGTGGGCACGACCCCGGGGAAGTGGGTGCAGCGGGGGGTGGAGGGGATCACGGTGCTCGCCCTGCTCGGCATCCTCATCGCCGCGTTCACCGTGCCGGCGCCACCGGCCCCGGCGGGGACACCGCAGGCGACGTCCCTGGGCGGCACGGGACTGGCCATGATGTTCGTCCTGCTGACCTACGGCGGCTGGAACGAGGCCGCGTACCTCTCCGGCGAGCTCCAGGACGCCCGGCGCACCATGGCCCGGGCCCTGGTCGTCGGGGTGCTGGTCGTCGTCGGGGTGTCCCTCGCGATCAACCTCGCCTATCTGCACGTGCTCGGTCTCGACGGCATCCGCGAGAGCGATGCCGTCGGCGCGGCCATGATGCGGGCGGTCGCCGGGAGCACCGGCGCGACGATCACCAGTGTGGTCGTCGTGCTCTCCGCCCTGACCACGCTCAACGGTCTGATCATCACAGGGGCGCGCGCGTACTACGCGCTGGGCCGCGACGTGGCCGCGTTCCGTGCGATCGGTACGTGGCGGCAGCGGGGCGCGACACCTGCCAACGCGCTGCTGCTCCAGGGCGCCGCGGCGGCCGTGCTCGTCGCGTTCGGGACCGTCACGCGGGTCGGCTTCCGGGCCATGGCCGCCTACACCGCGCCGGTGTTCTGGGGCTTCACCTTGCTGATCGCTCTCTCGGTCCACGTCTTCCGCCGCCGCGAAGCCGGCGGCGGCGGGCGGCCCCACTACCGCGTCCCCTTCTATCCGGTGACGCCGGCGGTCTTCGCCCTCGGCAGCCTGTGGGTGCTCTGGTCGAGTCTCTTCTACGCCGGGTGGGGGTCGGTCGTCGGCGTGGTGGTGCTGCTCGCCGGGACGCCGCTGCTGTTCCTCGAACCTGCCGACCGGCGACGCTGAAGCGGTGGCCGACGGGCGGACGCGACGTCCCGGACGGCTGTGGCGCGGACGAATCATCCCCAAAGGCATGATTCGGTATCCCTCCGTGTTAGCGTTCGGCGCATGAGCAGGCGTCACCGTTGGTGGGTCCTGGCCGTGATGACCTGCGCCTCCTCCATGATCGCCATCGACGCCCTGGTGGTGCTGGTCGCCCTCCCGACCATCCAGCGGAGCCTGGACGCCTCCACCGTCGGGCTCCAGTGGATCATCACCGCGTATCTGCTCAGCTTCGCCGGCACGAGCGCGATCGGGGGCCGCATCGGGGACGTCCTGGGCCACGAACGCACCTTCCGCTACGGCACCCTGCTCTTCGTCGCGGCCTCGCTCGCGGCGGGTCTGGCCCGGTCCGAGGCCTGGCTCATCGCCGCGCGCGCGGCCCAGGGCGTCGGGGCGGCCCTCCTGCGGCCCGCCTCCCAGGTGATCATCGTCAACGAGTTCGGCCGCGGGGAGCGGGGCCGGGCCATGGGCATCTCCTCCAGTGTCTCCACCCTCTTCTACGGCATGGCCCCGCTGATCGGTGGGGTGCTGACGACGGCGGTCTCCTGGCGGGCGATCTTCTTCGTCAACCCGCCCCTGGGCCTCGCCGCGGTGGTCCTCGCCCGCCGCCTGCTCACCGAAGGCCCCCGGCGGCGCGAACCGGTCGACTGGCCCAGCGCGCCCCTGCTGATCGGCGGCCTGGTGTGCGTGGTCCTGGCGCTCACTCAGGCCCGGTACTGGGGCTGGACCTCGCCCGCCGTCGTCTCGCTGCTGGCCGGCGGGGTGGTGCTGCTGACGCTGCTGGTGGTCCGTGGCCGGCGCGTCCCCCAGCCGCTGCTGCACCTGGAGCTGTTCCGGAGCAGGGAGTTCGCCGTGGGCACGGCGGTCGTCTCGACGGTGCGTTTCGCGTTCGTCGGGTTCGCGGTGTTCGGGGTCGTCTGGCTGCAGGACGTCATCGGCCTGTCGGCCTTCGAGGCAGGTCTCGCCGTCCTGCCGCTCACGCTCCCCACGCTGGTGTGCGCGCCGCTCGGCGGACGCCTCTACGACCGTGTGGGCCCCCGCGTGCCGCTGGGCGTCGGCATGGGTCTGTGTGTGGCCGCCCTGTTCGGCACCGCGACGGCGCTGCACCTGCAGAACTACGTCTGGCTGCTGTTCCTCTACTGCGCCATGGGGATCGGGATGGGGCTCTGCGTCAGCCCGGCCTGGAACACCGCGCTGGGCGGCACGGCCCCGCACATGCGCGGCCACGCGGCCGGGGTGACACAGACCGCCCGGGAGATCAGCGCCGCCCTGGGGCTGGCGGTGATGGGCGCGGTCGTCTCATACGTGCAGGGCGCCCGGCTGGGAGAGATCCTCCGCCAGGACGGCCGGCTCCCCGCCGCACGCTTCGCGTGGGTCGAACGGTCGATCGGCAAGGCGGTGACGGCGACCCAGCAGGGCTCGCCCCTCCCGGCAGGGCTCCCCGCCGATCTGGTCCCGGCGTCCCGGACCCCCGGCAGCTCGAACCCGTCGCCCTCGGCGTCCTGCTCCAGCAGGACCGCCCAGACGCCGCCGGGCCCGACGAACTCCTCCGGGGCGACCCCGGCCTGCTCGGCGGCCGCGCGCACC
>NZ_RPRY01000465.1 GCF_003949795.1 Streptomyces sp. WAC06614
GTTCTCCGTAGGGGCGGGGCGGGGTGCGGGATCCCGATGCGGAATCCTATGCCGCCGGGTCAGGGGCGGAAATGGCGCTGCAGCCCCTGCCAGACGTCGTCGTAGCGGCGCTGGAGGTGGCCGGCCGTGGCCGCCTGGGCGGTGGCGGTGATCGGCCAGCGCGTCTCGAACATGAACGCCAGCCCGTCGTCGATCTTCTGCGGCTTGAGCTCGGCGGCGCTGGCCTTGTCGAACGTCTCCCGGTCCGGGCCGTGCGCGGACATCATGTTGTGCAGCGAGCCGCCACCGGGGACGAAGCCCTCGGCCTTGGCGTCGTAGGCGCCCTCGATCAGGCCCATGTACTCGCTCATCACGTTGCGGTGGAAGTACGGCGGGCGGAAGGTGTCCTCGCCGACCAGCCAGCGCGGGGCGAACACCACGAAGTCCACCCCGGCCAGGCCGGGGGTGTCGGACGGCGAGGTGAGCACCGTGAAGATCGACGGGTCGGGGTGGTCGTAGCTGATGGTGCCCATGACGTTGAAACGACGCAGGTCGTAGACGTACGGGACGTGGGTGCCGTGCCAGGCGACGACGTCCAGCGGGGAGTGGTCGTAGGTGGCGGACCAGAGGTTGCCGCAGAACTTGTTGACCACCTCCACCGGCCCCTCGACGTCCTCGTACGCCGCCACCGGCGCCTGGAAGTCCCGGGCGTTGGCCAGGCCGTTGGCGCCGATCGGGCCGAGGTCGGGCAGCTCGAAGGGCTGGCCGTAGTTCTCGCAGACGTACCCGCGCGCGGCGTCGTCGAGGAGCTCGACGCGGAAGCGGACGCCGCGCGGGATCAGCGCGATCTCGCCCGGTCCGGCGCTCAGCAGACCGAGCTCGGTGCGCAGCAGCAGGCCGCCGCGCTCGGGGACGATCAGCAGCTCGCCGTCGGAGTTGCCGAACACCCGGTCCGTCATGTCCGCGTTGGCCGCGTACAGGTGCACGGCCATGCCGGTGCGCTGGGTGGCGTCGCCGTTGCCGCCGAGGGTCCACAGGCCGGCCAGGAAGTCGGTGCCGGGGGCCGGGTCCGGCAGCGGGTTCCAGCGCAGCCGGTTGGGGTCGGGCACGGTCTCGGTGAACGGGGCCGTGCGGATCCCGCCGTTGTCGGTCCGGGTGAACGGCGGGTGCGCGGCCGAGGGCCGGATCCGGTACAGCCAGGAGCGGCGGTTGTGCCGGCGCGGCTCGGTGAAGGCGCTGCCGCTGAGCTGTTCGGCGTAGAGGCCGAGGGGGGCGACCTGCGGGGAGTTGCGGCCCACGGGGAGGGCGCCGGGGACGGCCTCCGAGCTGTGCTCGTTGCCGAAGCCGGTGAGGTGCACCAGCCCCTGCGCCGTCTTCCTGGCCTGCTCGCTCATGCCTGCTCCCGCTCCGTCGAAGGAATCCTATGGTCGACAGTAGGATTCCGCTCCCCGTCCCGTCAACGGCGGGAACGAGCCGCAGCGTGCGGGGCGTGCGGGGGCGCCGTGGGAAAGAGGTCGTGCGCGAGGGGCTCCCAAAAGATGAACATTGCTCTACTCTCTCGCGCATGTCGTGGATCCGCAGGTCTCCTGCCGTGCCCGCGGTGCTCCTCGCCGCCCTCCTCACGCTCCTCGCCCTCACGTCCGTCCTCGCCGCCGCGCCCGCCGCGCAGGCCCACGAGGAGCGGCCCGTCACCTTCCCCGACGGCTCCGGCACCGTGCCCGTCCTGCGCACGACCGAGCCCGACCTGCTCGTGTGCAAGACCGACCGCGCCGACTTCGAACGGCGCATCGCCGGCTTCCCGCAACCGCTGCGCGAGCGCAACCTCGCCCTCTTCGCCCGCTGCACGCAGAACGGCTTCCGCCACCTCCAGGAGGCCGTCGACCGGGTCGACCGGCCCGGCATGAACATCGCGATCCTGCCCGGCCTCTACGAGGAGGAGCCCTCGCTGCCGGCCCCGACCGGCGCGTGCGCCGCGCTCGAGGCCCCCAACTCCGCCCTCGGCTACCAGATCCTCAGCTACGAGCAGCAGGAGCAGTGCCGGCACAACCAGAACCTCGTGGCGATCCTCGGCAAGAAGGACCTCCAGATCGAGGGCACCGGCGCCGGCCGCACGGACGTCGTCATCGACGCCAAGTACCAGAAGCTCAACGCCATCCGCGCCGACCGCTCCCACGGCATCTACTTCAGGAACTTCACCGCCCAGCGGACCACCTTCAACGCGCTGTACGTGCTCGCCGGCGACGGCTTCGTCATCGACGACGTGCTCACCCGCTGGAACGACGAGTACGGCTTCCTGACCTTCGCCAGCGACCACGGCCTCTACAAGAACTGCGAGTCCTACGGCAACGGCGACTCCGGCATCTACCCCGGCAGCGCCTCGAACATCAACGACGGCCGCGGCTACGACGTCCCCCGCTACTCGATCGAGATCACCGGCTGCCGCAGCCACCACAACATGGTCGGCTACTCCGGCACCGCCGGGGACTCGGTCTGGGTGCACGACAACGAGTTCGACCAGAACATGGGCGGCGCCTCCATGGACAGCGCCTTCCCCGGCCACCCCGGACTCCCGCAGAACCACGCCAAGTTCGAACGCAACCTCATCCACGACAACAACCAGGACTACTACCGCCACGTCGCCGACGGGACCTGCGCCAAGCCGCCCGTCGAACGCGGCTACGAGCAGGGCGTGGTCTGCCCGCAGATCTCCATGCCGCCCGGCACCGGCATCATCACCGCCGGCGGCAACTGGAACCTCTACGAGCACAACTGGGTCTACGGCCACGACCGCGCCGGCTTCTTCCTCTCGGCCGTGCCCGCCTTCATCCGCGGCGAGTCCGCCTGGGCCAAGCAGGCCGACACCTCCCACCACAACCGGTACGCCGACAACGTCCTCGGCCGCGACAGGTCCGGTGCCTCCCGCCCCAACGGGATGGACGTCTGGTGGGACGGCCAGGGCAAGGGCAACTGCTGGCAGTCCGGACCCGACGGCTCCACCCCCGGCACCCTGCCGCGCTGCGGCGGCGACCGGGGCCAGGTGTCCGGCGCCTCGGCCCGGCTGGTGGGCGAACCGGTGAAGCTGGCCCAGCTGCTGGTCTGCGCCGACTACAACGTCCAGGCCCGGCGGCTGCCCGCCGGCTGCGACTGGTACGGGGCGCGCGGCCTCCAGCGGGTCGAGACCCAGATCGCCGCCGCCGTCGCCGCGGTGCTCCTGCTCGTGGGCGGCGTGCTGTGGTGGCGCCGGCTGCGCCGCAGCCGGCTGGGCACGACGGCCTGGGTGCTGGGCGTCGCCGGGCTCGTCCTGGACGTCGCCGGCTCCACCCTGCCGCTGAGCGCCAGCCCCGTCCCCGCCCTGGCCCTGCTCCTGCTGGGCCTGTGGTGGACCGGAACCGGCCTGGCCCTGCGCGCCGACCGCCCCTGGCTCGCCCGCCTCACCCTGCTCGTGGGCGCCCTCACCCTGCTCGACGCCTTCGACAAGGCGGTCCTGATGATCCCGTGGATCCCGCTCGGCCCGGCCTGGATCCGTGCGCTGGTCACCGTGGTCTGGGCCCTGTGGGCGGTCGTCGCCTCCGCCCGCCCGGGCCCCGCCGGCCGGACCGGTCGCCGCGGAAGCGGGAGGCGGACCAGAGGAGGGCGAGGGCGAGGAAGGACACGAAGAGGGCGGTGAAGGCACCGGCGAAGGCGTAGAAGGGGGAGACGGGCAGGTCGTGGGTGGAGCCGATGCCGTGGGCGAGCGGCAGCAGGTCCCTCGCCGGGGCGGTCGGCGAACCGGGGAAGGGCACGGCCGGCGTGCCCGGGCCCGGTGCGCCGGGGGCGCCGGGGGCGCCGGCGCCCGGGACGGCTCCGGCCGCTTCCAGGACCGGCGCCACCAGGCCATGGATCGCCGCGCCCACGGTCACCGGACGAGGAGTTGGGTCAGGAGGAGTCCCGAGGTGTGGGTCTCCACCTCGAAGAGTCCGGTGCGGTCCACGGTGAGGACGAGGACGGCCTCGCGGCCCGGCGGGAGGTCGAGTTCCTGGTCGTAGCCGTGGACGTGCAGGGTGTCGGCGCGGTCGCTGGTGACGCGCAGGGCCAGGCGTTCGCCGCGCTTGAGCTCGGTGCGGCCGGGGGCCGGGCTCACCTTGCCGTCACGGACGGCGACCGTCACGGTCCGGTCGGCGGCCGCCGCGGCGCCGCCCGCCGCGGCGCCGCCCCGGCCAGCGTCCGTGCCGCCGGTGGTCGCCGCGCCGCCGCCCTGGGTGGTCACGCCGCCCTGGGTTCCGCCCTGGGTTTCGCCGCCCGGGGGCGGGGTGGTGTGGGGG
>NZ_RPRY01000466.1 GCF_003949795.1 Streptomyces sp. WAC06614
GTCGGGGTCGGGGGCCTGGGCCGGGGCCGGGCTCGTCACCGCGGCGTCCCGAGGTACGTGTGCAGGGCCGCCGCCCCCGCCAGCAGGGCCAGCCCGCGCGCCGTCAGCCGCTCGTGCCACTCCCGCAACGTCGCCTGCAGCGGCTCCGGCCCGCCCGCAGCCCGGACCTGTTCCAGTACCCGGGCGGTCCGCTCCAGCCCGTGCCCGCCCCGGCGCAGCTGATGGGCCAGGAGCACGTCCCGTACGTCGGCGGCGGTGTAGACGCGGTAGCCGGTGCGCCGGTCGCGCCGGGGGACGACCAGCCCGGCCCGCTCCCAGGTGCGCAGCGTCGCGGGCCGCAGCCCGAGCCGGTGGGCGAGCGGTCCGATGAACGTCGCACCGCCGCCCGGCCCCGGTGCCGCACCCGGCCGCGGCCCCGCTCCCGCTCCCGGGTCCCCGGCCGGTTCCCGCCCGGGCGCCGCGAGGTCGCGCAGGGCGGCCTCCACGTCCTCCAGCGTGCCCCGGTCCTCCGCGAGTTGGGCATGGCTCCGGTCGACCATCCGCAAGGCCTCCTCGACCTCGTCGGCGTTCACCGCCCGCATGATCGCGCCGGCGGTGGCATGGCCGTGTGCGGGGACCAGGGCGAGGAACGTCCGCAGCGCCGCCGCATGCCGCGGCGCGTACACCCGGTAGCCGCTCGATGAGCGCTCGGCCGGCGGCAGGATCCCGGCCTCCTCGTAGTTGCGTACGGCCTGCGTGGACAGGCCGTGCTCGCGCGCCAGATCGATGGGCCGCAACCGCATGTTGAAACTTTCCTCGCAGGAACCGGCAGTGCAGAGGGGAAGAAAGGCGAAAAGTTTACACCGAGGCTTCAACGATACGGTGGAAGCCATGACCGCAGCGATCCGGGCCGCCGCCCGCCCTTTCAGCGGCGAGGCCCTCACCTCACTCCTGTCCTCCGCCCCTCGTCTGCTCGGCCTCGGCGAGCCCACCCACGGGGTCGAAGCCTTCCTCGACCTGCGCAACGAACTCTTCCGCCACCTGGTGGAGCACGAGGGGTACCGCTCGATCGCCCTGGAGAGCGACTGCGTGGCGGCCCTGGCCGCCGACGCCTACGTCATCGACGGCACCGGCCGCCTCGACGAGGTGATGGACCGCGGCTTCAGCCACGAGTTCGGCACCTTCGCCGGCAACCGCGAGCTGCTGCGCTGGATGCGCGCGTACAACGAGCGGCGTCCGGCGCCCGACCGGCTGCGGTTCTACGGCTTCGACGGCCCGCTGGAGACGGCGGGCGCCGCCGGCCCCCGGCAGGCCCTGACCGCGGTGCACGGCTACCTCGCCACCCATCTCGACCTGGACCTGCCCTGGAGCGCCGAGCGACTGGACGCGCTGCTCGGCGAGGACGCGGCGTGGACCGATCCGGCCGCGATGAGGGACCCGGCCCGTTCCGTGGGCCGTACGCCCGAGGCCAAGGAACTGCGCCTGGCCGCAGACGACTTGCTGGCCCTGCTCACCGCGCATGCCCCGCACCTGACGGCGGTCGGCTCGCCCGAGGACCTCTGGCGCGCCGCACTGCACGCGCGCACCGCCGTGGGCCTGCTGCGCTACCACGCCGCCCTGGCCGACACCGCTCCCACCCGGCTGGGCACCCTCGTGGCGCTGCGCGACACGATGATGGCCGACAACCTCGAAGCGATCGTCCGCCACGAGGCCCGGCGCGGCCCCACCCTGGCCTTCGCCCACAACGCCCATCTGCAGCGCCACCGCAGCGGGATGAGGTTCGGCGGGCAGCAGCTCGCCTGGTGGAGTGCGGGCGCCATCGCCGCCACCCGGCTCGGCGACGGCTACGCCTTCGCCGCCACCACGTTCGGCACGCGTGGCTCGGACGTCCCCGACCCAGGCTGCCTGGAAGGCGTCCTGGCGGCGCTTCCGGACGCCCGCTCGGTCCTCGATCCCAACCGCCTCGTGGCGGCCTTCGACCCCGAACCGGCCGCCCGGGTCCCGGCCGACCACACCTACTTCGGCCTCGACCCGGCGACGCTCGACCGGGCCGACGCGATCGTCTTCCTGAAGGAGGTCTGAGCGGAGGAAAACTCCCGACCGCCCTGGGTGGCACGGCTGTTACGGTGACGCACATGACAACGACGATCAAGGAGTTCCAAGTCACCTTCGACTGCGCCGACCCCGAACGCGTCGCCCGGTTCTGGTGCGAGGTGCTGGGGTACGTCGTGCCGCCGCCGCCGAAGGGGTTCGACTCCTGGGGCGCGTACGACCGTTCGCTGCCGCCCGAGCGGCAGGGCGCGGCCTTCGCCTGCGTGGATCCCTCGGGGGTGGGTCCGCGGCTGTTCTTCCAGCGCGTCCCCGAAGGCAAGGCCGTCAAGAACCGGCTGCACCTCGATGTGCGGGTCGGTACCGGGCTCGTCGGCGAGGAGCGCATCGCCGCGCTGGAGGCCGAGTGCGAACGGCTGGTCGCGCTCGGCGCGGTGCGCGGGACGCTGCTGCGTGCCGACGGCTTCAACGAGTCGTGCCTCGGGATGCAGGACGTCGAGGGCAACGAGTTCTGTCTCGACTGATCCTCGGCCGAGGAAGAGAAACAGAAAAGGCAGGGAACACACGCTCTCCCTGCCACTCTCAACGTATAACACACAGGGGGCCTTGCGGCAAGGCCCTGTTCGTACCGCAGAATCACCGACCTGATCAAGATTCTGCGGAACGAAACGGGTGGGTGCTTTGATCGACGTCATCGTCGCGGGCGGCGGACCGACCGGTCTGATGCTGGCCTCCGAGCTGCGACTCGCCGGGGTCGGGGCGATCGTGCTGGAGAAGCTCGACCGGCCGGCCGACGTGATCCGCTCGCGCGGACTGCACGTGCGCAGCGTGGAGGTGATGGCCCAGCGCGGCCTGCTCGACCGGTTCCTCGCGGCCGGTCAGCGGTTCTCGGTCGGTGGGCCGTTCGCCGCGCTGGCCATGCCGTGGCCGGACAGCCTGGACACCGCGCACCCGTACGGCATCGCCATCACGCAGCCGGAGACCGAACGCCTGCTGACCGCGCACGCCCTCGGACTCGGCGTGGAGATACGACGCGGCTGCGAGGTGGTGGGCCTCGACCAGGACGAGGACGGGGTCAGCGTCGAGCTGGCCGACGGGACGCGGCTGCGCGCCCGCTACCTGGTCGGCTGCGACGGCGGGCGGAGCACGGTGCGCAAGCTGCTCGGCGTCGGGTTCCCCGGCGAACCGAGCCGGGTCGAGACGCTGCTCGGCGACATGGAAGTGACCGCGGATCCGGCGGAGTTGGCGGCCGCGGTCGCCGAGGTCCGCAGGACCCAGCTGCGTTTCGGCGCGATGCCGGAGGGCGGCGAGGGGGTGTACCGGTTCATCGTGCCCGCCGCGGCGGTGGCAGTGGACCCGTCGGTGCCGCCCACCCTGGACGAGTTCAAGGCGCAGTTGCGGGCGGTCGCGGGCACCGACTTCGGTGTGCACGCACCGCGCTGGCTCTCCCGGTTCGGCGACGCCACCCGGCAGGCCGAGCGGTACCGGGTCGGCCGGGTGCTGCTGGCGGGCGACGCCGCGCACATCCACCCGCCGACCGGCGGGCAGGGGCTCAACCTCGGTGTGCAGGACGCGTTCAACCTCGGTTGGAAGCTGGCCGCCGAGGTCAACGGCTGGGCGCCGGAGGGCCTGTTGGACAGCTACCACGCCGAACGGCACCCGGTGGGCGCCCGTGTACTGAGCAACACCCGGGCGCAGATCGCGCTGCTGGGGACCGATCCGGGCGCGGTGGCCCTGCGGGAGGTGTTCTCGGAGCTGGCGGCGTACGAGGACGTCCGCCGGCACCTCACCGAGATGATCACCGCGGTCGGCGTGCGCTACGCCGACGACCAGGGCCCCTCCGGGACCGAGGGGCACGAGCTGGTCGGACGGCGCCTGCGGGACGTCCCCCTGAAGCAGGGCAGTCTGTACGACCTGATGCACACCGGCCGCGGGCTCCTCCTCGACCCGACCGGCCGCCTGTCGGTGACGGGCTGGGCGGACCGGGTCGACCACGTCGCCGAGCGCGGCGGCGAGGAGCTGGGCGTCCCGGCGGTCCTGGTGCGGCCGGACGGATACGTGGCATGGGCCGGGGAGGAGCAGCGGGAGCTGCGCCCCCACCTGGAACGGTGGTTCGGCGCAGCCACCGCGTGACCGCCGGGCCGGGCCCGGGCCGGGCCAGGGGCCGGGCTTCGTGGTCCGACGCGCCGGGCTTCGC
>NZ_RPRY01000467.1 GCF_003949795.1 Streptomyces sp. WAC06614
GCGCGGACGGCTGCGGTGGAGCGGCCGGGGTCGCGGGGGCGGCCGCCGGGGGCGTGTACGCGGGCGCGGGCGGGCTGTACGAGCCGTAGGAGGAGGCCGCGGCGGGGGCGGGTCCGCCGCCGCCGACCACGGCGTCGATCTTCCAGTGGACCTGGAACTGCTCGGCGAGGACCGCCTTGAGCACGTCCTCGCTCCCGCTGCTGGAGAAGTTGTCCCGGGCTCCGGGGTTGGGGAAGCCGAGCTGGAGGGTGGTCCCGTCGAACCCGGTGACCTGCGCGTTCTGGCTGAGCAGGATCCAGGTGAAGCGCCGCCGGTCGCCCCGGAGGACGACGTTCCGGAGGACGACGACCCGGACCTGGTCGAGAGCGCCCTCAGCGGGCACGACCTGATCGTGCGCGAGCTCGGAGCCACGGTGGTGGAGGAATATACGAACGAGTAGGGCCACGTCATTGGGGTGCCCGCACGAAGATCGCCCGCAGGTGAGGACTAGGCTGAGGCCCGTGAAGGTCCTCGTCATCGGCGGCGGCGCCCGCGAACACGCCCTGTGCCGCTCTCTGTCCCTCGACCCCGACGTCACCGCCCTCTACTGCGCCCCCGGCAACGCGGGGATCGCGGAGGTGGCCGAACTGCGCGAGGTCGACGCGCTCGACGGCGACGCCGTCGCGGCGCTGGCCACCGAGCTCGGCGCCGAGCTGGTCGTCGTAGGCCCCGAGGCGCCGCTGGTCGCCGGGGTCGCCGACGCCGTGCGCGCGGCCGGCGTCCCCGTCTTCGGCCCCTCCCGCGAGGCGGCCCTGCTGGAGGGCTCCAAGGCCTTCGCCAAGGACGTGATGGCCGCGGCCGGCGTCCCGACGGCCCGCTCGTACGTGTGCACCACCCCCGAGGAGGTCGACGACGCCCTGGACGCCTTCGGCGCGCCCTACGTCGTCAAGGACGACGGTCTGGCCGCCGGCAAGGGCGTCGTGGTCACCGAGGACCGGGAGGCGGCCCGCGAGCACGCCCGCGGCTGCGACCGGGTGGTGATCGAGGAGTACCTCGACGGCCCCGAGGTCTCCCTCTTCGCGATCACCGACGGCGTCACCGTCCTGCCGCTCCAGCCCGCGCAGGACTTCAAGCGCGCGCTCGACGGCGACGAGGGCCCCAACACCGGCGGCATGGGCGCGTACTCGCCGCTGCCGTGGGCCGACCCCAAGCTGGTCGACGAGGTCATGGCCACCGTGCTCCAGCCGACCGTGGACGAGCTGCGCCACCGCGGCACGCCGTTCTCCGGGCTGCTCTACGCCGGTCTGGCGATCACCGGCCGCGGCGTGCGGGTCATCGAGTTCAACGCGCGCTTCGGCGACCCGGAGACCCAGGTCGTCCTCGCCCGGCTGCGCACCCCGCTGGCGGGCGTCCTGCTGAACGCCGCCAACGGCACCCTCGACCTCCAGGCCCCGCTGAACTGGCACGACGACGCCGCCGTCACCGTGGTCGTGGCCTCCGCGAACTACCCCGGCACGCCGCGCACCGGCGACCCGATCGAGGGCCTGGACGAGGTCGCGGCCGAGGACGGCCCGGAGGCGTACGTGCTGCACGCCGGGACCCGGCGCGAGGGCGACCGCGTCGTCAGCGCGGGGGGACGGGTGCTGTCGGTGACGGCGACCGGTTCCGACCTGGCGCAGGCCCGGGAGCGGGCGTATAAGGCGGTCGGGCGCATCCGGCTGGCGGGTTCCCAGCACCGTACGGACATTGCGGCGAAGGCGGCGGAGGGCCGCTGAGGCACCACCGGTAGCGGTACCGCACGGTCGCGGGCCCGGAGCGCGGACGACGCGCCCGGGCCCGCGCGCGTGCATGCGGCAGGCCGCGTTCGAACGCACCCAGCTTTACCCAAAGCCATTCCATCGGGTGATCGATGCCTTGACCGCCTGACGCCCGGGAATGCCCCAACTATGGTGCGGCGCAAGCATTCCGGCACTTGGCCCACCGGCATTGCGATGTCAGTGGCGGGTGTCACAGTGGGGGAGTGAGCAAAGCCGCCGCAGGGCAGAGGGGGTGAGGTCCGGTCGTGTCCGGAACCGTTTCGAACATCGAGGTGGGCGCGCTGGCCGCGCGCTCGCGGGCCCTCGCCGTGCTGCGGGTCCGCAGCACGGCGCTGGCCGTGGTGCTGCTGCCCGCCGCCCTCGCGGTGGTGCTGGTCTCCGCCCGGATGACGGGGCGGCTCTCGGGCGATCCGTGGCCGCTGGTGGTCCTCGGCGTCTGCGTGGCCGCCGTGCTGGTGCTGCTCGTCGGCGGGATCTTCGCCGCGGTGGTGCTGCGGGCGCGGCCGGCGGTGACGCCGACGGTGCCGCTGCCGGAGGAGGCCGCCCCGGACCTGTACCGGATGGTGCGGGACCTGGCCGACCGGCTGGAGGTGCCGCCGCCCTCGGCGATAGCGCTCACGCCGGACTGCGACAGCTGGCTGGAGGACCGGACGCACGCGGCGCACCGGCGCCGGAGCATATCCGGCGGGTCCGCCGCCTCCCCGGGCACCGCGCGGGACGCGGCTCCGGTGCTGGTCATCGGCTCCCCGTTCCTGTGGTGGATGCGGGTCGCCGAGCTACGGGCCGTCCTCGCGCCCGTCGTCGCCGGCACGGGCCCGTCCGCGCAGCCCGACATAGCCGACGCCCGGCGCTTCGTCCGCGGCCTGGACGCCGCGGTGGACGTGGGCAACGGGCGAGGGCTGGGCTGGATCGCCGGCGCCGCACGGCTGCTGCTGCGGCTGTGCGGGGCGCACGCCGCCGAGATGGAGCGCGGTGTCGCCGCGGCCGCCTCGGAGCGGGCCCAGAGCGTGGACTACGGGCTGCGGATCGTCGCCCAGGAGCAGGTCGGGCTGGCCTACGCCGGCTGGGACCGGCTGCTGACCCGGGTGGCGCTGCCCGCGTGGCGGATGGGCCGCTGGCCGGCCCACCTGGACGCGGGCGTGGTCTCCGCGCTGACCGAGCTGTCCCGTCGTGACCGCCTGGCCGAGGGGTTCACCTCCCGCCTGGGCGAGCGTCCCGCGTGCGACCTCCTGGAGGAGCCGGGGACGGTGGACGAGGCGGCCTCGCTGCTCGCTGCCCGGCTGTTCCACGGGGGGCCGGCCGAGGCCGGCCCCGACTGGGCGCCCGTGTCCTGGGCGGCGTACCCGGAGGAGGTCGTGGACCGCACGTGGCGGGCGGAGGCCGCCCGGCTGCACCGGGCGCTCGACGCCCTGGCCGTGCCGGGCCACCCCGCCGACCCCCAGCAGGCGGCCCAGGGCCGTCCCCCGCACGACCCGGGCCCGGCCACCCGGCCCGCCGCCCCGGCCCCGGTCCGTACGGCAGGCCCCGGCCTGGCCGCCGGTGCCGCCCGGGCCGGGCGGGCCGCCGGGGGAGCCGCTCCGGCGGCGGTGGTCGCCGGCCGGGCGGACGATCCGGCGGCCGCGCTCGGCGGGCCCACGCTGGAGCGGGTCCTGGTCTACCTGGCCCAGGGCGACGCCGCGGCCGGCGAGGCGCTGGCCGGCCGGCTCAGCGGGGACCTGGCCCGCGCGGAGCGCGCTGCCGGGGCCGGGGCGGCGAAGGCGCGCGGCGCCGATGCCGTGCCGCTGTTCCCCCTCCAGCCGCCCCGCAGCGGCCGGGACCTGCTGGCCGACCACGTCACGGCGCTGGTCTGCTGCGCCGCCGTGGACTCCGCGGGCGCCGAGCCGGGCCTGGACTGGCTCGACGGCCCGGTCCTGCTGGTCGGCGGCGAACGCAGCGCCGACCTGGGCCCGCGGGTCCTGTCCCTGGTCGAGGACGGCGACCCGGCCCCCCTGCGCGACTGGCTCTCGGCCCTGGGCGTCCGCCCGGAGAAGCCGATCCGCCTGGTCTGACCGGGCGGACCCGGCCCGCCTGCCCCGGCCGGCTCCGGCCGGGGCAGGCCCCGGAGCCGAACCGGCCCGACCGGCCGCAGCCGAGCTGGCCCGACCGGCCGCAGCCGAGCCCGGCCCGGCAGGCCCCGCAGCCGAGCCCGGCCCGATCGGCCCCGCAGCCGAGCCCGGTCCGGCCGGCCCCGCAGCCGAGCCCGGCCCGATCGGCCCCGCCTGCCGCGGCCGGTTTGCCTGGCCCGCCTGCCGGGGCGGCAGCCGGCCTGGCGCGCCTGCCGGGGCAGCCGGCCGGGCGCCGCCGCCCCGCCGCGGGGCGCGCCCCGGCCGGGTCCGCCCGCCGCCTGGCCCGCCTGTCGCGGCGGGTCGGCGGCGCCAGGCCGGCTGCCC
>NZ_RPRY01000468.1 GCF_003949795.1 Streptomyces sp. WAC06614
GGGGTGGGACAGCCGATCCGTTCGCACGAACAGCGGTAGCCGTCGGGATGGGCGGCGGGGGCGAGGGGGAGGCCCGCGGCGGCGACGCCCAGCAGGAGCGCCTCACGCGTGCGTCCGGGGTCCTCCGCGACGGGTTTCCGGCGCCGGCGGAGCCATCCGGAAATCCTGCTCTGCTCGCCGCGTACGACGCGGCCGGGCTCAGACCCCATCTATCCCCTCACCTCACCGTTGGTCCTCGGCAGATCCCACCATCGTCCCACCATCCGGAGGCCGAAGTGACCGCACTCTCCAACCCGGGGCACCACACAACCCCCACATAACCACACATTTCAGCCACACTTGTGCGAGGGAAAGCGGCCGGGGGCCCCGGTGATCTACGCCACCTTCGCGATACCGCCGAGCACCCGGTCCACCAGCGCGTCCGTGAACGCGTGGGTCAGCGGAGCCGTCCGCAGCAGCCAGCGGTACGTCAGCGGGCCGAGGAGCATCTCGACGGCGAGGCGCAGATCGGTGTCCTCGGCGAGCTGCCCGGCGTCCCGGGCCGCGCGCAGCCGGGCCTCGTAGAGGGCCAGTTGCGGCTCCAGCAGCTTGGCGGTGAACTGCGCGCCGAGGGCGGGGTCGGTGGCCCCGGCGGCGGTCAGGGCGCGGGCGGGCGCCTCGTACTTCTCGTCGTTGAACTCGTCGACCGTGGCCCGCAGGACGTGCTTCAGGTCCGCGGCCAGGTCACCGGTGTCCGGGAACCCCTCCCAGCCGCCCTCGGCCTCGGCGTCCCCGGCCAGCGCGAGCGAGGCGTCGAGGAGCACCGCCGCCTTCGACGGCCACCAGCGGTAGATGGTCTGCTTGCCGACGCCGGCCCGTGCGGCGATGGCCTCGATGGTGAGCTTGTTGTAGCCGACCTCGCCGACGAGGGCGAGCGCGGCGTCGAGGATGGCGCGACGGGAGCGGTCGCTGCGACGGGAGGCATCGGGGATCTTCGCCATCCGGCCACCCTACCAACGCGAGACGTATCGTCTTCCCATGGTCCGGTAAACCACCCGAACAGTTCACTGCGCGCTCACCTTTCAGGAGAGACGATTCTCTGACTCTCATAACGTGAGGAGCCTTCTTTGCGCAGAGACGCCACACCCCGGCGGTACCTGATGTGCCCACCCGCGCACTTCAAGGTCACGTACTCCATCAACCCGTGGATGGACCCCACGAAACCGGTGGACCTGCCCCTCGCCCTGGCCCAGTGGGAGGACCTGCGGGACCGCTACCGCGCCCTCGGCCACACCGTCGAGGAACTCGCGCCGGACCCGGCGCTGCCGGACATGGTCTTCGCCGCCAACGGCGCCACCGTCATCGACGACCGGGTGCTGATCGCGCGCTTCGCCTACCCCGAGCGGGCCGCCGAGGCCGAGGCCCACGCGCAGTGGTTCGCCGCGCACGGGTTCGCGGAGATCCACCAGGCCTCGCACGTCAACGAGGGCGAGGGCGACTTCGCCGTCACGGCCACCTACGTGCTGGCGGGCCGGGGCTTCCGGTCCAGTCCGCTCTCGCACGACGAGGCCCAGGAGTTCTTCGGGCGGCCGGTGATCGGGCTGGACCTCGTCGACCCCCGCTACTACCACCTCGACACCGCGCTGTGCGTGCTCGACGGCGACGAGATCATGTACTACCCGCCGGCGTTCTCGCCCGGCAGCCGCGCCGTGCTGCGCCGGCTGTTCCCCGACGCGCTGCTCGCCACCGACCAGGACGCGGCCGCGCTCGGGCTGAACGCGGTCTCCGACGGCCGGCACGTGCTGCTGCCGCAGGCGGCGGTCGGGCTGTTCGGGCCGCTGCGCGACCGCGGCTTCGAGCCGATCGGGGTGGACCTCGGCGAACTGCTCAAGGGCGGCGGCAGCGTGAAGTGCTGCACCCAGGAGCTGCGCCCGGCCTGACCGGGACCGGCCGCCGGTCATCCGGCCGGCGGCCACTCCTCGCCCCACTCGGCGTCCCGGGCCGCCTTGTACAGGTCGCCGTGGCGCTTGGTGACCGTCTCGCGGACCAGTCCGTCGGGCCCGCACAGGTCCAGCAGGACCAGGCCCTTGCGGATCTGCGGCCGGCGGGTGATCCGGGCCCCGGCCGGGGCCGCGGGGAGGCGCACGGCGGCGACGTAGCTGAACTTCTCGTCCTCGTACGCCAGCGACCCGCCCTTGACCTGCCGGTGCAGGGAGGACCGGCTGACCCGGGCCGAGAAGTGGCACCAGTCCTCGCCGACCACGATCGGGCAGGTCCCGTCGTGCGGGCAGGGCGCGGCCACGTGCATCCCCGCCGCGATCAGCGCGTCGCGGGCCTCGCGGATCCGCAGGTAGCCCTCGGGGGTGCCCGGTTCGACGACGACCACCACCCGCGCCGCCCGGGCCGCCTCGGCGACCACTGCCGCGCGGGCCTCGGCGGTCAGCTCCCCGAGCACGTAGGAGACGGTGACCAGTTCGGCCTCCGGCAGCGACAGCCCGGTCCCGATGACCGCCCGGCGCCACTCGGCCCCGCGCAGCACCGGCGAACCCGAGGCCCCGGCCAGCTCCCGGCCCAGCGCCAGCGCCGGCTCGGCCCAGTCCAGCACGGTGGTCTCCCGCGGCCCGTCCCAGGTCGCGTCCACCGCCCAGGTCGCCGCTCCCGTACCGCCGCCCACGTCGACGTGCGAGGCCGGGGCCCAGTCGGGGGCGGCGTCGGCCAGGGCGCCGAGGGCCGCGCGGACCGCCTCGAAGGTCGCCGGCATCCGGTAGGCCGCGTACGCCGCCACGTCGGAGCGGTCCCGCAGCACGGGCGCGTCCGTGGGCGTCCGGCCCCGGTAGTTGGCGATCAGCCGGTCGACGGCGGCCGCGGCCTGCTTCGGCGGCAGCCCGTCGAGCAGCCCGCCGAGCGCGGCGCGCAGGGTGTCGGCGGTGGTGGGGGAGGCGGGTACGGAGTGGTTCACCACGGCAGCTTACGGCGCCGCGGGCGCGGCGACCGGCTCGCGGTCCTGCCAGGGACGGCACAGGCCGAGGAAGCAGGCCGCCGCCAGCAGCGAGCAGATCACCTGGACCAGAGCCATCGGCGCGGCCGTGTCCTCGCCGGCGATCCCGACCAGCGGCGAGGCCACCGCCCCGACCAGGAACGAGGAGGTGCCCAGCAGCGCGGAGGCCGAGCCCGCCGCGTGCGGGGTACGCATCAGCGCCTGCGCGTTGGTGTTGGGCAGCAGCAGACCCATCGCGGAGACCAGCACGAACAGGGCGACCGCCACCGGGGCGAGGCCCGTCCGGCCGAACGTGCCCGCCGCCATCAGCAGCAGGGCCACCGACGCCAGCGTGCTCACGGCCAGCCCGACGGCGAGGACCTTGTCCAGACTGACCCGGCCCACCAGCAGCTTGCCGTTGATCTGGCCGACCACGATCAGCCCGACCGAGTTGGCCCCGAACAGCAGGCTGAAGGCCTGCGGGGAGGCCCCGTGGATCTCCTGGACCACGAACGGCGAGGCGGAGATGTACGAGAACAGCACGGCGAACGCGAACCCGCCGGCCAGGGTGTACCCGGTGAAGACCCGGTCGGACAGCAGCCCGCGCATGGTCCGCAGGGCCGCGCCCACCCCGCCGGTCTGGCGCCGCTCGGGCGGCAGGGTCTCGCGCAGGCCCCGCCACACCAGCAGGGTGAGCACGGTGCCGACCCCGGTCAGCACGAGGAAGACGCCCCGCCAGTCGGCGACGCGCAGCACCTGGCCGCCGATGAGCGGGGCCACGATGGGGGCGGCCCCGGAGATCAGCATGAGGGTGGAGAAGAACCGGGCCATGGCGACCCCGTCGTACAGGTCGCGCACGACGGCCCGCGCGATCACTATCCCGGCGGCCCCGGCCAGGCCCTGGAGCAGCCGGAAGCCGATGAGCAGGCCGGCGCTGGGGGCCAGGGCGCAGACGGCGGTGGCCAGGACGTAGACCACCATGCCCACGAGCAGCGGGCGGCGCCGGCCCCACTTGTCGCTCATCGGCCCGATGACGAGCTGGCCCAGCGCCATGCCGGCCAGGCAGGCGGTCAGCGTGAGCTGGACGGTCGCGGCCGGGCTGGACAGGGCGGTGGTCACCTCCGGCAGGGCCGGCAGGTACATGTCCATGGACAGCGGGGCCAGGGCGGTCAGGCCGCCCAGGACGAACACGACGAGCGCGCCGGGCCGCATGGCGCTGGGCCAGCTCGTCATCGGGCCGATGA
>NZ_RPRY01000469.1 GCF_003949795.1 Streptomyces sp. WAC06614
CCCCCGGGCCCTCAGCCCGGCTCGTCCCCGCCCAGCGCCGCGCGCAGCGCGTCCTCCACGTCCGGGTACCGGAAGACGAACCCGGACCGCAGCAGCCGCACCGGCCGGGCCCGCTGGCTGCCCAGTACGTCCTGGGCCAGTTCGCCGAGGACGATCCGCAGCACCGGTGCCGGTACGGCGAACGCCGTCGGCCGGTGCAGGACGCGGCCCATGGCGGCGGTGATCTCCCGGTTGGTCGGCGGCTCCGGCGCCGTGAGGTTGACCGGGCCGCTGAGGGCGGGGGTGTCGATCAGGTGCCGCAGGGCCGCGACCTCGTCGTGCAGGGAGATGAACGGCCAGTACTGGCGGCCGTCGCCGAGCCGGCCGCCGATGCCGGCCTTGAAGACCGGGAAGAGCCGGGCCCAGGCCCCGCCCTCGCGGGCGACGACCAGGCCGGTGCGGGCCAGGACGGTGCGCACCCCCGCCTCCTGCGCGGGGGCGGTGGCGGCCTCCCACTCCGCGCAGACCGAGGGCAGGAAGCCGTCCCCCACCGGGGAGCCCTCGTCGAGGACGCGGTCGCCCTGGTCGCCGTAGTACCCGACGGCCGAACCGCTGACCAGCACCTGGGGCGGCTCGTCGAGGGCGGCGAGGGCGCGGGCGAGGGCCGTGGTGCCCAGCACCCGGCTGTCACGGATCGCCCGTTTGTGGGCGTCGGTCCACCGCCGGTCGCCGATGCCGGCGCCGGCCAGGTGGACCACGGCCGTGCAGCCGGCCAGGCCCGCCGGGTCGACGTGACCGGCCGACGGGTCCCAGCGCGCCTCGTCCGGCGCGGCCGGTGGGCGCCGTACGTACCGCACCACCTCGTGCCCGTCCGCGCGCAGGGACCGTACGAGGGCCTTGCCGATGAGCCCGGTGGAACCGGTGACCGCGGTGCGACCGAAGTTGTGCCCAATACCGCACCGGACTTGGGTTCCCCTCAAGTCCGTTGGGGGAAGGAGGACCAGACAAGCCGCGCCGACCTCGGGGAGGGGCACGTGCTCAGCAGCGCACACCATGCGGACGTCGTCATCGTGGGAGCCGGAGTCTCGGGACTCGCGGCGGCACACCATCTGATCGCAGCGGGGGTCAGCGTCATCCTCCTGGAGGCCGCCGACGGCCCCGGCGGGCGAATGGCCACCGACACGGTCGGCGGATTCCGGCTGGACCGGATCGGCCAGTTGCTCAACACCTCGTACCCGGAGCTGGACCTGACGCCGGGTCTGGCCGACCTGGTCCTGCGGCCGTTCGCCCCCGGCGTGCTCGTGCACACCGAGGGCAAGCCGCAACGGGTCGGCACGCTCACCCCGGCCAGGGCCCTGGCCAGCGGCTCGCTGGACCAGGCCCGGCTCAGCGCGGCGCTGGGCCGGCTGGCGCAGCTGCCGGTGGAGCGGGTGCTGGCCCGCCCGGAGCGCACGGCGCGCGCCGCGCTGCGCTCCCGGGGCACCGGGGCCCTGCGGCCCCTGCTCGCCACCCTGCTCTGCGACCCGGACCTCGGCACCTCCAGCCGGGTCGCCGACCTGGCGCTCCGGGGCTTCGCGCAGGGCCGGCTGGCGGTGCCGGAGGGCGGCGCGGCGACGCTGCCCGCACTCCTGGCGGCCGGCCTGCCGACGGGCACGATCCGTACGGGCGTACGGGTCCGGTCGGTCGCCACGAACGTGGTCGTGACGGAGGACCACGGGGAGTTCCGCTGCCGTTCCGTCCTGCTGGCGACGGGGGCGCGGGCGGCGGCCGCGCTGTTGCCGGGGCTGCGGGTGCCGGCGTTCCACGAGATGACGGTGATCCACCACGGGCTGCCCGGCGGGCTGCCGTCCGACGGGTCGCTGATGCTGGACGGGGACCCGAAGTGGCCGGTGGCGCACACGGCCGTGATGAGCGCGGTCGACCCGGGCCGGGCGCCGGCCGGTCGTGCCCTGGTGACGACGACGGTCCTGGGGCCGCCCCCGCCGCCCCGGACGGTCGCGGCCCGGCTGGCGCGCCTCTACGAGGTCTCCACGCGGGAGTGGGACCTCCTGGCGGTCCACCACACGCGGGAGGCGGTCCCGGCGATGCCGCCGCCGCACGACCTGCGGCGGCCGGTGCGGGTGCTGTCGGGCCTGTACGTGTGCGGCGACCACCGCGACACCAATACCGTGCAGGGCGCCCTGCATTCGGCCCGGCGGGCGGCGGCCGCCGTCCTCCGCGACTTCGGCATGCCCCTCCTCACCACGGACCCGGGCCTGCCGGCCGCCGCCTGAGCCCTACCGGTGCCTGACCTCGCCTTCCGTGGCCGAGCCCCGGCCTCCTTGCCCGGGCTCGGCCTTGGCTCCCGCGGCTGGGCCCCGGCCTCGTTGCCCGGGCCCGGCTCCGGGTTTCGGGGGCTCCGCCCCCGGACCCGCAGGGGCCTTTTCAGCCCGTCCGGCGTGTGAGGACCCGGGGCACAGGCGGCGGCGGAGCCCCTGGTTCT
The DNA here is from genome assembly GCF_003949795.1 of Streptomyces sp. WAC06614. Classification (GTDB taxonomy): domain Bacteria; phylum Actinomycetota; class Actinomycetes; order Streptomycetales; family Streptomycetaceae; genus Streptomyces. The sequence continues at coordinate 2,462 of NZ_RPRY01000469.1, forward strand.
GGGGCCCCGACCCCGGTCAGGCCAGTGACGCGACCCGGTCGCGGTAGGACTTGACCGGGGGAGCGTCGCGATAGGGCTCCAGCCTGCGTTCGAAGTCGCGGACGTATTCCACGGCCCGCACCGACCGCATCTCCATGGCCTGCTGCGCAGCCTCCGCCCCCAGGGCGCAGGCCTGGTCCAGTTCGCCCAGCCCCAGTCGGGCCGTGGCCAGCACCACGCGGCAGAACAGTCGTGAGCGGGCGAAGGCGGGGCCCCTCAGCTGCAGGGAGCGTTCCGCGTGCTGCGCCGCCGCACGGTACTGCTGCAGGTCGCGGTGGGCGTGCCCGAACTCGTCCGCGAGCTGGGCCTCGTCGAAGAACCGCGCCCAGTGCGGCACGTCGTCGCCCGGCCGGGCCGCGCCCAGCGCCCGTTCCGCCCGTACCAGCGACGCCGTGGCGGCACGCACCTCGCCGAGGACCCCGTGCCCGCGGGCCTCCGCCGCGTGCAGCATCGCCTGGACCACCGGCGGCGGCCCGGAGCCGACGCCCTGCTGGGCGACCCGGGCCAGTTGCACCGCCTCCCGGCCGTGCCCCAGGTACACCGCCTGCCGGCTCATCGTCACCAGCACGTACGAGCCGTACGGCCGGTCCCCGGCCGCCTGCGCCAGCCGCAGCGCCTGCACGAAGTACCGCTGCGCCAGTCCGTGCGCCGCGATGTCGTACGAGGTCCACCCGGCGAGCCGGGTCAGATCGGCCGCGGCGGCGAACAGCCGCCGCCCGGTCGTCTCCCCGTACGTGCCGCGCAGCATCGGCTCCGCCTCGTGCTCCAGGTACCGCACCAGCGCCTGCCGGGCGTGCCCGCCCCCGTACGCCTGGTCCAGCGCCCGGAACAGGTCGCTCACCGATCGCAGCGCCGCGATGTCCCCGGCCGTCACCCGTTGCCCGGGGCCCCGGTCGATCTGCCGCTGCCGCGGCACCCCGGTCCGGCCCTGGGTCGGCACCCGGACCTGCGCCGGGTCCGCGCCCCGGCCGACCCGTTCGTCGGCCCGGCCGATCAGCCAGTCCCGGCTCGGCACCACCAGCCCGGCCGGGGTGAAGGCGATCTTCCGCAGTTCGGCGTGCGAGCCGGAGTCCTTGCGCCACAGCCCGCTCGCGATGTCCACCGCCTCCTCCGGCGTGGCCGCGAACTCCAGCCCCGCGTACACCGGCGCGCACGCGTCCAGGCCCAGGTCCTGGGCGGAGAGCCGGCGGCCCAGGCGCCGGGTGAAGACCTCGGCGATCAGCGCGGGGGTGGTCCCCCTCGGCTGCTGGCCACGCAGCCACCGGGTCACGGAGGTCTTGTCGTAGCGCAGATCGAGACCGTGCTCCAGGCCGAGCTGGTCGACCCGGCGGGCGAGCCCGGCGTTGGAGAACCCGGCTTCCGCGATCAACGCTGCGAGCTGCCGGTTGGGGACACGCTGGGCTGGTCGTTCCGTCATCGGCTCCACGGTCTCCTGACGTGACGGACCGGGGTCCCGGCCCTGTGAACGGCGTGAATGTAGCGGCGAACTCCGCCCGTACCGCCCCCTTGGTCCCACATTCATCCGATCGTGCGAAGAACCGGGAGGTCTCTTTACGGACAGGCCGCCTAGGTGTGTTGTCCCGGGACGTTGGTGACACGCGTGCTGGGTTCTTGAAATGGGTGAGGGCCTCCGGGTTCGGTGTGGATTGCGACATCTACACGGATCCGAGGAGGCCCTCGTGCCCCACCGTA
>NZ_RPRY01000470.1 GCF_003949795.1 Streptomyces sp. WAC06614
CGCCCGAAACGCCCCCTGCCCTGTGCCCCTTTTGGAGCCCGCCATGAGCGACACCGCACTGAGCGACACCGCACTCACGACGCCGACGACGCCGGAACTCACTCCGCCGACCCCGCACTTCCGTACCGCCGCCGTCTTCGACCTCGTCCACCCCGAGACCGGCCCCGGCTTCGCCGAGGACCATCCGGTGGTCGAGGACCTGGCGCTGCGCGCCCTGTTGCTGGAGCGGCTCGCGGCCGGGCTGCCGGTGTTGCTGAGCCCTGCGCTGATGCACGACGTACGGAACCCGGCCGCGGGGGCCGTGGTCCCGCTCAACTTCCGTACGGACGGGGCCTGGATATGGACCGACACGATCGCCTACTACCTGGAGGCCTACGGCCTGGCCCCCGAGCCCGAGTTGCTCGCCCACCTCTCGGCCCCGGACTACCGGCCGGCTCCCGCCGACCAGGCGACGGTGGACCGGGCGGCGGCCTTCGTGCTCAGTCCGCCGGCGCAGGACGCACCGGTCTGGCGCGTGGGGTGAACCAGGGCGTGGGCCCGGCCCGTACCTCCTCCTGTACACGCACGCCGTCCCGTACACGCACGTCGTCCTGTACACGCACGTCGTCCCGTACACGGATGTCGTCCCGTCCAGGCACGTCGTCCCGTACAGGCACGTCGTCGTCGAGGGCTCGTCGAGGGGGCCGCCGCCCCCACCGCATCGCCCCGGCGTCCGTCGTCGCCGCCTGTACCGCCTGACCCCGGGCCCGGCCGTACGCCGGGTCCGGCCGCCGGTGTCCCCCGACGCCGGCGGCACCGTCCACACGCCCCGCACCGAAGGGAACCCCACGCTATGTCGCGCCATGTGCTCACCGTGTGCGCCGAGGCGGCCGACGCCTCGTTCCGCACCATCGGCGACGCCCTGCAAGCGGCGCGCAGCGGGGCGGTGATCTCGGTGCGGCCCGGTCGCTACGAGGAGAACCTCGTCATCACCAAGATGGTGACGATCACCGCGGAGGAGCACCGCGGCAGCGTGCGGATCGCCCCGCCGCGCGGCGCGGTGGTCCAGGTGGTCGCCGAGGCCGTCCAGCTCACCGGGCTGGTGCTCCAGGGGCAGGACGAGGACCTGCCGGCCCTCGACGTGCCGCGTGGGCAGGCGGCGTTGCAGGACTGCGAGGTGGTGGGCGGGTCGTGGACGGCGGTGCTCACCCGCCAGCAGGGTGCGCTGGCGATGCGCGGGTGCCGGGTGGTGAACCCGGTGGGCGCCGGCATCGTGGAGACCTCCAGCGGGCACAGTGTGATCGAGGACTGCGTCATCGAGCACCTGGGCACCTCCGCGCTGGTCATCGGGGAGAAGGCCAACCCCAAGGTGCGCAACTGCGTGATGCGCGACGCCCGGGGCAACGGCATCTGCGCCAACGGCGAGGGCCGCGGCACCATCGAGGGCTGCGAGATCTCCGCCACGGACAAGCCGGCGGTGGCCCTGGAGGAGAACAGCTCCACGCGGGTGCTGCGCACCACCGTCCGGGACTGCGCGATGGGCGTGTACGTCGCCACGGCCGCCCGCGCGGTCCTGGAGGACTGCGCGGTCACGGGCACGGCCGGGCACGGCATCGCCGTCGCGGGGGGCAGCGACCCGGTGGTGCGGCGCTGCCGTACGTCGCGGACGCGCGGCCACGGCATCCACGTCGCGGCCCGCTCGCGCGGCACGTTCGAGGAGTGCGAGATCAGCGGTGCGGACAGCATCGGCCTGTGGGTGGAGGAGTCCTCCAGCCCGTCGTTCGCCCGGACCACGGTGCGCGACTGCGGCGGCGCCGGGGTCGGTCTGACGGGGGACAGCGCCCCGGAGTTCGACCGGCTGGAGGTCCGGGACGCCGGCGGGAACGGCGTCAGCGTGTGGGAGGGCGCCAATCCGCTGCTGCGCCGGCTCACGGTCGTCGACGTCCGCGGTCACGGCGTGGAGGTGGCACGCGGCGGCCGCGGCCGGCTGGAGAGCGCGGAGATCGCCGCCACCGGGCTGGCCGGCGTACGGGTCGACGGGCAGGGCAATGTGCATCTGGGCGGGACCACGGTCCGTGACGCGGGCTCGGCCGGGGTGTCCGTCGGCTCCCGGGGCACGGCGGTGCTGCGGGACTGCGACGTGTCGGGCGCGGCGCAGGACGGCGTGCTGGTCGAGGAGGGCGGCGACGTGACCGCGAACCGCACGCGCGCCCGGTCCAACCGGCGGCACGGGTTCCTGGTGGCGGCGGGCGCGCGGGCGACCCTGACCGGCTGCGAGGCCGAGGACAACACGCAGGACGGCGTCCGGGTGGACTCCACCGAGGCGGTCCGGCTCCAGGACTGCACGGTGGCCGGCAACCGCGGCTGCGGCCTGCGCCAGACCAAGCCCGGCAACCGGCTCGCCGTGGAGGCGCTGACCAGCCGGGACAACGCCGTGGGCGACGCGTTCGGCGAGCTCACGGCGCAGGCCGGGTCGGGTGACGGGACGGCGGGCGGGCCGGAGCAGGGCGCGGCCGGTACGGCGGAACCGGCCGCGGAACAGGGGCCGTTGTCGGTGCTGGCGTCGCTGGTCGGGCTGGACGGGGTCAAGGAGCAGGTGGCCACCCTGGTCAACCTCAACAAGCTGGCCAAGCGGCGGGAGCTGGCGGGGCTGCCCTCGCTGCCGATGAGCCGGCACCTGATCTTCGCGGGCCCGCCCGGCACCGGCAAGACGACGGTGGCCCGGCTGTACGGCAGCATCCTGGCCGAGCTGGGCGTGCTGCCGAGCGGGCATCTGGTGGAGGTGGCCCGCGCGGACCTGGTGGCGTCGATCATCGGCGGTACGGCGATCAAGACCACGGACGTGTTCAAGGAGGCCCTCGGCGGTGTGCTGTTCATCGACGAGGCGTACACGCTGAGCCAGGGCGGCGGGGGCACCGGTCCGGACTTCGGCCGGGAGGCCATCGACACGCTGGTGAAGCTGATGGAGGACCACCGCGACGAGATCGTGGTGATCGTGGCCGGCTACTCGAACGAGATGAGCGGCTTCCTCGACTCCAACCCGGGCCTGGCGTCCCGGTTCAGCCGCACGATCGAGTTCGAGAACTACTCGGACGACGAGCTGACCACGATCGTGGAGAAGGCGGCCGCCGGGCACGGCTACGAGCTGGCCGACGGCGCCCGGGAGGCGCTCAGGGCCCATTTCGAGCAGATGGGCAAGGGCGCGGACTTCGGCAACGGCCGGGCCGCGCGCAAGGTGTTCGAGGAGATGGTGGACCGGCAGGCGACCCGGCTGGCGTCCCAGCCGGAGATCGGTGACAACGCGCTGGCGCTGCTGCTGCCGCAGGACGTGTCGCCGGCCGCCGCCGAGGCGCTGGAGCGGGCGGCGAACCCCGCGCCGGAGCAGCGGGAGCCGGGCCTGCTGGAGCAGTTGCGCGGGATGACCGGGCTGCCGCAGGCGAAGGAGCAGGTGGAGGACCTGGTCAACCTGATCCAGCAGGTGAACCGGCGCAAGGCGGCCGGGCTGGCGACCGCGGCGATCAGCCACCACCTGGTCTTCGCGGGCCCGCCGGGTACCGGCAAGACCACGGTCGCCCGGCTGTACGGGCGGCTGCTGGCCGAGCTCGGCGTGCTGCCGGGCGGGCAGCTGGTCGAGGTGGCGCGGGCGGACCTGGTGGGCCGGTTCGTCGGCCACACCGCGCAGTTGACGAAGGAGGCGTTCGACCGGGCGCGCGGGGGTGTGCTGTTCGTGGACGAGGCGTACACGCTGACGCCGCGCGGGGGCAGCGGCAACGACTTCGGTCAGGAGGCCGTGGACACGCTGATGAAGCTGATGGAGGACCACCGCGACGAGGTGGCGGTGATCGTCGCCGGCTACTCGGACGAGATGGACGGCTTCCTCGCCTCCAACCCGGGCCTCGCCTCACGGTTCAGCCGGACCGTGGAGTTCGAGCACTACACGGACGACGAGCTGGTGGAGATCGTGGTCCGCCAGGCCGAGGGCTCGGGGTACGCGTGCGCGCCGCAGACGGTGGCGGCGCTGCGGGAGCTGTTCGCGGCGACGGAACGGGACCGGACCTTCGGCAACGGCCGGTTCGCCCGGCAGACGCTGGAGAAGGCGATCACCCGCCAGGCGGGCCGCCTCAGCCGGATCACCTCGGACGCGGAACTCGACGTGGCGGCCCTGAGCCTGCTCCTGCCGGAGGACCTCCCCCCGACC
>NZ_RPRY01000471.1 GCF_003949795.1 Streptomyces sp. WAC06614
CCGCCCATCCCGCCCATCCCGCCGCCACCGGGCGAAACGGATCCGGAACCGGTACCCGGGCCGGACGGATGCATGCCCGGAGCGACCGGCCCGGCGGCGGACCCGACGCCATAGGACAGGGCGAACAAGGCCGCCAGCAGTATGACGAAACCGGCCAGGGCCGGTGGTGGCGTCCAATCCCGCCAAGTTGCGGGCTCGCGGCCTCCGGGCTGGCTTCCGGCCATGCGCTCTCCAGGTACTGAGTCCTTGTGCGGCGGCGTGCGCCCGGCGTCCGCTGCCGGGGTCAGCCATCCTTCGGGGATTTGCCGGAGACGTAGTCGTGCGCGGTGTCCGAGGAGTTCCCGTTGTCCGCGTCCGCGTCCGCGTCCGCGGCGGTGCGGGATCCCAGGGCCGTCAGTGGCTGCGGCAGGCTTGGCAGACCAGCGGGCTCCGGGGCCCGTAGCGGTGAATGGGCGTGGCGCACAGCATGCAGGGGCCGATCTCCCACGGCGGGCAGTGGAGTTGGTCGGCGATCACACGCCGCTCGTTGTCCGTGAGGCGGAGTTGGACGGGGCGGCTGGGTGTGCGCCGGTCGATGTCGAGGTGCTCGAAGGTTTGCAGTCCGGTTGCGGAGGTGGTTTCGCGACGTGGGCGGGGGTCGCTGACGAACGTGCCCTCTGCGCCGTAGCGGCAGTTGGCGTCGAGTTCTTCTTCGGTGAAGGTGAGGGCCTCCTCGGCAGCTGCCGGGGCGTCCGCAAGCGGATCTTGCTCGCCGTTGATCTCATGCCAGCGCCGGACGTCGTCGGCCAGCGCCCAGAGGTGGGATATCCGGCGGCTGCCGTTGCGGTCGCTGATGCGCAGGGGGAGGTGCTCTCCGTCGGCGCTGGTGACGACGAGCTCGTCGAGCGCGGTGGACCGCTCTTCCGGCACGCAGAGGGTGGGGAGGAACCAGCCGCTGTGGAACCTGCCGCAGGCCTGACCTGATTCCGGGCACGGCCGCTCGCTGGCCTGCGTGCACTTCCAGATCTGGAGGTGCCGTACGCCGCCTCGGACGATCATGGCGAGCGGCGAGACGATCCGTTGCCAGGGAACGTCGTCCACGCGTGCCCAGGGGGCCCGGTCTATCAGGGTGGAGGCAGGGTCGCCGGTGATCCATAGGGGTGAAATGCCGTTGGCGCGGGCCCGGGCCGAGCGTCGGTGGACGCTGCTGGTGCTGATGGGGGAGTACTGGGCCTCCCAGCCGACGCGACCGGCGGGACCGGTCACGAGGACGTCGGTGATGATCCGGTTGTCGGGGGACCGGGCTTCGACCTGCACGTGGAGGCCGTGGCGGGACGCGGTGCGCGCGATCCGTTCCTTCATGGCCTTGTGCTTGTCGCTCTCCTGCGGGGTGGCGACATGGGTGATGGGCAAGTGCGCGGCCACCAAGGTCACCTGACCACCGCGTCGTTGGCGGCGTACGAACATCCAGGGTGACTTGTCGGCTAGGGCGCACCCGCACTGGCCGCCCCTGCGGTCCTTGAGGCATTGGAGCAGGTCCCGGGGGCGTTTGCCCACGGGCCGGGTGATCTCGTCGAGGAGATCGGGTCGACCTGGGTAGCCCAAGTCCTCGTGGGTCAGATTGATCTCTATGCCGTACTTGGTGTGGAACACCCCGTTCGCCATGCGTATGACGGTAGGACAGCTCTGGTCCACGCAGAAGGGGGCGATGGGACGGAGCCGACTTGTCGCCGGCTCGGGTCGCAGTCCGGAGGCGCCCCGGCCGAGTAGGCGCACGATGTCGATGCACGCCTTGGCGCGATCCCATGAGCCCCCATTTCAGGGGTTCGCCGGCCCGCCGCGGTAGACGTCGGCATGGCGTTCCGCCAGACGTTGCCGTAGGCCTCCAGGTTGTGCCCGGCACCTAGCTGCTCGCTGACTGCCAGAGCGGTACGTCCATGCCCGCGAATGGACCGAGCGGCACGTCGCGAGTGGCGGGAAGGGGTGTCTCGTCATGTGCTGCAACGCTCGCGAGCTCCTGTTTCCGGATGCTGAATGCGTACCGCACCAGCCTGTCGCAGGCCCGAGCACCACGGCGCCGATCTCGCCAATCGAGTGACGGCGCCGCCGCACGCCTGGTCTGGGAGGCGTCGTGTTATGGCCGCGGGTGGTGGGAGGCCACGTGGAAAAGGCGGGGCTGGACGTCGGTGGCGATGGTGGCGGCCTGGTCCATGTGGACCCGGGCCTCGGGGTTGGCCAGCATGGCGCGGTAGTGGGCTTCGCTTTCCCACTGGGCGTAGTTGATGACGCGTTCGCCGTCGTGGCTGGCGTGGAAGTTGGCACAGAGGAAGCCCGGTTGGTGCTTCATGGTCGTCTCGGTGGCATGCGCGAGGAGGTCGATGAGCTCCTGCTGCCGCTCGGCGGGGACGGTGAACACGTTGATGAGCGTGGCGACGGGGCGGTCGCTGGCGATGCGTGCGGTGGCGGTCATGCGGTGGTCTTCTCTCCTTGGCCCGGTGTGACGGTGCCCCCCTTATTGCACATATATTGCAGTTGCTTTGTGGATGCAGAAGGAGGCGCGCTGTGGGCGGACCGGTGGTGCTGGGGATCGAGTCGTCGTGCGACGAGACCGGCGCGGGCATCGTGCAGGACGGGAAGCTGCTGGCCCACGTGGTGGCGTCGAGCATGGACGAGCACGCCCGGTTCGGCGGCGTGGTGCCCGAGATCGCCGCCCGTGCGCACCTGCACGCCTTCAACCCGGTGGTCCGGCAGGCCCTCGACCAGGCCGGACTGCGGATCAGTCAGCTCGACGCCGTCGCCGTCACCACGGGCCCTGGCCTGTCCGGTGCCCTCCAGGTGGGCCTGGCCGGGGCTAAAACGCTGGCCTACGCGGCCGGGGTGCCCTTGTACGGTGTGCACCACCTGGCCGGGCACGTCGCCGCCGACACCCTGGAGCACGGGCCGCTGCCCGACCCCTGCGTGGTGCTGATCGTGTCCGGCGGCCACACCTCCCTGCTCCTCGTCCGGGACCTCGTGCGCGAGCCGATCCTGCACCTCGGCGACACCCTCGACGACGCGGCCGGCGAATGCTTCGACAAGGTCGCGCGCATCCTCGGCCTGCCGTACCCGGGCGGCCCGGCCATCGACAAGGCGGCGCGGGAGGGAAACCCGAAGGCCGTGGCCTTCCCGCGCCCGCTCACCCGGCCCGGCGACGACCCGTACGCCTTCTCCTTCTCCGGCCTCAAGACCGCAGCCGCCCGCTGGGTCGAGCAGCACCGCCAGCGCGGCGAGGAGGTGCCGGTGGCCGACGGGGCCGCCGCCCTCCAGGAAGCCGTGGCCGACGTCCTGACCCGCAAGGCCATGGCGGCCTGCAAGGCGTACGACGTGAAGACGCTGGTCGTGGTCGGCGGCGTGGCCGCCAACTCCCGGGTCAGGGCCCTCGCGGAGAAGCGGTGCGCCTCGGCGGGAATCGAGCTGCGCGTTCCGCCGATGACCCTGTGCACCGACAACGGGGCGATGATCGCCGCCGTCGGCGACCTGCTCGTCCGCTCGGGCGCCGAGCCGGCCCCGCTGGACGTCTCGATCGACCCGTCCGCCCCCCTCGAATACGCGTCCCTGACCCCGCTCGCCCGCCCCACCGTCCGGGCAGCCTGATGCCCGTCGACGTCCTGCGCCTGCCGGCCTCCGAGCTGCTCGGACACACGGCTGGGGTGCGCGAGGTCTACGCCGGGACCTACGGCGCCCCGCCCTGGGCAGAGGATCCGGGCCGGGCCGACGACTACGTCCGGCGGCTCGCCGACGACGTGAAGCGCCCGGGCTTCACCGCGGCCCTTGCCCTCGACGGGGACCTCGTCCTCGGGTACGCCACGGCCTGGACGACTCCGGATTCCTTCCCCACCGACCGCTGCTACCCGTACATATCGGCAGCCTTGGGCGAGCGGCACACCTCTGCGTGGCTGTGTGGCGCACGGGAGGTCGACGAGCTCGCAGTCGCCGCCTGTGCCCGGGGCACCGGACTGGGCGCCGCGTTGCTGGCTGCTGTCACCGAGGAGCGCTCCGACGGCCTCTGCTGGCTGCTGACCTCGGTCCGTGCCCGGGCCGCGTGCGCGTTCTACGAGCGGCAGGGCTGGACCCAGGCCACCCACCCCGCACCCGGGGGAGCCGGCTACGCCGCCTTCCTCGGCCCCCGAC